>JAHCAY010000001.1:3004934-3305427 GCA_019634575.1 Candidatus Didemnitutus sp.
AGCTACGATGTGGTGGTCTCGAACCACGTCGGCTCGGTGACGAGCGCGGCAGCCGCCCTCTCGATCGTCACGCCGCCGACGGTCACCGCCGCTCCGCCGCAGCGCGTGCTGGCCCAGCCGGGTGGATACGTTCGCCTCGGCGTCACGGCGACCACGGCCCATGGCCCGCTAGCCTACCAGTGGAAGAAGAACAACCGGCCGATCTCCGGCGCCACGGCACCGAATCTCACGTTCCGCCAAGCCACTCCGGCCGACGCTGGAGCCTACACCGTGGAGGTCACTGATGCGCTCGGCGCGGTCAGCCGCGCGACGACGTTCCTCGTGCTCGACCCGGGGCCGACGCAGGTGCGCACCGACTATTCCTATCTAACCGACATTCCCGCGACACTCGGAGATGCGCTCGCCGTGCGCACGGGATATCTCACCGCAGTCGCGCTGCGGCGCGACGGCACGCTCGTGGGCTGGGGTGCGAATTTTGTCGGCGGGTTGCCGACGAGCACGGTGCCGTTCGTTGATGTGCGGCCTCTCGATTACGCCGGGCTTGCGTTGGGTGCGGATGGCAAGATCGCGACTTGGGCGGATTCGCCCTACAGCACCTTGGGAAATCCGCCGGCGACGTTGAACAGTCTTGTTGCGATCGATGCCGCACGCGGATCCTCGATCATATATGCCCTCCGGTCTGACGGACGGGTCTACTCTTGGGACTACTACGGCAACGTGGTGATGCTCCGAGAGCCAACGCTGCCGGTGACCGCGATCGCCGTCGGCACGTCGCATCTGCTGATGTTGCAGATCGACGGCACCGTGGTCGCGTCCGGTAGCAATTACGAGGGCGAGACCATTGTCCCTGCCGGCCTGACCGGCGTCGTGGCAATCGCGGCCGGGAACGACTTTTCGCTCGCACTGAAGGCCGATGGCACGGTGGTGCAGTGGGGATCCACCGTGAACAATGGGCAGTTCAAACCGCCCGCGTGGCTGACTGACGTTGTTGCTCTCGATGCGCGCGACAGCCGCGCCAACGCGCTGCGCGCAGATGGCTCCGTGGTGGGTTGGGGCTCCGGTGGCGCTTCGGTCCTGTCCTCCGTCGGGCCAGCTTTGACCGTTACCTCGGCGGGGAACTACTCGTCGAACGTGGTTTGGTTGCGCCGTTCGACGGGCGACGCACTTCCGACGATCACAACGCAACCGTCGGCTCCCTCGGTGATGACGGCCGGTGATACGCTGACGCTGCGCGTCGCCGCGAACGGTCCGGGCAATCTGGCCTATCAGTGGCGCCGGAACGGCACGCCGATCTCCGGTGTGACGGCGGCGACCTACACGCTTTCCCCGATCGAACTCGCCGCTACGGGCGACTACGACGTCGTGGTGTCGAATCACGTGGGCAGCGTCACAAGCAACCGCGTGCCGGTGAACGTGCTCGCGCCGCCAGCCATCACCGGCACGCCCGTGCGCCGCATCATCGCGAGCGTGGGCGCACCCGTCACGCTCGCGTTCACCGCGAGCAGCGCGAACGGACCGCTCACCTATCAGTGGAAGAAAAACAACCGTCCGATCACCGGCGCGACGGCGGCGGCATACGCGTTGTCCAGCGTCACGCGTGTCGATGCCGGCGCCTACACGCTGGAGATCACCGACGCGCGGGGCGTCGTTACCCGCGCGACCACCTTCGTTTTGGTTCCCGGTGCCACCGCCGTGCGCGCGTGGGGTGCCAACGATACGGGCCAGACCGATGTGCCCGCCGGACTCGACGATGTCGTCGCCGTCGCAGCAGGCGGCTCGGGCAATCTGGCCTTGCGGGGAAACGGAGCCGTCGTGGCGTGGGGGCGCTACAGCTCCTACGGCAGTGCGATCACGGTGCCGACGGACCTCGGCGAAGCGGTCGCCATCGCAACGAGTGGTGATTACGCGGCCGTGTTGCGCAGCGATGGCACGGTGCGCACGTGGGGCGCGGGCTACACCTCGTTGCCGGTGTCGGCGCGCGTGCGTGGCGCGATCAGTATCGCGTTAGGCAGCGGACAGGCGAGCGCGTTGCTGTCCGATGGCAGTGTTGTGACGTGGTCGCTCTCGACCGGCGCGGTGGTCGACATGGGCCCCTTCGGTGTTTCCGGCGTCGTGGCGCTCGCGCGCGGTTACGAGCATGTGCTCGCGTTGCAGGCGGACGGCAGTGTGCGCGGGTGGGCCGCGTCCACGTATTCCTCGTCGGTCAACGCCGCCAGCGTCCCCGCGAATCTTTCCCAGGTCTCAGCCATCAGTGCCGGCGGGTATCAATCCGTCGCATTGAAGGCCGACGGCTCCATCGTGGCGTGGGGCGACAACTCCGCCAATGTCGCGATCGGCCCCGGCGGCGCGTCCGCCATTGCGAGCGGCTCGAACTCCTCCGCCGCCTTGCTCACCAACGGCAAGCTCCGGGTGTGGACCACCAACGGTTCAATCGCGCTCACCACCGTGCCGGCCGACCTTGGGGTCGTCGTCGGCTTCGTCGTCGGCGGTTCGCATGCGCTGGCGATGCTGGATCGCTCGTCGTTGTCGCTGCCGGTCATTACCCAGCAACCTGCCGCCGCGACCGTGGCCGCCGGCGACTCTGCGATCTTCCGCGTCGCCGCGACCGGCGTGGCCCCCCTCAGCTATCAGTGGCGGAAAGACGGCGTGGCGATCGCGGGCGCGACCGGCGCTGCGATGGTTCTCGCGTCTGCTCAGGTGGCGGATGTCGGGACTTACGATGTCGTCGTGTCCAACCTCGCTGGCTCGGTCACGAGCCAGGGCGCGGCGCTGACCTTGGCGGAAGGCCCGCAGATCACCTCGGCCCCGGCGCGCCGACTCGTGGTGGCTAGCGGTGCGCCGACGACCCTGACGGTCGCGGCGAGTTCGCCCTTCGGCCCGCTCACGTATCGCTGGAAAAAGAACAACCGGCCGATCGCCGGCGCCACGTCTGCCACGCTGGCGCTGCCCAGCTTCACCGACGACCAAGCCGGAGCCTACACCGTCGAGGTGATCGACAGCCGCGGCGTGGTGTCGCGCGCTACTTCGTTCGTGCTCGCGGCGCGCAGCAACACGCAGTTCCTGGCCTTCGGCGATGTGCCGGCGAATCTCGCAGCGGTCCCGGCCGACGCGGGCAACTCGCTCGTGTCGCTGGCGGCGGGATCATCCCACGCGGTCGCGCTCCGCGCCGACGGCACCGTGGTGGCTTGGGGTTCTAACACCTCCTTGCAGACGAACGTGCCCAGCGGCCTCGCCAATGTCGTGGCCGTCGCGGCGAACGGCACCAGCAGCATGGCGCTCAAATCCGACGGCACCGTGGCGACGTGGGGCCGCAGCTACGCGGCGGTCGAAACTGTGCCCGGGTTGAGCGAGGTCATCGCGATCGCGACCTGCGAATCCCACCACCTCGCCCTGCGCGCGAACGGCACCGTCGTGGCCTGGACGCGCAGCGACGTCGCCGATCCCATCCAGACACCGGGCAATTTGCCCGCTTTGCTGGCGGGGCTCGCCGACGTGTCGGCGATCGCCGCGTATTCGGGATATTCCGCGGCCGTGAAGGCGGACGGCACAGCGGTGGTCTGGGGAGCTTCGAGCAACGATTCGCGGGTCACAGGTGCGGCCGGCCAATCCGGTCTCGTGAAAGTGGCGCTGAGCTCGACCACCGCGCTCGGCTTGCGTGCGGACGGAACAATCGTGGGGTGGGGTAGTGGCAGCTACGTGCTGCCGGTGCCGACCTCGTTGCCGCCGGCCCGTGATCTCGGCTTGGGTTATTATCACGGTGTCGTGCTGAAGGCCGACGGCACGGTGACCGGTTGGGGCCACAGCACCTACGCCCAACCTTCCGGGCAGGCGGATGTGACCGGTGCGTTCGCGATCGCCCTCGCCGATTTTCGCACGCTCATTCTGCGAGAAGGACCGAGCGACGCCGCGCCGACCATCGTCACCGCACCTGTCAGCGCGCTTGTGGCGGCAGGCACCGACGCGACTTTCACGGTGGTTGCGAGTGGCATCGGCCCCATCCGCTATCAATGGCGCCGCAACGGCACGCCAATCGCCGGCGCCACCGCCGCCAGTCTGACCATCCCGGCCGCCACTGCCGTCGATAACGCCAGCTACGATGTCGTGGTGTCGAACCACGTCGGCTCGACGACGAGCACAGCAGCCACGCTCACGGTCGTGACGCCGCCCAATTTCGCCACGATGCCCGCGGCCCGCCAAGTCGTGACGATCGGCCAACCGGCGACGCTGAGCTTCACGTTGGCCGGCGATACCACGGGCCTCGTTTACCGCTGGTATTTCAACACGCAATTGATCGCCGGAGCGAACGGCCCCAGTTACGCGATCCCGTCGGTGACCACCGCGAGCGCGGGCGCCTACACGCTCACAGTGACCAATCCGCAGGGTTTAACCGTCCGCCGCACGAGCTTCGTGCTGCTCGACCGCGGGCCGACACGCGTGCGCGCGTGGGGCAACAGCGACTATGGTCAGCTGGCGGTTCCGGCGGCACTCGGCGACGCGATCGCCATTTCCGCGGGCAGCACACACGGACTCGCGCTGCGGCGTGATGGCACGGTGGCGGCGTGGGGCGGGTCGAACAGCAGTGCGGCGAGCGTGCCGGCCAACGTCGCCGATGTCGTCGCCGTGGCCGCCGGCGCCTCCCACTCGCTCGCCCTGCGCTCCGACGGCACGGTCCTTACTTGGGGCGGCGGCGGCTCGGCTCCGAGCGGCCTCCGCGATGTCATCGCCATCGCTGCCGGCGATAACCGCAGCATCGCGCTGAAGTCCGACGGCACGGTCGTGACTTGGGAATACAGCTCCAGTTCCACCACGCCGCCTGCAGGTGTGACCAACGTCGTTGCCATTGCGGCAGGTGCGACGCAATTCCTCGCGCTGCGCGCGAACGGCACGGTCGCCGCGTGGAGCAACGGCACGACTTACAACAACGAGACGAACGTGCCTGCCGGGCTCGCGGGAGTCGCCGCGATCACCGCGGGCGGGAATACGTCGGCCGCGCTCGGCGCGGACGGCAAAGTGACCATTTGGGGTTCCGGAGCGTCCAATCTCGCGATCGGCAATACGGAGGCTACGGCCATAGACTGCGGTTCGAATTACGGCCTGCTGCGCCTGCGGGATGGAAGTTTCCTCAGTTGGGGTGACACCTCGTCAGGCGCCCGCAATCTCCCGACCGATCTCGGCCTCGTGCACGAGTTCGCCGCGGGCGGCAACTTCGCGCTCGCGCTCTGCGGCGCCGTCGGCGACACCGCGCCGGTCATCACCACTCAGCCGCAAGGCGCGCTGGCCGCGCTCGGCGGAAAGGTCACCTTCAGCGCGTCCGCCACCGGCAGCGGCACCCTCAGCTACCAATGGCGCCGCAACGGTCTGGCGGTCTCCGGCGCCACTTCGCCCACGTTGCGGATCAATATCACCGATGCCAGTGTCGCGGGCGCTTACGAACTGGTCGTGACGAATTATGTCGGCAGCGTCACGAGCGCTCCTGCGGTGCTGACGCTCGCGCCGGCGCCGGTGTTTACCACCCGCCCGACGCCGCGACTCACGCCGACGCTCGGCCAGCCCGTCACGCTCACTGGCAACGCGACATCCGCAACCGGACCGATTGCCTACCGCTGGAAGAAAAACAACCGTCCTATCCCGGGCGCGACCAGCGCTACATTCTCGCTCGCCGCGTTCACAAACGCCGACGCCGGCGCCTATACGCTCGAAGCGACCGACGCCAACGGACTCGTCGGTCGCGCCACGACGTTCTTGCTGCCCGACTACGGTCGGACGGAAGTGGTCGCTTGGGGCAACACCAGTGGCACGGGGCCGGTGCCCGCCGGACTGGATAACGTCGTCGCGGTTGCGCCGGGCTATTATCAGGGTGCGGTCCTCCGTCGCGACGGCACGGTGGCCGTGTGGAGCGCGCAAAGCTCTTCAGCTCGAAATGTGCCGGCCGGGCTGGCGGACGTCGTCGCCCTCTCCTCCGGCTCCGAATACACGCTGGCGCTCAAAGCAGACGGCACGGTGACCGCGTGGGGTTACGCCAGTTACGGGCAGACCACCGTCCCGGCAGGCCTGACCGACGTCATCTCCGTTCTCGCGGCTGACGGAAACGCCTTCGCGATCAAGTCAGACGGCACGATTGTCGTGTGGGGCGATAGCTCCAGCGCCGTATCCAAAGTGCCCGACGCAGTCACCGACGTGTGCGCGTTGGCCGTGAGCTCGCACGCGCTCGCGTTGCGCGCCGATGGCACCGTGATGGCTTGGGGCGCAAACAGCAGCGGCCAGGCGACGGTGCCCGCCGGGTTGACCGGTGTCGCGGCGGTGTCCGTCGGCGATTATCACTCGCTCGTCCTGCGGGAGGATGGCACGGCCGTCACTTGGGGTGCGCTCACGAGCGCCGAGCTCGCGCTGCCTTACGACCTCGGCGGCGTTCTCTCCATCTCGGCTCGCAGCAACCTTTCCGCGGCGATCAAAGCGGACGGCAACCCGATCGTGTGGGGCAGTAACAGCTATGGCGTGAATGCTCCCCCAGCGAACCTCGGCGGATTTGTCGCCCTCGCCCTTGGCCGAAATTCTAACGTTCTGGCGGCCCGGACCGCAGGCGCCGACGCCCTGCCGGTCATCACCGCACAGCCGCAATCGGCCTACGCGGCGCGCGGCGGCGCGCACACGCTCTCGGTCACTGCCACCAGCGCTCGCCCCCTATCGTATCAGTGGCGGCGCGCGGGCACCGTCATCGCCGGCGCGACCGCGGCGACGCTCGAACTTACGGCGCTGACCGATGCCGCGAGCGGCGACTACGACGTGCTCGTCAGCAATCCGGCGGGCACAGTCACCAGCGCGGTGGCGACGCTCACCGTCACCACGCCGCCGACCGTGGTCACGGCCCCGGCCGCGCGCGTGGTGGTGTCGCCCGGTGCGCCGCTCACGCTCTCTGCCACGGCGACGAGCGCCAACGGCCCGCTCTCCTACCAGTGGCGTCGCAACAACTGCCTCTTGCCCGGAGCGAATTCGGGCACGTTCTCGCTCGGTTCTTTCACCTCGGCCGATGCGGGTGCCTACACGCTCGAAATCTCCGATGCTCGCGGTGTGCTGACGCGCGTGACTTCCTTCGTGCTCGCGGCGCGCGGGCGCACGCAACTGCGCGCTTGGGGCGCAAGCCCGGCGACCTCCTTGCCCATAGCGGTGAGTGACGCGATCGCTGTCGCGGCCGGCTCTTATCATTCGCTGGCCCTGCGCGCCGATGGCACCGTGCTGGCGTGGGGCAGCTACACGACCGATGCGTATGCCGTTCCGTCCGATTTGCGGGATGTGGTGGCGATCGCCGCGGGAGACGGATTCTCGCTGGCATTGCGGCAGGACGGCACCGTGCGTGCGTGGCAGAACAGCTATTCGTCCACGACGCCGAGCGCGTTCGTTCCCGCGCTGACCAACGTGATCGCCATCGCGGCGGGCGAGACCGCCGTGGCCTTGTGCTCCGACGGACGCGTGGTTTCGTGGCATCCCCTCGCATCTTCCACTGTCTTTTCCGTGCCGCCGTCGGCGAAGGGTGCCGTTGCCGTCTGTGCTGGCGACTACCAGGCTATGGCGCTGAGGCTCGATGGCACCGTGGTCGCGTGGTTGACGAGCAACTCGACGGTCAATCTCCCGAGTCTAGGTGACGTCGCGAGCATCGCGGCGGGCGGCGGTCTCTACGCCGCCATCAAGTCCGACGGGACACTCGTCACCTGGGGATCGTATGCGAGCGGTGCGCCCGCCAGCGCCGTCGCGGTCTCGTGTTCGGATACTTTCGGTATCGCGCAACTCCCCGATGGGACCCTGCGCAGCTTTGGCAGTTCGGGCGGCTCCGGCGAGACGACGGTGCCGGCTGATCTTGGCGTCGTGCTGGGCTTCGATACTGGCGCCGATCATGTCGTGGTGTTGCGGGACGCGAACGCCGACGCGCCGCCGACACTCACCGCCGAGCCTCAGTCAGCGACGCGCGCGATTGGTGCGAGCTATACCTTCTCAGTCGTCGCTACCGGCGCTGCCCCTCTCTCGTATCAGTGGTTCAAGGATGGCGTGGCCATCGCGGGCGCGACGAGCGCGAGCCTCCCGTTCGAAAAGGTCGCGACCACCGATGCCGGCGCCTATTCAGTCGTCGTTTCGAATATTGCGGGTTCGCGCCGGAGCGTGGCCGCTACGTTGACCGTTCTCGCACCACCGGCGGTGACCAGCCGTCCGGCAGCTCGCACGGCGGCGCCGCTCGGCCAGCCCCTCAGTCTGGGCGTCACGGTCACCACCGCGAACGGCAGCCTGAGTTATCAGTGGAAAAAGGGCATGCGGCCCATTGTGGGGGCGACGAGTGCGACGCTAAATTTGGCGTCGTTCACGTTTGCCGACGCGGGCGCTTACACGCTCGAGGCGACCGATTCCCTGGGCTTGGTGACACACGTCACGACGTTCGTGCTGCCGGCGAATGTCGTCACGCAGGTGCGGGCCTGGGGCAGCAACAACAGCGGCGAGACCAATGTGCCGGCGACCTTGGGCGACGCGATCAAGGTGAGCGCGGCAAACTCCCTCTCGTTTGCGCTGCGTGCCAACGGCGAAGTGGTCGCCTGGGGCTACACCGGCGGCTCGAGTTCGATTGTCGCGAGCTTGAGCGAAATCGTCGACATTGCCGGCGCGATTGCGCTGCGGTCGGACCAGCGCGTCGTGAGCCTGAGCAGCAGCAGTTACACCGTGCCGACGACGGCGACCGGGGTGGTGGCGATTGCCGCGAGCTCGTCGCACTACCTCGCGTTGCGCGCTGACGGCACGGTGGTGGCGTGGGGCTACGATGGTTACGGCCAATGCGCCGTGCCGGCTGGGTTGAGCAACGTCGTGGCCATCGCCGCCGGCGGCAATTCGAGTGCTGCGTTGCTCGCGGACGGTTCGGTGGTCGTGTGGGGCGAGCTGCGCAATCTCGCGGCGCCGGCCGGCTTGCGTCCGGTCGATTTGGCCATGGGGTCGCGCCATTTGCTCGCCCGCAAGGCTGACGGCGCTGTGGTGGCGTGGAGCAATTACAGCTATGCGTCGGAAGCGACGGTTCCCGCCGGCGTGACGTCCGCGGCCGCGATCGCCGCGGCGCAGGAGCTGTCGTTTGCGATCAAGCCCGATGGCACGCTCGCAGCGTGGGGCTCGAGCAGCGCGCTGACGAGCGTCCCCGCCGGTTTGGACAACGTGTGGGCCGCGGCTGCCAGCGGTAACCACGTGCTCGCGCTGCGCAATGCCGCCGGCGATGCCGCGCCGGTGATCACGACGCAGCCGAGCGCGCAGAATGTCGGCGCGGGCATGCGCGCGACCTTCAGCGTGACGGCCACGGGCACTGCGCCGCTCTCTTATCAATGGCGCCGTAACGGCACGCCGATCGCGGGCGCGACGACGGCGACTTACGCCATCAATGCGGCTGCCACCAACGACGTCGGCAGCTACGATGTCGTTGTCACGAATCACCGCGGCAGCATCACGAGTGTCGCGGCGGCGCTGACCGTCGACGTGCCGCCGCAAATCACCGGCGGCTCCAGCCAGCGCCTCACCATTGCGCCCGGCCAGCCGCTGGCGCTATCGGTCACCGCGACTACGACGAACGGGCCGCTTTCGTATCGTTGGAAGAAAAACAACCGCGTGGTCGCCGGTGCGAACACCGCGAGCTACTCGCTCGCCAGCTTCACGGTGGCCGATGCCGGTGCTTATACGGTCGAAGTCAGCGATGCGGCCGGCCGCACGAGCCGGCGCACGAGCTTCGTGTTGCCGGCTTTCAGCGCGACACAGCTCGTGGGATTCGGCAATGCGAGCAGTTACGCGCTGACGACCTTGCCCAGCACCATCTCTGGTCCGTTGGCGAGCGTGGCCGCGGGAAGTTCGTTTAACGTCGCCTTGCGGCTGGACGGCACGGTGGCGGCCTGGGGCTACAACGGCTCTGGGGAAACGAATGTGCCGGCGGGACTTGGCGGCGTTGTGGCGGTGGCGGCTTACGGCAGCTATGCTCTCGCGCTCAAATCCGACGGCACCGTCGTGATGTGGGGAAATTCCGGCAACACGACGATGGTGCCGCCGACCGGACTGAGCGATGTCATCGCGATCTCGGCGGGCTCGTCGCATGCACTGGCGCTGAAGTCGGACGGTTCCGTCGCCGCCTGGGGTTACACCGGTTATGGCGCCACCGCAGTGCCCGCCGGGCTGACTGACGTCGTAGCGGTGGCCGCCTACGACAACTACTCCCTCGCGCTGAAGGCGGACGGCACGGTCGCCGCTTGGGGCACGGCGTCGAATGGGCAGATCAGCGGTGCGGCGACGCAGACCGGATTCTCCCGGCTCTCGGGCAGCTCCTACAGTGTCGTGGGCGTGAAGATTGACGGAAGCGTGGTTGGTTGGGGCTCGAACGTTTACGGGCAGCTGACGATTCCGGCCAACGTGGGCCCGGTCAGTGACGTGTCTCTGGCGGCCTACCACGTGCTCGCGCTGCGCTCCGATGGCTCGCTCGCGGCTTGGGGCACTGCCAGCAATGGCGAGACGACGATCCCTGCGAACACGACCGCTTGTTTCGCGGTCGCGACGGGCTATTCCCGATCGCTTGCTCTGCGCAACGCGAGTTCCGATCTCGCGCCGGTGATCACGTTGCCGCCGCAGGCCACGACCGTCGTCGAAGGCGGTGCGACTACACTTGCCGTCACCGCCACTGGCTCCGGCACGCTGACTTACCAATGGCGCAGGGACGGTGTCGCGCTCGCGGGAGCGACTTCATCCTCGCTCTCGCTCCCGAGTGTCACGCCCACGCAAGCGGGCGCGTATGATGTCGTGGTGACGAACCACGTCGGCTCCGTCACGAGTGCGTCGGCGACGTTGACTGTGGCGCCGCTGCCGACCGTCACCATGACCGGTGCACGGCGCAATGTCGTGGTGCCGGGTGGTGCGGTGACCTTCTCGGTTTCGGCGAGTGGCACAGGCAGCATATCCTACCAATGGATTCGCAACGGCCGCCCAATTCCGGGCGCCACAACCTCGACTCTGGCCCTCACCAATCTCACCGCGGCCGATTCCGGTTGGTATCTCTGCGTCGTCACCGATGCGAATGGCGCGCGGCGGTCGCAGCCGCGGTGGTTGACCGTCCCGGCGGCACTTACGCAAGTGACCGCGTGGGGCGGCAGCGGCGACAGCTACAATCCGACCAACGTGCCGGCGGGGCTGACGGATGCAGTGGCGATCACTGCCGGGCCCAGCCAATCCGCGGTGATCCGCCGCGACGGCGGGCTCGTCGCGTGGGGCCGATTCAGCACGCAAACATCGTCGTTGACCCTCGGCGGCGTGGTGGGCGCGGCGGCGACAGATTCCTCGCTGCTCACGTTGCACGACGACGGCACCGTGCGGAGTTGGGGGAGCTACTCGTATGTGCCGGGACCCTTCCCCGACGTCGTGGCGGTCGCTGCCGGCGGCTCCAACGCCGCTCTGCTGCGCTCTGACGGGACCGTCGTTTACTGGAGCATCTACAACCAAAACGCGACGACCGCCGCTCCGCGCGACATCGTGGCGATCGCGATGGGCAACAGCGGCGCGATCGGTCTGAAGGCGGATGGCAGCGTCGTTTCCCTGACGACGCAGACCGTCACCATCCCCGACAACCTCGGCACCGTGGTCGGCGTCGCGGCGGGTTACCAACACTGGCTCGCGCTCCGCAGCGACGGCACCGTCGTCGCTTGGGGAGGCAACACCTACGGCCAGACGACCGTTCCGACCGGCCTGACGAACGTCGTGGCGGTCACCGCTTCGGCAAATTCCTCCTTCGCCGTGAAAGCCGACGGCACCGTGGTCGCTTGGGGCTCGAACCAATCTGGAGTCACGCCGCTGCCCGCAAATCTCGCTGCGGTGACCGCGTTGGCGAGCAATGCGGGTAACCACGTCATCGCGCTGCGTGATGCTTCCGCCGACACGGCGCCGGTGATCTCGAGCGCGCCGGTGGCGCTCGTGCTGGGAACAGGCGAGCGCGGCACGTTTGCGGTGACGTCTTCCAGCGCGGGGCCGCTCAGCTATCAATGGCGCAAGGACGGCGCGCCCATCGCCGGCGCCACCGGCGCGTCGCTCGCGCTCGAAAATGTCAGTTCGGCCGCGGCCGGCAGCTACGACGTCGTTGTCTCGAATCACATCGGCTCCACGACCAGCGCCGCCGCGACGCTCACGGTGGAAAATGGTCCGACGTTCGCGCAGCGCCCGGCGGAGCGGGTGAGTGTCACGACGGGCAGCGAGCTCGCGTTGACCGCCACGGTCAGCGCCACGTATGCGCCCGTCAGCTACCAGTGGAACAAGGACAACCGGCCCATCGCCGGCGCGACCTCAGCCAGCTATTCGATTCCGAACTTCACCTTTGCCGATGCCGGCGCCTACACGCTCGTGGCCACCGATGCGCACGGACATCGCGCCTACGCGACGTCCTTCGTGCAACCGAACTACGGGCCGACGCAGGTGCGTTCGTGGGGCTCGAGCAGCACTTCGTCGTCGGCCGCGGTGGCCGATGTGGTGGATGTCTCCATCGGGAACGGGGGGCTCGCGGGAATCCGCGCGAGCGGCGCATTGACCGTGCTGAGTTCGAATTCCATCGGCAACAGTCCGGCATTGAGCGACGCCGTGCGAATTTCGGTGGGTTATTCCCACGCCCTCGCGTTGCGCAGCAATGGTCTCGTCGTGGCATGGGGTAGCAGCAGCTACGGACAAACGACAGTGCCGGCATCGCTCCGCGACATCGTCGCCGTCGCTGCGGGAGATAACCATTCGCTGGCTCTGCGCGCCGATGGGACAGTCGCCGCTTGGGGCTACAATAACGCCGGTCAGTCCACCGTGCCCGCGAACCTCTCCGAAGTCGTCGCGATCGCGGCCTGCAGCAACACCTCGGCGGCGTTGAAGTCCGACGGTTCAGTGGTCGTGTGGGGCGACAACTATTACGGGCAGGGCAGCGTGCCCGCTGGCTTGAGTGGTGTCGTCAGGATCGCGCTCGGTGCGGGGCACGCGCTGGCGTTGAAGTCCGACGGCACCGTCGTCGCATGGGGCAGCAGCAATTACGGCCAAGTCACCGTGCCGGCGAATCTCACCGGCGTAGTCGAGATCGCTGCGGGGGCGTGGACTTCGTATGCCCGCAAGTCTGACGGCACCATCGTCGTCTGGGGGCAAAACTACTACAGTCAGGCCACGATCCCGGCGGGGCTCGGAACCGTCCATCGCTTGACGGCCGGTAGCGATAGCGTCGCAGCGCTGCGCAGCACCGCGGGCGATCTCGCGCCCGCGATCACGGCGCAGCCGGCCAACGTAGCCGCGACCCTGGGCAACAGCTACTCGTTCACCGCCACAGCCACCGGTGCCGGCCCGCTCAGCTATCAATGGCGCAAGAACGGTGCGCCGATCAGTTATCAGACGAGCGCCACGCTCACGCTCTACTACGTCGATAGCTCGGCCGCCGCCACCTACGATGTCGTGGTCAGCAACCACATCGGCACCGTGACCAGCGCGAGCGCGACATTGACCTTCGCAAGCAGCGGCGGCCCGACGCTCACCCTTACCGGCTCGTCGCGCCTGCAGCCCGCACTCGGCCAGGAAGTGGTGCTCGCCGTCAACGCGAGCGGCACGGGCACCCTGAGCTATCAGTGGAAAAAAGACGGACGTGTCCTCGCCGGCGCGACCGCGGCGACGTTCAATTTGGCCAGCTTCGCCAACACGGACGCCGGCGCCTACACGCTGGAAGTCACCGACGCCTTGAGCCGTGTCTCGCGTGCGACGATCTTCGTGTTGCCGAACTACGGCGCGACGCGTGTTCGCAGCTGGGGACTAGGATCGTGGGGGCAGACCATCGTGCCGCCCGGCCTCGCGGATTCGATCCGCGTCGCGGCCGGTGACGCGCATTCGTTGGCCTTGTCGCGCGACGGGCGCGTGGCGGCGTGGGGCGCCAATAATCAGGGGCAGACCGCGGTGCCCGGCGATCTCGCCTCCGTCGTCGCCATCGCGGCCGGAGGTTTCCACAATCTCGCGCTGAAGTCCGACGGCACCGTCGTGGGTTGGGGCGCGAGCGGCACCTCGCAGGGCACGGTTCCTTCCACGCTCAAGGGCGTGATCGCGATCGCCGCGGGCTATACGCAATCGGTCGCGCTGCGCGACGACGGCTCAGTGCTATCCTGGGGCACCAACAACTACAGTGCGCCAGTCGTCTCGACTGGCGTGGCCGTGGCTGCCGGCGGACTGCATGCGCTCGTGCTGAAGGCCGACGGCACCGTTCTCGCCTGGGGCGACAACACCTACGGACAAACGACCGTCCCAGCGGGGTTGAGCAATGTCGTCGCGATCGCGGCCGGCACTTCACACAGCGTCGCGCTGAAAGCCGACGGCACCGTCGTGGCATGGGGGCGCAATCAGCTCGGGCAAACCTCCGTGCCCGCCGGCCTCAGCGGCGTCGTCGCCTTGCGCGCCGCGGCCGACTACTGTCTCGCGTTGAAGGCGGACGGCACTGTCGTCGTGTGGGGCGATGCGAGCGATGGCGTCGCCAGCACTCCCGCCGATCTCGGGCCGACGCTGGACATCGCGACCGGCATTCGTCACGGACTCGCCCTCGTCGCCGGCTCGACGGGATCGGGTCCCACAATCACCGCGCATCCTCAGAGTGAAAACGGGCGCGAAGGCGCCACAGTCACGCTCCGCGTGACGGCGTCCGGTGCGGGTTCGCTCGCTTATCAATGGCGGCGAAATGGCGTCGCCTTGGACGACACCGCGACCCGCAGTGGCACCGCCACCGATACGCTCCGGCTGGGCGGTTTCTCCGTCGGCGCGGTGGGCAACTACACCGTGGTTGTCTCCGACGCCAACGGCTCCGCGACGAGCCTCACGGCTGTCGTCGACTACGAGAAAACACCGCAAAGCATCGCGTTCGCCGCGCTTGGCGATCGCGACTACTCCGCGACGGCGCTCACGCTCGATGCCACGGCCAGCTCCGGTCTGCCGGTGAGCTTGGAGGTCGTCAGCGGCCCGGCGCAGCTGAACGGCAACTCGCTCACGCTCACCGCTGCCGGACCAGTCACGGTTCGCGCCACGCAGGCAGGCGACAGCACTTACGCCGCCGCTCCGCCGGTCGCGCACACCTTCACGGTTGGCAAGGCGACGGCGAGCGTCGCGCTCGGCGATCTCACGGCCGTCTTCGACGGCACGCCGAAGAGCGCGACCGCGGCGACCAATCCGGGCGGACTAGGCGTAGCCATCACCTACAACGGCTGGACACCGGCGCCCGTCGCCCCGGGCACGTATGCCGTCACGGCCACCGTGACCGACACGCGTTTCTCCGGCACCGCCACGGCCACGTTCACGATCGAGAAGGCCGCGCAAACCATCACCTTCGCCGGCCCCGCCGACCAGCCGTTCACGACTGCGCCGTTGACGCTCAGCGCGACGACCACCTCCGGACTCGAGATCGTGTTCTCCGTTGTCTCCGGTCCCGCGACAATCACCGGCAACTCGCTCCAACTGCTCGGCAGCGGCACGGTCACCGTGCGCGCCAGCCAGGCCGGCGACGAGAATTTCCTCGCCGCGTTCGTGGACCGCACGTTCGTGGTCGGGACGACCTTCGATGCTTGGCGGTTGAATTATTTCAGCGCCGCCGAACTGCTCGATGCCGCAATCTCCGGCCCGAATGCGGACCCCGATGGCGACGGCTTCGTGAATCTGACCGAATACGCGCTCGGCACGCACCCGCGCGCGAACTCCGCGGCCGCCGCGCCACAAATGGGCTTGGTCGCGGGCGAGTGGAGGTTCACCTACAGTCGCCCGGCCGATCGCCCCGACGTCACCTACACGGTCGAATACTCGACGAACCTCACGACGTGGCGATCCACCGGAGTGACACACGCGCGCGTGACGACCACCGGCGGCATCGAGACGTGGCGCGCGACCTACTCGTCTAGCGGCATTCCGACGTGCTTCTTCCGTCTGGTCGTCACCCACTGAGGATCCACCCGTCGCTCCCGCGTTTGCCGCGGCGAGCGACGCTGGCGTGGTTCGGGGCGTCCCCGCTTAACCGGAGGCGCGGTGTCGCGTGAGCCTTGCCGCGCGATGGGGGCGAAAATTTTCACATCGGTGTCGCGGCGCGGGATTGGCTTTCGGGCGGAAGAGCGTCTATGTCTCGGGCAATGACTTTTGCCGAAATCGCCGCGGCGCTGCCCCGCCATGCCGTCAACACGATCGCCGATCTGCCGTTCCCCCGCGTCGCGTCGGGCAAGGTGCGGGAGATCTTCGATCTCGGCGACGCCCTGCTGCTCGTGGCGACCGATCGGCTTTCCGCCTTCGACGTGATCATGCCCGAGGGCATCCCCGGCAAGGGCGCGATCCTCACGCAGATGAGCTTGTGGTGGTTTCAGCAGACCGAATCGCTGATCGCGAACCACCTCCTGCCCGACCAAGCGGGCGAATTCTCGCGCCGCGGCATCGTGGACCGCGACCTGCAGCTGCGCAGCATGGTCGTGCGGAAACTGAAACCCCTCACGATCGAGTGCGTCGCGCGCGGCTACCTCATCGGCAGCGGCTGGAATTCCTACCAAAAGACGGGCGAGGTGTGCGGCATCAAGTTGCCCGCCGGGCTGCGTCAGGCGGACCGGTTGCCCGAGCCGATTTTCACGCCCACGACCAAGGCGCCGAAGGGCCAGCACGACGAGCCGATCAACGACGCGCAAGGCGCCGCCGCGATCGGCGCCGCGCTCTATGAAAAAGTGAAGGCGACCAGCCTCGCGCTCTATCGCCTCGGTCACGATCGCGCGCGCGCCGCCGGCATGATCCTCGCCGACACGAAATTCGAATTCGGCACCGACGCCGCCGGCAACCTGATCCTGATCGACGAAGTGCTCACGCCCGACTCCTCCCGTTACTGGCCGGCGGAGAGCTACGCGCCCGGCATGTCGCCGCCGAGTTACGACAAGCAGTTCGTGCGCGACCACCTGTTGGCGATCAAGTGGGACCAAAAGCCGCCGGCGCCGCACATTCCCGACGACATCATCCGCCGCACGCAGGAAAAATACCTCGCGGCGCTGAAGAACCTCATCGGCTGATCCCATGAGGCGCGCGCGGAACCTCTCTTTCATCTGCTTGTTCGCCGTGCTGGCGGCCGTCGCGCCGGTGCACGCGCGCCTCGGCGAGAAGTCGGCCGAGTTGCGCGCGCGTTTCGGCAAGCCCGAGGCGACGCCGCAGAAGAACGTCCTCGTTTGGCTGATCGAGGAGCCGGCCGGGGCTTTGCTTTACACGGTCACGTTGGACGAGAAAGACGTGTCGATCGCCGAGGGACTGAAACCTTTCCGCCAGGCGAAAATGACGGAGCAGTCGGCGCGCAACTTCATCGCCGAACAACTCTCAGCCCTGCCGGAGAACCATCGCGCGCGCGAACTCAAGCCCGGCGACGCCTACACTTTCGCGGGCGAGAAGTTGACCTGCGGCGCGAACGAGAAAGTGGTCGTCGACGACGAGCACGGGTTGCTCGTGGTCTGGACCACCGCGCCAGCGCCGTCGGTGCTCGCGGTCACGCGCGAGATGCTCCAGCGCGCGCGCCGTTGAGCGCGCGGGCGGAGGCGGCGGGATTCGCCCGAAAACGCCGCGGGCTAATTCGCCGCCGGGCCGGGCAGATCGGAGAAATGGGGAAACACTGATACCATTCGCGAACGATACGCCGGCCGATGGGCGGCGGATGCGCGGAAGATGTTGCGGGCCGGGCCGAAGCCGGCCGGAGCTCGCGTCAGGCGGAGGCTTTTTCCGCCGGCGTGGCGCTGGCGGGCGCGCGGGCGAGGAGGACTTTGTCCACGCGCTGGCGGTCCATGTCCATGACCTCGAAACGCCAGCCGTTCCAATCGAAGTAGTCGCCGGCGGCGGGGATGCGGCCGAGTTGGGTGACGATGAAGCCGCCGAGGGTCTGGAAGTCGGCGGTGTCTTCGCCGGGCAGTTCGCGGAGGCTGAGCAGGGACTTCACTTCGGAAGTGGCGAGGGTGGCGTCGACGAGCCAGGAGCCGTCGTCGCGGCGCTTGGCCTCGGGCTGGGCGCGGCGGATTTGATCCGGCAGGTCGCCGACGATCGCCTCGAGAATGTCGATCAGGGTGATCATTCCCTGCACGCCGCCGAATTCGTCGATGATCAGCGCGGTGTGTTTGCCGGACTTCTTGAACTGCTCGAGCGCTTGGATGGCGGTGGTGGTCTCGGGCAGCATCGTGGCGGGCGTGACGAGATTGCGGAGATTCGTCGGCAGGCCGAAGGCGGCGTGCGCCCACAGGGCCTTGATGTGCACCATGCCGAGGACGCTGTCGCGGTGCTTTTGGTAGACGGGAAAATGCGAGTGGCCGCTCGCGACGATCTTGCGCCAGTTGGCTTCGTCGGGGTCCTCGATATTGAGCCACACCATTTTGGGGCGCGGCGTCATCAGGGCGGTGACGGAGCAGCGGTCGAGGGCCATGACGCCTTCGACCATGGCTTTTTCGGCTTTGTGGAAGACGCCGGCGTGGAGGCCCTGCTCGATGAGCGAGGCGACTTCCTCGTCGGAGACGGTGACGGTGGGCTCCGCGCGCGATCCGAGGAGCTTGGCCACGCCGTCGGTGCACACGGTGAGCAGCCAGACGAAGGGCGCGGCGAGTTTCGCGATGAGATTCATCGGTCGCGCGAGGGCGACGGCCCAGCGCTCGGGGTTGGCGAGGCCGAGGCGTTTCGGGACGAGTTCGCCGAGCACGATGGTGAAAAACGTGATGCCGAGCACCACGCTGCCGAAGCTGACGTAGTTGCTGTATTCGGCAGCGGCGGGGAAGCGCTCGACCAGCCAGTGGTTCAACTCCCGCGCGAGCGCGGCACCGGAGAAGGCGCCGGCGGCGATGCCGCTCAACGTGACGCCGAACTGGACGGTGGAGAGGAATTTCGTGGGGCTCTCCGCCTGCGCGAGCGCGAGTTGGGCGCGGTCGTTGCCGTGGTCGGCGAGAGCCTTCAGGCGCGATTTGCGCGAGGAGACGAGGGCGATCTCGGCCAGCGCGAAGACGCCGTTGATGACCAACAGCAGCGCGATGACGGCGAGTTCGAGGGCCACGGAATGCATGGAGCGGCGAAAGGTAGGCCGGCGGAGGAGCCGGGCAACCAATTTACCCGATCCAACGGCTCACGCGACCGTAAATTAAGCGCCCAAGTGCTTCGACGACAGTGGGCTTTACAAGTCACAGGGGCGGCGGCGCAAGCTCGGGCAGCGCCCTCGCGGGTGAACTGCGAGGGCGATTGGCGGCGGGCCGGGGCGGTTTACCCGAGCAAGCGGCGCTCAGGAATCGGCTGACTTTTGGGCCGCGAACTCCTGGGCCTTTTGGTCGTCGAATTCGCCTTCCCAGCGGGCGACGACGACGGAGGCGAGGCAGTTGCCCATGACGTTCACGGAGGTGCGCGCCATGTCGAGCAGCGCGTCGACGCCGAGGATGAGGAACGCGCCGGCGAGCGGGAGCTTGAAGGACTCCAGCGCCGCCACGAGCACCACGAACGACGCGCGCGGCACGGCGGCGACGCCTTTCGAGGTGAGCATGAGCATCAGCATCATGGTGATTTGCTGATCGATGCTGAAATGGATGCCCGTGGTCGTCTCGGCTGCCTGCGCGACGAAGACCGAGGCGACGGCAAGGTGAAGCGTGGAACCGTCGAGGTTGAACGAGTAACCCGCCGGCAGCACGAAGCCGACGATACCGCGCGGCACGCCGACCTTTTCCATGTTCTCAAAGGCCTTCGGCAGCGCGGCTTCGCTGTTGGCGGTGGCGAAGGCGAGCGTGAACGGCTCGCGCACGGCTTTCACGAAGGCCTTCAGCGGCACCTTGGCGATCCAGATCACAGTGCCGAACACACCGACCACGAAGATGACGAGCGCGCCGTAGAGAGTGAACACGAGTTTCGCCAGCGTGACGAGCGAGCCGAGGCCTTGGTGGCCGACGGTCACGGCAATCGCCGCGCCGACGCCGAACGGCGCGAACTTCATGATGATGCCGGCGAACTTGAACATCACCTGGGTGAGGCTGCCGCAGAACTCGAGGACTGGCTTGCCGGCGTCTCCGGCGGCGATGACGGCCATCGCGAAAATCACGGCGAACGCCACGATCTGGAGCACATCGTTCTTCGCCATGGCCTCCATGAGACTCGTGGGGAAGATGTGCACGACGATCTCGGCGAGCGACTGGGGCTTGGCGAGCGCGGCGGTGGATTGCGCCTGGTCCATTTGCAGGACGACGCCGGCGCCGGGTTTCACGACGTTGACGACGAGCAGGCCGACGAAGAGCGCGGCCGTGGTCACGACCTCGAAATAAAGGAGCGACTTCCAGCCGATGCGCTGGGCCTTCTTCATGTCGCCGGTGCCGGCGAAGCCCTGCACGATGCTCGCGAAGATGAGCGGTGCGATCATCGCCTTGATCAGGTGCAGGAAGACGTCGCGCACGACCTTGAAGCCATCGTCCCACTTTTCGTGGGTCGCGGTTGGCAGCGTGCTCATCCACCAGCCGGCGAGGATGCCGACGATGAGCCCGAGGACGATTTGTTGCGTGAGCGAAAGGTGGAACCAACGGCGCGGTGCGGCCGGCGTGGAGGAAACGGGGTGACTCATGGCGGAGAAAGCGTCGCACGAAATCAGGCGCGCCGCCGTCTGGCCAGAGTGGAGTTGCGAACGGGTAGAACTACGCCCGCCGATCAAAGACGGCGCTCGGACGGCGCGGGTTCGCGGCGCGAGACCGGCGCGCCTGCCGGCGGGGCGTTGCGCGGGGCGGTCCAGGCCGAGACGGTGCCGCGAGTGAACTGCACTTCGCAGCCGTCGTCGTAGATCCAGCGTTCGTAGCCGCGCGCGGCGTTGCGCAGGAGCGGTTGGCCGAGCAGTTCGCCGACTTGTTCGCGCGGGAGGCCGACGCGCACCTCGGACCAGCGCAGCGGCTCGCCCGGCGCGACCGGACTGGCGGCGCCCAACACCACGAGCAGCAGGCTCTCGGCTAACATGGCCCGAGTATCGCGGTGCGGGCGCTGCGGACGGAATGCTATTCGCGGACCGGTGGTCGCATTTACCCTTTCTTCGCGGCCGGAATCGCGTCCGATTCGTCCCGACTCACGAAAAGCAAATTTATGCACAGTCACGCGTTTCCCTGCTACCTCTGCGCAGATTTTGCGATAGCGTTGCGCGGCACCGGTAAATTCATTCTCTAGCCGCCGTGGTTACCTCGGACGACACACGCCGCAGCCGCGAGCTCGTGAAACAGCTCAAAGAGTCGCAGATCTATCGCGACTACGAAGCGGCGTTTCGCGAGACGACGGGCTTGCCGATCACGTTGCGTGCGATCGAGGCGTTTGATCTGCCGCACCACGGCGATCCGAACGAGAGTCCGTTCTGCTCGCTCATGGCGAGCACCAACCACACCTGCTCGGCGTGCCTGCAGTTGCAGAAGCGCGTCGAGGAGGAGGCGCGGATCGAGCCGAAGACGCTGAAGTGTTTCGCGGGTTTCTGCGATTCGGCGGTGCCGGTGCGCGTGGGCGAGAATCTCGTGGCGTTCCTCCAGACCGGCCAGGTGCTGCTGCACAAGCCGAACAGCAAGGAGTTCAACAAGCTCGCCCGCGAAGTGATCAGCTGGGGCGTGCAGGCCGACGTGAAGAAACTCGAGGAGGCCTACTACAACTCCCGCCTGCTCGATAAGAAGCAATACGAGGCCGTCCTGCGCTTGCTGACGATTTTCGCGCAGCATCTTTCCTCGCTCAGCAACCAGCTGATGCTCTCGGCCAAGCAGGCCGAGTCGCCGATGATCACGCGGGCGAAGACCTTCATCGCCGAGCACCAGCACGAGGAAATCTCGCTGCGCCAGGTCGCGGCGTCGGTCAACACGAGCGCCTTTTATTTCTGCAAGATGTTCAAGCAGGCGACCGGCCTGACCTTCACCGACTATCTCGCGCGCGTGCGCATCGAGAAGGTGAAGAACCTCCTGCTCAACCCGCACAAGCGCATCAGCGAGGCGGCTTACGAGACGGGATTCCAGTCGCTGTCGCAGTTCAACCGCGTGTTCCGCAAGATCGTGGGCGAGTCGCCCACGACCTGGCGCGCCAAGTTGAAGCAGAACTGACGCCCCGCGCCGCCCGCCTCAGGCGAATTTCGCGCGCCGCATCCGTTGCTGGTGCGTCGAGTGCACGGCCGGCGATTGGCAGGCCGGAGACGAGCGGTTCAGGCACACCGAGCACAGCGTGTCGATTTCCTGCTGGGCGAGCAGGTGGAAGCTGGTCAGCACCGCGTCGAGTATCGGCTGCGGCAGGCGCTTGGCGGCGACGAGGTGCAGCGCGAGCTCACCGGTCGCGTAGTAATTCAGCAAGGGGTTCAACCCGCAGGTGCAATGCCGTTGCAGCGGCACCAGCAGCGCGGAGGACTTCTTGAGCACCGAATCAAGCGGGT
The DNA here is from genome assembly GCA_019634575.1 of Candidatus Didemnitutus sp. Classification (NCBI taxonomy): domain Bacteria; kingdom Pseudomonadati; phylum Verrucomicrobiota; class Opitutia; order Opitutales; family Opitutaceae; genus Candidatus Didemnitutus; species Candidatus Didemnitutus sp. Next base: position 3,027,355 of record JAHCAY010000001.1, read on the forward strand.
TTTCCGTCAGGGATTTGAACACCTGGGTGATGGTCTCGTCCATCAGGTAGAGCAAGGTGTCGGGATTGCCCAAGGGGGAGGGCGCCGGCTCTGAGCGCAGCAACGCTTCCCATTCCGTCTTCACGGCGGGGCGAAGTCCCTCCAACTGCGCATGCTCGCTCTGATCCACGTCCGGGAGTTTGCCACGACTGACTTTCCCCAGCTCGCCACGTGTTGGGCAACCTTGCGCATATATTGGAGGGGGAGCGGCATACCTCGCCAAGAATTGGTCGGACAATGCCAAACCGTGCGCAGCCGGATAGGGGAAAAATCCAGATGATGTGGGCGACATCCTCCACGCCATGTCTGTCATTCCGATTACGGTTTTCTTCAGCCTGCTATTGGCCGCGTTTTTCGTCGTCATGTTTCTCCGCGAACAACGCCGCCACCGTTTTGCCAGCGTCGAGCGCGACTCGTTGCTGCCGCTGGCCGACGAGCGCCCTGCGGCGCCGAAAAACTCACCCGCCATTGCTGTGTCGCCCGACGCTCCCGCGCCGGGCGACCTCTATTTCTAACCCCTCCGGTTCGCACACACCATGACGACAGGACAAAAAACCACCATCGAGTTCAACGACAAGGTCGTCCGGCAGTTCATCCTCGCGTCGATTATCTTCGGCGTCGTGGGTATGCTCGTCGGCGTCCTCATCGCGACGCAGCTTAACTTCTGGCAGGCCAACTTCGGCCTGTCGTTCACGAGCTTCGGCCGCTTGCGCCCCCTCCACACCAACGCGGTCATCTTCGCGTTCGTCGGCAACATGATGTTCGCCGGCATCTACTACTCCACTCAGCGCCTCGTGAAGGCGCGGCTCGCGAGCGATTTCCTCTCGCAGCTCCATTTCTGGGGCTGGCAGGCGATCATCGTCGCGGCCGCGGTCACGCTCCCGCTCGGCCTCACGCGCGGCAAGGAATACGCCGAGCTCATCTGGCCCATCAACGTCGCCGTCGCGCTCATCTGGGTCGTGTTCGCGGTGAACTTCTTCTGGACGCTCGCGAAGCGCAACGAGAAGTCCATCTACGTCGCCATCTGGTTCTACATCGCGACGATCATCACCGTGGCGATGCTCTACATCGTCAACCACCTCTCGATCCCGACGTCGTGGATCCACTCCTACGGCGTGTTCGCCGGTGCGCAGGATGGTCTCGTCCAATGGTGGTATGGCCACAACGCCGTGGCGTTCTTCCTCACCACGCCGATCCTCGGCATCATGTATTACTTCCTGCCGAAGGCGGCCGAGCGTCCGGTCTATTCGTATCGCCTCTCGGTCGTGCACTTCTGGTCGCTGGTGTTCCTCTACATCTGGGCCGGCCCGCACCACTTGCTGAACACTGCGCTGCCCAACTGGCTCCAATTGCTCGGCATGACCTTCTCGCTCATGCTCTGGGCACCGTCTTGGGGCGGCATGCTCAACGGCCTGCTCACGCTCCGCGGCGGCTGGGACAAGCTCCGCACCGATCCGGTGATCAAGTTCTTCGCCGCTGGCGTCACCTTCTACGGCATGTCGACCTTCGAGGGACCGCTCCTGTCCATCAAGGCCGTCAATGCGCTCGGCCACTACACCGACTGGATCATCGGTCACGTGCACGGCGGCGCGCTCGGCTGGAACGGCTTCATGGCCGCCGGCATGTTCTACTGGCTCGCTCCGCGCCTCTGGAACAAGCCGCTGCACTCCCAATCGCTCGCCAACCTCCACTTCTGGCTCGGGACCTTCGGCATCCTCCTCTACATGGGCGCCATGTGGGCTTCCGGCATCGGCCAGGGCCTGATGCTCAACGCCACCGCGGAAGGCGGCACCATCCTGAAGTATCCGAACTTCCTCGAGACCGTTAACGCGATCCGCCCGCTCATGGCGCTACGCATCGTCGGCGGCGCGCTTTACCTCATCGGCTTCCTGATGATGGCCTACAACATCTTCAGGACCATCGCCGGCGCCAAGGCCGTCAATGGCACGATGGAAGTCTACGTCGAGAATTTCGAGGAGAAGGAAAATCTCTCGCTCCCCGGCACCTTCCTCAACGCCCCGGTCATCTACACCGTCCTCGGCTGCACCGCCGCCTGCGTGTGGATGTTCACCAGCGGCTGGGTCAATCTCCTCGGCCTCTTCGCCACCGTCATGGCGGCGCTCATGGCCATCGGCCACTTCCAGACCCGCGGCACCGCCTGGGGCGAGTGGTATGACAAGCTCCTCCTGAACGCGATGCCCTTCACGGTCCTCACGTTCCTCGCCGTCGCTGCCGGCGGCCTCATCCAGATCATCCCGATGCTGACGATCGACAAGCAGCTGCAGGTCGAGGACCGCAAGGCCGACGTCTACACGCCGCTCGAACTCGCCGGCCGCGACATCTACGTCCGCGAAGGCTGCTACACCTGCCACTCGCAGATGATCCGCACGCTCGTTCCCGACGTCATGCGCTACGGCGACTATTCCCGCCTCGGCGAATCCATCTGGGATCACCCGTATCAATGGGGCTCCAAGCGCAACGGCCCCGACCTCGCCCGCGTCGGCGGAAAATACAACCACGCCTGGCACTTCGACCACATGAAGGACCCGCGCTCGATCTCGACCGGTTCCAACATGCCGACCTACGGCCACCTCCACGAGAACGACACCAACTACTCCGTCCTCCCGAAGAAGATCGCCGTCCAGAAGATGCTCGGTGTCCCGTTCCCGAACTGGTCCGACTCCATGATCTCCACGCTCGCCCACGAGCAAGCGAAGGAAATCGCCAAGGACCTCCAGGCCCAGGGCCGCTACATCGCCCCGGACAAGGAGATCGTCGCGCTCATCAGCTACCTCCAATGCCTCGGCAAGAAGTGGACCCCCACGACCGCCGGCACCGCCGCCACGCACTAATCTCGAACCCTCTTATCCCATGCTTAGCCGCATCATCTACGAAGACTGGCAGCTGATCTTCCCCGTAGTCGCGCTCGCCGTCGCCTCCCTCGTCTACGTGGCCGCCGCTTGGCGCGCCACGAAGATGAAACCCGCGCAGATCGACCGCCTCGCGAACCTGCCCTTCGAAAAAGAATAACCTCTCCGCCGCACACGCACATGAATCCCCAACATCCCGCCGACGACCGCGACGAGAAATTCCGTCCGCACACCTACGACGGCATCCGCGAATACGACAAGCGCCTGCCGAACTGGTGGCTCTACACCCTCTACGGCACCATCGCCTTCTGGGTGTTCTACTGGTTCGCCCACCAGATCGCGCACATCGTCCCCTCCGACGGCGCGCAGGTCGACACCGCGATGGCCAAGATCAACGCCGTGAAGATGGCCTCCTCCATCGACGTCAACAACGACGACCTCTTCTGGCAGATGAGCCAGAACCCCGAGTTCGTGAACGCCGGCAAGCAGACCTTCGACTCCCTCTGCGTGCAATGCCACCTCCCGAGCATGCGTGGCAAGGGTGAGAATCCCGCCGCCGTCGGCCCGAACCTCACCGACACCGCGTGGATCCACGGCGGCACGCCGAAGGAAATCTACAACACCGTCTCCAAGGGCGTCCTCGTGAAAGGCATGCCCACGTGGGAACCGGTCCTCGGCCAGAAAAAGGTCGCTGAGGTCGTCGCCTACGTCCTCTCCAAACACAAGAAGGGCGAGGAGATCACCGTCGAAGTTTCCAAGTAGTCGATCACAGGCGCGCGCCACGCCATGGGCGCCGCCACCCGCCTACGCTCTAACCACGACATGAGCGCAGAACCCAAAAACCAACCGACACCTCCGTCCTCGCCGTTCCAACGGCCGACGCCGCCCAAGCCCGCTGCACTTGCGCGCCATGCGCCGTCGCGCGATTCCGTCACCACGATCAACGACGACGGCTCGCGCTACTTCCTGCAGACCGCCGACGTCCACGGCTGGTTCACGCGCGTCCGCCGCTTCCTCGGCCTCTTCCTCGTCGGCGTCTACGTGCTGCTGCCGTGGATCCCGATCGACGGCTATCCCGCCGTCTTCCTCGATCTCGCCGAGCGCCGCTTCCACTTCTTCGGCTACACGCTCGCCGCGCAGGATGCCTGGCTGCTGTTCTTCGCCCTGACCGGCGTCGGCTTCAGCCTGTTCTTCATCACCGCGCTCCTCGGCCGCCTCTGGTGCGGCTACGCCTGCCCGCAGACCGTTTTCCTCGAGCACATCTACCGCCGCATCGAGCGCATGGTCGAGGGCGACGCCCTCGCGCGCCGCAAACTCGACGCCGCGCCCATGTCCGGCGCCAAGCTCGCGCGCCGCGTCCTCAAGCACACGCTCTACCTCCTCACCACGCTCGTCATCACGCACCTGTTCCTCGCCTACTTCGTCAGCTGGCCCGAGGTTTGGCACATGATGTCCTCCGCCCCGCGCGACCACTGGGCCGCCTTCGTGTTCATGGGCATCGCGACGGGCATTCTCTATTTCAACTTCGCCTGGTTCCGCGAGCAGCTCTGCATCGTCATCTGCCCCTACGGCCGCCTCCAGTCCGCGCTGTCCGACGACCATACCGTCACCATCGGCTACGACGCCAAGCGCGGTGAGCCGCGCGGCAAGATCGGCACGCCCGACGCCGGTTCCTGCATTGACTGCAATCGCTGCGTGCAAGTCTGCCCCACCGGCATCGACATCCGCCAAGCCAGCCTCCAGCTCGAGTGCATCGCCTGCGCCGCCTGCATCGATGCGTGCGACGAGGTGATGACCAAGGTCAAGCGCCCCACCGGCCTCATCCGCTACGACTCCCTCGCCGCGTTCGCCGGCGGCAAGACCCGCTGGATCCGCGCGCGCACCATCGTCTATTTCGTGCTGCTGCTCATCGGCATCACCGTCGCGTCGTTCGCATTTTCGTCCGTGAAGCCGGCGAGCATGATCGTCTTCCGCATGACCGGTGCCGCCTACTTCGTCGACCACGACGATGTGCGGAATCAGTTCATGCTGCGCATCGTCAACAAGCGGAACGTGCCGGCCACCTACCACGTGCATCTCGACGGCGTGCCCCATCACGTCGAGCAGAGCGGCTTCACGGCTCCCGTGACGGTCGCGCCGCTCGCCGAGCAGGTCTCGCCGCTCGTGCTCACGATCGACCGCAAGCACTACGCCGGCCCCTTCAAGTTCACCGTCCTCGTCCAGGACGAGAAGGGCACGTTCACGCTCTCGCGACAGATCGAATTCCTCGGGCCCGACGCCCGCCTCCTCGAAGAGGAGGATCACGACAAAGGCATCAAACGCTGACCCCATGGACTCCTCCACGCCACAGTCCATCGCCAGTCAGACCAACGAGTCGAAATCCAGCCGCGGCCTCTGGCTGTGGGTGGGCGTCGTGTTTGCCTTCGGCGCGTTGCTCTGGGTCGTGATGTTCACCGCCTCACGGCACATCGACACCCGCGAAGTCCCGCTCGCCACGAAGGGAGCCAAGCCATGATGGAGCTCGCCGGCATCAACAGCGCCTCCACCGCCTTCCTCGCCGGACTGGTCACCAGCCTGCACTGCGCCGGCATGTGCGGTCCCCTTGCGTGCGCCGTCATGCCGGCGAATCGCAACGACGCCGACCCGCAGACTGTCAGCACCGTCTACCACGTCTCGCGCCTGTTCGGCTACGGCGCGCTCGGCGCTCTCGCCGGCGGCGTCGGCCGCCTGCCGCTGAATTTCCTCAGCGACGACGTCGTGCGCTACCTGCCGTGGCTGCTCGTCCTGTTCTTCATCGCCGTCGCCATCCGCTTCGACCAGCGCCTCCCGCGCCTGCCGGTGCTCGGCCGCGCCTACGGGTGGGTCGCGGGTCATCTGCGCGGTGCGCAAAACCGCTCGCGCCTGCGCGCCGCCGCCGCACTCGGTCTCGCCACGCCGCTCCTGCCGTGCGGACCGCTGTATTTTCTGATCTCGCTCGCGCTGCTTTCCGGTTCGGCGCTGCGCGGCGCGGAGACGCTGCTGGCCTTCGGCCTCGGCACCGTGCCGCTGCTGTGGTTCGCACAGACCAACTACCACTGGCTGCGCCTGAAGCTCGGCCCGGTCTGGCTCGCGCGCGCGCAGACCGCGCTCGCGCTCGTGATCGCCGGCGTGCTCGCGTGGCGCCTGCGCTCGACGCTCGGTTTGCCCGGGCCCGACGTGAACAATTTTGTCTGTCACTGAGATGTCCGACTCCCCGGCATCTCGACCGGATTGGGTGGACGGGGGTGTGGCCCCGACGGAGGTGCGTGGACCTCGTGTCGGCAGGACCGCTCCCGTCCACTCCTGCCTTCACTGCGGCGCGCCGCTGAAAACCGAGGCCGCGCGCGAGTCCGGCTTCTGCTGCTCGGGCTGCACCTACGTGCACCGCCTCGTGCACGAACAAGGACTCGAGGGTTACTACAAAATCCGCGACTCCGTCATCGCGCCGGTCGACCAGACGGTCTTCCAGCCGCGCGATTTCACCTGGCTCGCCGAGCTGCAACGCCACGCCGAGGCCGCGCCCGCGCCCGAGCTCACGCTCGAAGTCCAAGGCATCTCCTGCGCCGGCTGCGTCTGGCTGATCGAGAAAATTTTCCACAAGCACGCCGGAGCACTCTTTATCGAGACCGACGCGCAGCTCGGTCGCATGCGTTTCCGCTGGGAGCGCGGGAAGTTCGACGCCACGGAGTTCGCGCGCGCGTTGCAGTCGTTCAATTATCTCGTCGGTCCGCCCGGCGAGGAGCCCGCCGTCCCCGAGAGCAAATTCCTGATCCGTCGCATCGGCCTGTGCGCCGCGTTCGCGATGAACATCATGCTGTTCGCGCTGCCGGCCTACTTCGGCATGGAGCGGACTTTCGCCTACGCCCGGCTCTTCGACACGCTCGCGATGGCCTGCGCCACGTTCAGTGTGCTGGCCGGCGGCACGTATTTCATCAGCCGCGCCGCGCGCGCCCTGCGCGATCGCGTCATGCACATCGATCTGCCGATCGCGGTCGGCATCGTGGGCTCCTACGCCGGCTCGATCTACGGCTGGCTCACCGGCAACCACTCGGTGGTCTACTTCGACTTCGTCGGCATGTTCATCGTGCTGATGCTTTTCGGCCGCTGGGCGCAGGTCGTCGCCGTCGAGCGCAACCGCCGGCGCCTGCTCACCACGAACACGCGGCCGCAAAAAGTCTCCGTCGACACCCCGCGCGGCGCCGTCGACCGCCCGGTCGAGGAACTCGCCGTCGGCGACGTCTACGCCGTGCGCTCGGGCCAGGTGATTCCCGTCGAGTCGCAGCTCGAATCCACCGCGGCCACTCTCGGCACGGCGTGGATCAGCGGCGAAGCGGACCCGCGCGAAGCCCGCGCCGGCGCCCGCGTGCAATCCGGCGCATTGAACCTTTCCCGCGGCTCCGTCCGCTTGCGCGCGTTGCAACCCTGGCACGTCTCGTTGCTCGCGCAACTGCTGCGTCCGACCGGTCGCGACCAATACCGCCACCGTCTGCTCGAGCGCGTCGTGACGGGTTATCTCGTCGGCATCTTCGTCGTCGCGACCGCGACCACCATCGGTTGGTGGGTGACGAAACACGACGTCGCGCTCACCTGGTCGGCCGTCACCGCAGTGCTCGTGGTTTCCTGTCCGTGCGCGATCGGCCTCGCTTATCCGCTCGCCGACGAGATGGCGACGGTTGCGCTGCGCCGCTTCGGCGTGTTCGTGCGGGAAAACGATCTCTTCCCGCGCCTCACGCGGCTGAGGAAAATCGTCTTCGACAAGACCGGCACGCTCACGCTCGAGACGCCGGTGCTGTCGAATCCAGCGGCGTTGCATGCGCTCTCGCTGTCCGCGCGCGCCGCGCTGCTCGCGCTCGTGCGCGACAATCCGCACCCGATCAGCCAGTGCCTGAACGAGAACCTGCTCTCCGACGGACTCGTCAACGGCCTCGAACCCGCCCCGGGCGAAGTGAACGAGGAAACCGGCTTCGGTGTCACGTTGCGCGGCGAACTCGGCCGCTGGTCGCTCGGCCGCCCCGGCTGGTTGAGCAGCGCGAATTGTAACCTATTAGGTTACAATGGCGGCGAGGCGCACGACACGGAGTTCGCGTGCGATGGCGTCGTGCTGGCGCGGTTCAAGTTCACCGATGCGGTGCGGCCCGGTGCGCGCGAGGAAATCGCGGCCCTGCACGCGGCCGGTTTCGAGACCTTCATCCTCAGCGGCGATCGGAAGGAAAAGGTCGCGGCGATGGCCGAAGGACTCGGCGTGAAGCCGCAACACGCCATCGCGGAGGCCACCCCGACAGAGAAGGCGCAATGGCTGAAGCGCACGGATCGCGACGACACGCTGATGCTCGGCGACGGCGCGAACGATTCGCTGGCGTTCGACGCGGCGTTCGTGCGCGGCACGCCGGTCGTGCATCGCGGCGTGCTCGAGGGCAAGGCCGACTTCTATTATCTCGGCCGCGGGCTCGACGGCTTGCGCCGGATGTTCGCGGTGAACGAGACGCGGCGCCGCACCCAGCTCGTGCTGATCGTCTTCTCGATCGCCTATAATTGCACGACGGTGACGCTGGCGGCGTTCGGACACATGAATCCGCTGATCGCCGCGGTCATCATGCCGGCGAGCTCGCTCTCGAGTCTGCTCGTGGTCGGCATCGGCATGCGGCGGTGGACGAAGATCGGGTGACGGGATGCAGCCCGCGCGTCGACTCCGGGCGGTTCCGCCGCGGCCGACTGCGGTCCGCCCATTCTACGAAGCCGCGGACAGCGTCGCGCACACGGCGTCGGCGAAGGCGGTGTGGCCAAGATCGCCGATGTGCACGCGATCGAGGGCGATCGTTTCAGGGGCGTGCAGCGCGAGCAGGCGATCGATGATCGCCTGCGTGTCGATGAGGCGCGCGCCGTGTTGCGGAGCGAGGCGCGCGACGATCGCGCCGAACTCGTCCATGCGATGGCGCATCGGTTCCGCGCGATTGGGTTCGACGTAGAACGGCGTTAACAGCACGAGTTCGCGCACGCGCGGGCGCGCGGCGGCGAGGAGGCGGTCGAGCGTGGTCTCGTATTCCGCGGGTGGCACGGCGTCGGCGCGGCGCGCCGGATCGAAGAAGCGCCACACGTCGTTGATGCCGATCATCACGGTCAGCCAGTCGGGCGAGAGGTCGAGCACGTCGCGCGACCAGCGGGCGGCGAGGTCGCGCACAGTGTTGCCGCCGATGCCGCGGTTGATCACCTCGAGACGGCGCGCGGGGTTGCGGCGGGTGAGTTGCTGGGCGGTCAGCGCGACGTAGCCATGGCCGAGTGCGGTGGCGTAGTCCGGAGCGGTGGGCGCGGGGCGGCCCCATTCGGTGATGGAGTCGCCGATCATGACGAGGCGGAGAGGGTTCATGGGTTCAAGGTTGGCGCGAGAGCACGATGGCGGCGTGGCGCGTCACGGCGTGCGTGGGCAGGCGCAGCGTGCCGCCAGCGTGCGACAGGATTTCCGTGGCGGTCACGGTGGCTCCGGCGGTGTCCCACCATTTCACTTCCCAGGTGCCGGCCGGAACGTCGTCCAACACGATGGTGCCTTCGCTGGGCGCGCCGGGTTCGAGGGCGAAGAGGTTGGCGCGGTGGCGCACCCAGAGCGCGATGAAGCGGTCGTTGCGTTGGCCGATGGCGGCGAGCGCCGGCGCGGTGAGTCCGAGGTCGAGGTGGGAGATCTGCACCCAGTCGCGCGCGCCGGTGTTTTCGAGGGCAATGGCGTGCGAGCCGGCGGGAATGGGAAAGGTGAGTGTCGCGGGGAAGGTGTCGCCGGCCGGCCACGAGCCGGCGGCGGCAGACTGGCCGTCGAGGGACACCCGCAGGGCACCGCCGTTTTCGGAGACGCCGACGATTTCGAGTCGCGCGACGGTGGCGCGCGGGAACGTGGCGTGGAAAACGGCGCGACTCGGGAAGCCGTCCTTCGCTTCCGCTGCCGGGGTGGCGAACGTGGCGGGCCAGTCGCCGAGCTCGAGCGGTTCGCGGCCGTCGAGCGGCAGCGTGAATTCGCGGGCGGGACGTCGTTGCCAGGGTTGCGCGCCGTCGAGTTGGAGCGGGACGCGCGCGGTGCATTCGACGGCGGCGGAGAATGGTTGCAGGTCGTGGTGGCGCGACCAGCCGGAGAGGACGACGAAGCGGTGGACGGCGCCGAGCTCGGCGAGCCGGCGGGTGGCGCGGAGTTTTTCCCCTTCCCACGCTTGCGCGGGGAGCGAGCCGACGCCCATGAGGCTGGCCCACACGGCGGGCGGTTCGACGAGGCCGGATTTTTTCACGTCGTCCGGGAGGCGGAGGTGATCGTCGCCGAACTCGCCGTAGAACACCGGTCGGGTGTCGCCGGCGCGGCGCGGCGCGAACGTGCGGGCGGCGGCGACGAGGTCGGCGCTGTAGAGGTGCGGCTGGAGAAAATCCATCGCGGCGTAGATGGGGCTACGGAGGTCTTCCGTGCTCGTGGTGATGGGGTGCGCGTAGACATCGACGGAGCGGATGAGCCGGACCATGTCGGCGTGCCATTGGGCAACGGCGGTTTCGTCGCGGTCGAGTTTGAGCGCGTCGACCCAGTGGACTTCGTTGAAAAGCTCCCAGGCGAAGACGGCGGGCGACCAGCCCCAGCGGGCGACGATGTAGCGGTATTTGAGCGCGGTGAGCAGGCGGGCGCGCGGATCGGTGAAGAATTCGGCGGGGGTTTTGAGAAAGCCGCCGGGGTGGGCGGCGTTCCAGGGATTGTCGATCCATGAGGGATTCACGGCGGTGCTGTATTGGCCGTGGTGCTGGAGAACGATTTGGAGATAGACGCCGCGTTCCTCGGCGGCGGCGAGGAGGGAGTCCCAGCGGGCGGCGACGGTGGCGTCGATGCCGCCGGGCGGGATAGGCACGCCGTCCTCGGGGCGCGGCCAGTCGAGATTGGTGCCGCCCCAGTGCACCATCCAGACGCGCATCCAGTTCAGGTGGTTGGCGGCGAAGGCATCGAGCGTGGCGCGATAGAAGGCGAGGACGTCGGGCTCGGGTGCCCAGGCGACGTTGGCGCCGAAGGGCATGAAGGCGTGGCCATCGGCGCGGGCGAAGCCGCCCGGCGAACGCGGGTCGACGCCGACGGGCGGCAGACGGAGCGGCGCGGGGTTTTCGAAAGTGGAAGGCGAGTGGGGTGTGGCGGCGATCGCGGTGGCGGGCGCGCCGCGCGTGCTCTCGAGGATGCGACCGAGTGTGTAGGTGCCGCGTCGGTCGGGGCGCGCGTGCACGGCGTAGATTTGCTGGCCGACGTAGAAGGCGGGGAGCAGCAGCGTGGCGCCGGAGGGCGGAGTGACTTCGGCCCAGATTTCGCGGGCGAAGGGGTTGGCGATGCCGGGCGCGGGGGCGACGGTGAATTCGAAGCGCACGGGCCCGGCACGGGCAACGGCGGCAGGGAGGAGGGCGAGCAGCGCGGCGACGAGGCAGACAAAAGTGGTGGGGCGGCGCATGGCAGCGGGGACTATCGCATGGCGGACGAGTTCGGAAAATGAGTTTGGTTGGACGCGGGTGGAGAGCGAGCGCCGGAAAAGAAGAAGGCGCCGGAATTGCTTCCGGCGCCTTTTAGCACCCCAGTTCCGCGGCGCGAATCCCAAGCCGGGCCGCGGAACGTCGGATTACCTCAGAACGAGAAGGTATTCGTGATCGTCCAGCCCAGGCCTTCCTGGATGCGGGAGAGGGCCACGGTGCCGTCGGGCTGAATGTTGACGGGCACGAGGTGGGTCTTCTCGCCGACGTTGCGGAGGTTGAGCTGCACGCGCCAGCCGACCTTCTTGGTGAGCTTGCGCTGGTAGCCGACCCAGAGGTCGAAGTGGTCGTCGGTCGGGCCGTAGAGCGGCTGGTCGATGTCGAGGACATCCTTGGTGGAGTTGTATTTGTAGCCGAGGATGCGCTTGTCTTCCCAGCGGTAGGCGAGGCCGGCGTTCACGTCCTTCAGGACGCCTTCACGGAAATTGTAATTCGTGACGGCGTTGAAGCGCCAGGGAGCGACCTCGGGGACTTGGCTGCCGATTTGCGCTTGGAGAACTGCGTAGGGGGCGAGGATGTTGTCGGCCCAGACCTTGCGGAGGGTGTCGCCGCCCCAGAGGCGGATGAGGCCGGCGTCGCCGGCGAGGAACTTGGTGTAGGTGGTGATCCAGCTGTCGATGGTCGGGCTGATGGCGTCGCGGGTGGCCTTGGTCTTGGAGAAGTTCACGGCGACGGACCAGTTCTTGGTGGGCTGGGCGGTGATTTCGAATTCGAGGCCCTTCGAGGTGGTGTCGACGGAGGCGACGGGGCCGGAGCCGAAGCTCTTGAGGCGGCCGCCGTAGGCGGGCTGGAGGCCGAGGGCGGCGGCGCCGTTGCCGTTGACGCCGTAGGTGGGGACCGCGGCGTAGCGCTGGGCGTTGGTGGTGGCGGCGCGCATCGCGGCGACGTTGAGGCCGAGGCCGTATTCGTCGGCGAAGCCCTGCGTGAGCGGGAAGTTTTTGAAGTAGTCGTTCACGATGGCCTGAATGCGGACGGGGTCGCCGCCTTCGATGCCGTTCCACGGCCAACCCCAGTTGCCTTGGCGGAGCTGCGGGTCGGCGATGCCGTCGAGCGCGGCGAGGGCGTGGGTGGCGCCCCAGTAGGGCAGGGCCCAGGCGTAGTAGAGATTGCCGGAGAAGCCGGCGCTGTCGGCCTGGAGCGTGGCGTTCTTCATCTTGGTCTCATACTTCGTGACCTTGAAGGTGAGGCGGTCGTCGAGCGTGCTGAGGACGACGCCGTAGTCCTTGGTTTCGGCTTTCGGGTTGTCGATCTGGTTGCCGAAGATGTCGCCGCGGGGGGCGTCGGCCTTGAAGTTATCGGACTTGTTGGCGAAGAGGCTGAGGTTCGAGCCGAAGGGCAGCTTGGCGCGGAGGCCGCGTGGGGTGTGGAGGACGACGCCCCAGCTCTTGCTCTCGCCGGCGACGTCCTGAAGGTTCGGCGTGGAGAGGCTGTAGTCGGTGCTCGAGACGTCGTTGGCGAGCTTCTTGCCTTGGCGGCTTTCGTTCGTGATCTCGTCGCGGCGCCAGCCGAAGGTCGGCACGAGCGTGCCGTCCAGGAGATACGCCTGCCAGATGAAGGCTTTCGATTCGATGACGTTCTTGGCGTATTGCGCGCTGCTGTAGAGCGAGGCGCGGTCGGCGGGATTCTCGTAATTGAGGACCTTGAACGAGCCCGAGCGCCAGCCGGCGTAGTTGGCGGGGTTTTCGGATTGGGTGCTCGTGTTGGTGACGGGGTTGCCGTTGGCGTCGTAGGTCGTGTAGGTGTAGGGCGCGTCGAAGGCGACGTTCGAGTTCCAGTGGGAGTCGAAGTAGCGGACGTTAACGTTGCCGTTGGGGTTGATCACGCTGTTGACCCGGCTGAGGTTGGCGCCGGAGGCGGTGGACTTGGAGAGGAGGGAAGGCCCGAGGTAGGCGATCCAGTCGTATTGGCGGGCGCCGTTGATGATCGAGTTGTCGAGGCCGAGGCTGGTGGTGAATGCGGGATCGGAGGCCCAGCGCGAGAAGGAGCGCTGGTCGGTTTCCTTGGTGTCCTTGGACCAGAGGCCGGTGAAGACGTGGCGACCGAGGAGCTTGGAGAGCCAGGTCTTGCCGAGGTAGTCCTCGGTGTTGAGGTCGGCGAACGCGGTGAGGCGCTTGGCGTCGCGGTCGATGTAGTTCTCGGCGTTGCCGTATTGGCCGGAGTTGGCGACGTAGGGACGGCCGACGTTCGGGTTGGCGGAGCCGTCGATCAGGTGGGTGTTGATGTCGACGGAGAGGGCGTATTGGTCGCCTTGGAGGAAGGAGAGCTGGCCGTCGCCGTAGCGTTGGTAATCGTAGACGAATTCGAAGCCGACGCGATCGTTGAGGAAGGTCTGCGAGATCGCGACGTTGGCGGCGTCCCAGTCCTGCCATTCGCGTTTGTTGTTTCCGTCGATCAGGTTGTTGAAGAAGTCGAAGATCGAGGTGTCGGAGAGGGAGACGTTGGAGTAGTATTTGCCACCGGGGACGGCGACGCGGGCGTAGTTGTTGAAGGTCGCGATGCCCCATGGGCGGGCGAAGGGAACGCCGGCGATGGTGGTGTCGATGGAGCCGTCGCTGCCGCGGCCGAGCGGGGTGCCGTAGTTCGGCATCTGGTTGAAGAGGCCGCCGCTGTTGGCGTCGAAGAAGCCGGCGATGTTGGAGCTCATCATGCGGCCGAGGAAGGCTTCGCGGAACCACGGATAAGCGGCGCTGGTGCCGTTGTAATTTTCGCCGTAGCGGGCCCAGGTGGTGACCGGGTTGAGCGTGAGCTTGTTCAGGTTGGCGACGCCGTTGGTGGTGCCGGTCTGGAACCACGGGGTGATCGCGTCGATCGGGGGGAGCGAGCGGGGGCGGTTGGCGTTGACGTTGCCGTTCTCGTAGTTGGCGCGGATGGTGGTGTGCGCGCCGTCGCCGAAGAGTTTCGGCTCGTAGCGCATCGCGGCGAAGAGGCGCTTGTCGTGGTTGAACGCGGGCTTTTGCTGATACTTCGTGTCGTCGTCGAGGAACGCGGCGCGGAGCGACAGGACGTTCTTGATCGCGACGTAGTTGAAATCGCCGGAGGTGCGGACGGAGCCGTAGCGGCCGACGCGGTTCTCGATCTTGTTCGCGTCCTTGAACGTGGCGGTGTTGATGCTGGTGTTGATGATGCCCGCCGGGCTGCCGACGCCGAAGAGGATGGAGTTGGGGCCGCGCTGGAGGTCGACGCGGTCGACGATGTAGCCGTCCCACGGGATCTCGGTGAGGAAGTAGTCGCGGGTGTTGTCGGCGGCGTCGAGGCCGCGGACGCGTGTGTTGTTGGCCGGGCGGAGCAGATTGCTGTTCTCGTTGTAGGTGGCGGCGCCGCCGGCGGCGGAGAAGTTGCCGCGCACGCCTGCGACTTCGGTGTTCGTCGTGTAGACGAGCAGGTCCTGCTGGTTCTTGGATCCGGTGTCCTGCAGGAATTGCGAGGTCACGACGCTGATGGCGGAGGCGACGTCCTTCAGCTCCGTGCGCACGCGCGTGCCGGCCAGGGTGCTGTTCGCGGTGTAGCCGACGTCCTCGTCGGCGGTGACGACGAAGGGGGAGAGCACCACGGTCTCGTCGGTCTTCTGGTCGCCCGGGGCGGGGGGCGAGGCGGGCGGCGTGCTCTGCGCATGGGCGGAGTGCATTGCCGCGAGGGTCAGTGCGGACGTGACGCAAAGGGTGCGCAGCCGCAAGGATGGGCGGGACATGATCATCGGGGTTTGGGGTGTAGGAGTTGGGGAGGCTCGGTTGCGCAGGGGGGGCGAACCGCGCTGCGAACTCCGGTGCGGAGGCTTTCGCAGCGGGCGGACTATACCGCGGGGACCGGCCGCGGTGAATGAGTTCACTTGCACCGCAATTAAGTCTTATTGCCGGGATGATTTAACGCTACATGCCCGGTAAATGCCCCATGGGGGGCAAGCCTCATTGGATTCTCTTTGCTTCTGTTTTGCGGCGGAATTCGCCGGGGGAATCGCCCGTCAGGCGCTTGAAGACCACGCACATATACTCGACGTGCTCGAAGCCGGCGAGTTCGGCGATCTTCTTCAGCGGGAAGTCGGTTTCCATGAGCAGCTGGCGGATTTTCTGGACTTGGACGCGGCGGATTTCGGCCTGCGGGGAGCGGCCGAGGTGGCGGCGGAATTTTTTTTCCAGCTGGCTGCGCGAGGCGTGGGCGTGGCGCACCACCTCGTCGACGGTGAGGCCTTGCGTGGCGCGTTCGCGGATGATGCTGAGGGCGGCGGCGACGTTGCGGTCGTCGATCGCGAGGACGTCGGAAGAGGGGCGCGTGACGACGCCGATCGGCTCGATGCGCTCGTCGAGGTCGGCCAGGCGCTCGCCGGCGAGCATCGAGGCGAGGACCTCGGCGGCGCGGTAGCCGGATTGGAAGGCGTTGGGCGCGACGCTGCTGAGCGGCGGGTAGGCGAGTTCGCAGCGGATGGGATCGTTGTTCGCGCCGATGACGGCGATCTCCTCGGGGACGAGCATGCCGTGGGCGTGGGCGGCGGTGAGGATTTGGTTGGCGCGCAGATCGAAGCAGGCCATCACGCCGCAGGGTTTGGGGAGGCGCTTCAGCCAGTCGGAGAGGCCGCCGATTTGCTCAAGGTCCCAGGCGGGCGTGACGTCGCCGGGGTAATGGATGTCGTGCAGGTGGCAGGTGCGGCCGGCGAGGCGCAGCGCCTCCATGAAGCCTTCGCGGCGTTCGCACGACCAGCCGTCGTTGGAGAAGCCGGTGAAGCCGAAGTTCTGGAAGCCGCGCTCGAGGAAATGCTCCGCGGCGAGGTGGCCGATGGCGACGTTGTCGGGGCGGATCTTCGGCACGCCGGGAAAGCGCGGCACGTCGTTGAGGTCGACGAGCGGGATGCGTTGCTTGCGGCAGGTCTCGACGAGGCCCGGCGTGGTGTGGCGGCTGATGATGCCGTCCCACTGGTTGTGCTCGAGCCAGCGCGGGTCGATCTCGGCGCGGGCCTGGTCGTCGTGGAACGCGGTCCAGATCTGGTGCGTGCGTTCGTAGTGCACGACGCCGCGGAGCATGGCCATGCTCTCCTCGAAGCGGTTCAGGAAAACGAGCAGCACTTGCGGACGCACGGGCCGGAGGTTGGTTCGGCGGGGGCGTTTCGCAAGCCGCGAGGTGGCCTAAGCCGCGGGGGAGGCGCGTTGGGCGCGGCGCGCGGCGAGGTCCGCGTTGATCGCGGCCATGCGGGCTTCGTTCAGCGGATAGAAAAGAAAGATCGCGATCGAGAGCACGCCGAGCGCGGCGGGATAGACGCTCATCAGGCGCACGAGACTGTCCTTCACTTCGGGCGAGGGCAGGACGTTGGCTTGGAAGCCGACGAACTGGAGCAATTGAAACGCGAGGTAGGCCGCCAGCGCCCAGCCGAATTTCTGGCTCATGGTCGAGGCGGAGAACACGAGCGCGGTGGTGCGGCGGCCGCTCTTCCATTCGCCGTAGTCGGCGGTGTCGGCATACATGGCCCACATCAGCACGGGCAGCGGCGCGCCGAGGAAGCTGCCGACGATCTCGAGCACGAAGATCGCGCCGAGCTGGCCGGGTTGGAGGAACAGGTAGGCGACGGTCGTGAAGATTTGCAGCGTGAAGAGTGTGATGAAGAGACCCTTCTTCGGAAAGCGGCCGACGATGAACGTCACGAGCAGCACGCCTGCCACCGACGCGGCCTGGCCGAGCGTGTTGAAGGCCGAGAGCAAGCCTTCGAGCGCGAAGGGACGGCCGAGGAAGGTCAGCGGCGTGTCGGGCGCGCCGTTGTAGAGGTAGTATTTGAAATAGTGTGCCGAGACCGAGCTGCGCAGCGCGACGAACAAGATCCACGTGAGTGTCGTGCAGAGCAGGAGCACCCAGGCGTTGTTCGCGAGGAGGAACTTGAGGTCGCGCGCCACGGACGTGTTTTCCTCGGGCGCGGGCTTGATGCGCTCCTTCGTGCCGAAGACGGTGACGAGGAAGAAGCCGATCGCGACGACGCCGACGATCGCGAAAGCGAGTTGCCAGCCGAGCTGGGGATTCCGGTCGCCGCCGAGCGCCGAGACCATCGGGAGCAGCGTCGCGGAGATGACCATGCCGGCGGAGAACGCGAAGATGAACTTGATCGACGAGAGGCGGGTGCGCTCGACGGCGTCGTTGGTCATCACGCCCATCAGCGCCGTGTAGGGGATGTTCACGGTGGTGTAGAGCATCATGAGGGCGTTGTAGGTGAGGTAGGCCCAGACGAGTTTGCCGGCCGGTCCTAAGCCCGGCGTGGTGAACGTGAGCATGCCGAAGATCGCGAAGGGCACGCAGCCGAAGAGGATGAACGGCCGGAATTTTCCCCAGCGCGTCTCGGTGCGGTCGGCGAACATGCCGATGATCGGATCGTTCACGCCGTCCCAGATCCGGCTGACGAGCAGCATCGTCGCGAGCGCGCCCGCCGTGATGCCGAAAACCTCCGTGTAGAAGAACGGCAGGTATTTCATGAACGTCTGCCAATACAGCACCGAGGCGAAATCGCCGCAGCCGAACGCGAGCATTTCGCGCAGCGGGAGTTTGTTCTGGGGAGCGGGAGCGGACATGGCGGACGGCGGGGTGGAGGGAGGCGGGGAAATCAAACCTGACCGCGGCGCGCCTCGAGGGCGGTGCGGACCTCGGCCATCTTTTCCTGCGTGAGGCCGAGGCGCGCGAGCAGGATGAAGGCGATGAGCAGGCCGGCGACGGGCACGGCGGCGAGGAGGAAGCGAATGGTGAAGATGGCCGACGCGGACTGGTTGCCGCCCAGCGCGGCGTCGAAGCCAGTTAGCGCGAGCGCCTCGCTCGTGAGCCAGCCCGCGATCGCCATGCCGAATTTCATGATCCACGCGCCGCAGGCGGAGAACGCGCCTTCGCGGCGCTTGCCGGATTCGAGTTCGTCGTAGTCCATCACGTCCGCGCCGATGGAGCTGTAGATCATCCAGAATCCCGCGCTCGTGAACGCGATCAATCCGGAGGCGAACACCTGCAGCCAGCGCACTTCGGGCGTGTAGAGCCACCACGTGGCGATGAACACCGCCATGGCGGAGAGTTGCACCGCCATCATGCCGGTCTTCTTGCCGAGCCGGCGCGCGAGCGTCGCGTAGAACGGGATGCCGAGAAAGCCGAACGCCATGCCCGAAAGTCCCATCCAGAAATTCCACGTGCCGGCCGCGGCGACGTCGCCTTTGCAGACGTAGTAAACCGTCGCGTAGTAGCCGAACGTGCCGACCAGCGCCGTGCCCGAGCCGTAGGCGAGCGCCATGCAGAGGTTCGCCCGGAACGGCCGGCAGCGCAGCGCGAGCACGAGCGTCTCCAGAATCGTCACGCGCTCCTGATTGCGACCGACGACGAGCTTCTCGTAGTAGCGTTCGCGGAGCAGGAAAAACATCACGACGCCCGCGACGATCATGACGCTGCCGAGGAGCACGGTGTAGACTTGCGCGCCGAGGAGGATGTTGGGCTTCGCGCCCGCCGCCGGGGGCAGCCAGCCGAAGAGCGTTTGCGCGAGCCGGCCGAGGGCGGCGAAGTCGAGGTGGAAGAGGTTGCCGAACACGCCGCCGAACCACGCGCCCGTCTGCTGCGCGAGCGCGCCGAGCCGCGCCGGCACGTCGGCCCAGCTCGCCGCGACCCACACGCCTGCGGTGGTGAACGCGGCGGCGGCGAACATCGCGACTTCGGGCACTTTTTGGCAGACGCTGCGGAATGCCGCCAACGCGGTGCGCTCGTGGTAGTCGGGTGTGAGCTCCGCGCCGATGCTGAGGAACGGCATGTAGAAACAGCTCATGATCGGCACGAACACCGCGAGCGTCGCCACCATGAACCAGAAATACTGCACCTCGCTCCAGCCGGGGCGCGCTGCGAACAGCAGCGGCAGCGCGAAGCCGGACAGCACCGAACCGACGAGGATGAACGGCCGGCGGCGGCCGAAGCGCGTGCGGGTGTTGTCCGACCACCAACCGAACACCGAATCCCAGATCGCCTCGAAGAACAATTTGATCAGCAGCGCGCGGCCGATCCACGCCGGCGAGACGCCGAGGTAGATGTTGAACACCTGATAGGCCATGCCGACGTAGAGCCAGTGGCCCCACATGTCGTGGACGGAGCCGAGGCCCATGCCGAATTTCTGGGCGAGCGGCACGCGATCGCCGGCGGCGGTGGGAAAAGTCTGGCTCATGGGGCGGGGTGGGGAGGGCGCCTGCAAGCAGGCTCCGGCAGGCGGAAGGGCTAGTAGGTGTCGGCCAGCGACCGCCATTGCAGCGCCTCGCGCAGCCGCGCGAGCGTGACCGGGCGGGCGAAGTCGAGGGTGACGGTCTTCGGCTCGCGCGGGTAGAGCTCGAAATAGTTGTCGCTCGCCTTGTGCGCGAGGCCGGGCAGCTCGAACGCGAAGCGGTGCTGGAAAACGGGCGAGAGGAACGACACCTGCGCCTGGCGCGGGCTCAGCAGCTCCGTCTGCGCGTGCGTGGTGGCGCGCGGCAGGTCCATGAAGCGCGGCGCGGTGAGGAACACGGTGTCCTCGCTCACGCGCGTGCGGTCGATGTCCAGTGCGACGCGCAGATAGAGCGCGCCGCGGTCGTGCGCGGCGATGGGCTGGGCGAGGTCGAGGGTCTGCTGGCGCACGCTCTCGCCGTAGTGGAGCGCGACTTTCTTTTCCCCTTGGAGCACGATTTTGCCGGCGAGGGTGAAGAGGTCCCAGCGCAACACGCCGCGCGCGGACGCGGGGGCGTCGTAGACGGTGTGGAGGTGCACTTCGCGCACGGTGGAGCGGCGGTAGTTGCCGATGCCGGCGATCTCGTCGCCGGGGAGATGTGCGGAGACGAGCGCCGGGGCGAAGAAGCGCCGCGCGACGTAGTGCAGCGCGCGCCAGCGGCCGGTGAACTCGATCGAGCTCCACGAGGCGACGGGCCAGCAGTCGTTCAACTGCCAGTAGAGCGCGCCCTGGCAGTGCGGCATGAGGCGGCGGTAGTGCTCGACGCCGGTCTGCATGCAATAGGCCTGATTGAGCTGCGAGAGGTAGATCAGGTCGTCCTGCGTGCGCGGGAAACGGTAGCGGCGCGACACGTAGTCGAGGATCACCTGGTTGCCGCCGCGGTTCTTTTGGTGGTTCTCCATCGCCGCGCCGAAGACGTTGCGGTCGCCGGGCGGACAGAAGGTGGCCTGCGTCTCGGGCGAGCAGTAGCTCTGCATCCCGAACTCCGAGACGAAACGGAAGCGCCACTTCTCGTAATCCTTCACGGGGTTTCGCGCGTGCCAGACATCCCAGTAATGCGTGTCGCCGCGCTTCTCGCCGTCGGTGTGTTTCACGCCGCCGAGGCCTTCGCGTTTGTCGCCGCTGGGGCGGTGCGGCGAAGAGGGCCAGTAGGGCGTGACGCCGTCGACGGCGTCGACGACGGCGGGGAGTGTCGTCTCGAAGAGTGCGGCGTAGGCGGCGCGGTTAGCGGGAGTGGAGAGCAGCGGCGGGTTGCCGTGGGCGGGATCGTTGTTGAGCGCCTCGATCTCGTTGTTGCCGCACCACAGGGCGAGGCACGCGCGGTGGCGGAGGCGGCGGACCTGTTGCTCGGCTTCAGTCTTCACGCTGCGGACGAAGCTGCGGTCGCCCGGGTAAATGGCGCAGGCGAACATGAAGTCCTGCCAGACGAGGAGGCCGAGTTCGTCGCACAGGTCGTAGAACTCCTCGTTTTCGTAGATGCCGCCGCCCCAGACGCGGATCATGTTCATGTGCGCCTCGACGGCGCTGCGCAGGTCGCGTTCGTAGTCGGAGCGTTTCAGCGTGGTGACGAAAGCGTGGGCGGGGATCCAGTTGGCGCCCTTGGCGAAAATCACGCGGCCGTTGACCTTGAATTGAAAGGTCTCGCCGGCGGCGTCGGCGTGGCGGTCGAGCTCGATCGTGCGCAGGCCGACGCGGTGCACGCGCGCGCCGATCGGCGTGCCGTCGCCGCGGCGGATCTCGATGGCGAGCGTGTAGAGCGGTTGGGCGCCGTGGCCGTTGGGCCACCAGAGTTGCGGGTGGTCGATGACGATGCGGTGACCCACGCCTTCGGCGACGACGATGCCGCTGAGCTTGAGCCGGTAGTGGCAGGTGGCGGTGCGGTCGGCGCGCGCGAGCTCGGGGGCGAGGGTGAGGGCGACGGTGCCGTCGGCGGCGTGTTCCTGCGTGAGGCGCACGCCGAGCAGGCGGTTTTTGCTCCAGCCTTCGAGGCGGAGGTCGCGCCAGATGCCGGCGGTGACGAAACGCGGGCCCCAGTCCCAGCCGAACTGGCATTGCTGCTTGCGGATGACCTGGCTGCGGCCGACGGGGTCGTTGAACTCCTTCGGTGCGTGCGTGCGGCGCGTGCGGCGGATGTAGGCGAGCGCGCTGTCGAAGCGGATCGTGAGTTCGTTGACGCCGGGGCGCAGGAGTTTCTTCACGTCCCAGCGGTGCGCGACGAACATGTTAGCGGTGCGCGCGACCTTGCGGCCGTTGAGGGTGACGGTGGCGACGGTGTCGAGGCCGTCGGCGACGAGCTCGACGTTTTCCTCGGTCAACAACTGAGCGGAGACGTGCAGTTTGGCGGTGTATTCCCAGTCGCGCTCCTCGATCCACTGGAGATCGAGCTCGTGGGTGCCCCAGAACGGATCGGGGATGAGTTCGTGGCGGCGGAGATCGGTGTGGACGCAGCCGGGCACGACGGCGTCGCGCCACGGGCCGCCGGCGGTCGCGTCGCGAAAGCGCCACGGCGCGGTGTGGAGGGAGAGCTGCTGCATGGCGAGCGAGGTGGAAAGCGGGAGGAGTTAGGTGGTAGGCGCGCAGTCTGGCGGCGTCCGGCTCGGGCGGTGCGCGCAGGAAGGGCGCCGCGAGACGGCGCCCGGACCTCGGCTGCGTGAGCTTGGACGCGCCGGCATCGCCGTCAGCGTTTCAAGGGGTTTTCCTTGATGAATTGGACGATGTCCTGCGCCTGGCAGAAGCATAGCGCGGAGAACGTGTCGGCGGCGCCGTAGTAGATCGCGATGCGGCCGGTGGCGGCGTCGCAGAGACATCCGACGGGGAAACACACGCCGGGGACGAAGCCGGAGAGTTCATACGGGGCTTCCGGACAGAAGAGCGCCTGGTTGGCGGAGGCGATGACTTTCCACGGCTGGTCGAGGTCGAGCAGCGCGGCGCTCATCGAGTAGACGAAGCCGTTACAGGTGCTGGTGACCGCGTGGTAGAAGAGGAGCCAGCCTTCGCTGGTCTCGATGGGCGACGGGCCGGCGCCGATCTTGACGCCTTGGAACCACGGCCAGCCGCGGCCCATGACGTGGCGGTGTTTGCCCCAATACACGAGGTCGGGCGACTCGGAGATGAAGATGTCGCCGAAGGGCGTGTGCGCCGTGTCGGACGGGCGCGAGAACAGGAGATACTTGCCGTTGACCTTGCGGGGGAAGAGCACGCCGTTGCGGTTGTAGGGGAGGAAGGCGTTCTCGAGCTGCTCGAAGTGCACGAAGTCCTGCGTGCGGGCGAGGCCGATGGTGGGGCCGTGGTAGCCGTTGCACCAGGTGACGTAGTGGGTGTCCTCGATCTTCGTGACGCGGGGGTCGTAGGCGAACTCGTGGCGGCGCACCTCGGGGTCGTCGCACTGGAAATCGATCGGCGTGGGCTCGAAGGTGAACTTGAAGCCGTCCGCGCTGCGGCCGACATGGAGGTGCGGCACGCGGTCCATGCCCTCGGTGCGGAACACGCCGATGAAACCGTCCTGCCACGGCACGACGGCGCTGTTATAGATGCCGGTGACGCGCGGCAGCGGGCGTCGGCCGATGACCGGGTTGGCGTCGTAGCGCCAGACGAGGTCGGGGTT
The DNA here is from genome assembly GCA_019634575.1 of Candidatus Didemnitutus sp. Lineage (NCBI taxonomy): Bacteria > Pseudomonadati > Verrucomicrobiota > Opitutia > Opitutales > Opitutaceae > Candidatus Didemnitutus > Candidatus Didemnitutus sp. The sequence goes on from JAHCAY010000001.1 coordinate 3,050,591, forward strand.
GCCGGCCGGGCGCGGCTGCCACGGCAGGTTGGGGAGAGAGGGACCGACGATCTTGAGTTGCATAGCGAACGGTAACGGACGCCCGGTGGCACCGTGGGCGCCGGCCGGCGAGCGATGAAAGGGGTGGGGAAACGACGGCGCCAGTTTACGCGCTGCGTGCGCCGCCGTTAATGAGTTCTATTGTTCGCGACTTGAGACGCTGTGCGGCGCCAGCGGTTGGAGCTCGACGAGCCAGACGTCGTTTTCGCGTTGGGGAAAGGTGCGGAGGAGGCGGCCGTCAGGTCCGACGGTGAGGATTTCGTCCATCGACGGCGTGCCGGCGGCGGCGGTGCACAGCGTGGCGACTTGCGCGCGGGTGAGCTGCGTCGGGGAGCCGAGGTCGCGCCAGGCGGACTGGACGTCGTTTTGCCGATAGCCGACGAGCGTGGCGGTGAGCCGGTAGCGGCCGGGTTTCAGGCCGGTGAGGTGCAGAGCGACGTCGCCCTTCGGTTTCGCGGGTTGGTCGCGGGCGTAGAACTCCTGGTTGATCGCCGAAGGGCCCGGGTGCGTGATGGTGAAGTCCCAGAACAGGGCTTGCAGGCCGCCGGTTTCGTCACGGCAGACGAACGATTCGGGGTCGTCGGTCGCGAGCTCCGTGTCGCCGAGGCGGTGGAGGAAGCGATAGGCGAAATACGACGGCTTCGGCAGGTCCTGGTAGTTGAGCAACCCGAAGCCGCCATGGAACGGCGTGGTGCGCGGACCGGCTTCCTCGAAGATGTCGGTGAACGTCCAATACGACATCGACTGCGCGGCCGCGCCGATGTGGCGGATCTTGTTCAAAATGAAAGCGGCGCTGTGATAGCTGTCGTGCAACGGGTCCGACGGCGTGTAGGAGCTGCTCCACTCGGTGTAGTGCAGCTCGGTGCCGGCGAAGGACGAGCGCTCGATCTTGGCGCGGGTGGCGAGCACCTCGGCCGTGATGGCGTTGCGCTCGGGCGAGAACACCGTGCCCGCGTTGCCGGTCTCGTCGAGGTAGCCGCTGGACGTGGCGTAGGTATGCGTGCTGACGAAATCGAGCGGCACCTTCTGCGCGGCGCAGAACGCGAGCGTCTCGTCGATCCAGCCGCTGCCCGCGGTGGCTGGTCCACCGACGCGATAGGTGGCGTCGACGGACTTCACGGCGCGCGCGGTGGCGGCGTAGAGCTTCTGGTATTCGGCGAGGCCGATGGGGAGGAACTCCGCGAAGGTGCGGCCGCTGCTCTTGCCGAGCCAGAAGCCGTCGAGATTGGGCTCGTTCCAAACCTCGAAATACCACGAGCGCACTTCGGCCGCGCCGTAGCGCTCGGTGACGTGGCGCACGAACGCCGCGATGAGCGCCTCCCATTTCGCGTAGTCCTTCGGCGGCGTGACGTTCGCGCGATACCAGAAGATCGTATCCTTCCCGCTCGCGAGCGCTTCGGGCATGAAGCTCAGCTCGACGAACGGCTTCATCCCGATGCCCGTGAGAAAATCGAACAGCTCGTCGACATACTGCCAGTTGTAGACCGCGCGGCCCTGCGTGTCCTCGTGGTAGACGCCCATGTCGTCGCAGAACAGGCCGTGGAAACGGATGTAGCGAAAGCCGCAGGTCTCGCGGACGAAGCGCAGCTGGCGTTGCCAGTCGGCGCGGAGGCCTTCGTTGGCGCGGCCGGCGCCCACGCAAAAGTTATACATGCGGCTCATCGGGCCGCGCGCGTGCGTGACGTCGGCGGCGATGGTGCGAGTCGGTGTGTCCGCCGCGGCGAGCGTTGCCAGTGCGCCGAGGGAAAACAGGAAAGCGAGGCGGCGCATGGGCGGCGAAGGAGAAAGAGCTTCAGCGCGCGGTCGGTGTGAGTCGAAACAGCGCGACGTCGTGCGACTCGACGCGGACGGTGAGCGGCTTGCTCGTGTCGCCGGCGTCCTGCTTCGCCCACACGTCGCGCACCTGGTAGGTGCGGTGGTCGAGCGTCCAGAGTCGGTCCCACTCGACGGTGAGGTCGGCCGCGGCGGCGGAAGTGTTGAGCGCGCACACGGCCCAGTCGCCGCCGCTGAGCGGCTTGATCCAGATTTCGATGTTCTTCGCCGGTTCGGCGAGGGCGCGGAAGCCCTGTTTGCCGAGTTTGTCCTGATCGATGGCGATGACGTCCTTGTCCGTGAGGATGGCGCGAATCTCGGGCTTCATGTGCGTGACGTCGTTGCCGGCCATGAGCGGCGCGGCGAGCATGCACCAGAGGGAGAAATGCGCGCGCGACTCGGCGAGCGTGAGGCCGGAGTTGCCGACTTCGAGCATGTCGGGATCGTTCCAGTGGCCGGGGCCGGCGAACTTGTTCAGGCCGTCGGCACCGACGTTTTCGACGAGCGCGTATTGCTGGTCGAGGAGGCGCTTCCAGCCGGACTCCCAGCCTTTGCGGCCGTCGTAGGAATCGTAAATGTCGCCGGTCGTGCGCCAGAGGTGGCCGATGTCGGCGGCCCATTCCCAGGGTTTGTTCTGGCCCCATTCGCAGATGGAGAAGACGACCGGGCGGCCCGCGGCGAACAGTGCGTCGCGCATGCGTGTGTAGGCGTCCTTGGCGTTCGCGTCGCCGTGGTTGCACCAGTCGTATTTGAGGTAATCGACGCCCCACGCGGCGAAGAGGCGCGCGTCCTGGAACTCGTGGCCCCAGCTGCCCGGGTAATCGCCGCAGGTGCGCGTGCCGGCGCAGGAGTAGAGGCCGAACTTGAAGCCGCGCTCGTGCAGGTAATCGCCGAGGGCCTTCATGCCGCTCGGGAATTTCTGCGGATCGGGCACGAGGTTGCCGTCGGCGTCGCGTTGTTTCAGCGACCAGCAGTCGTCGATGACGATGTAGACGTAGCCGGCGTCGCGCATGCCGTTCGCGACCATGGCGTCGGCGGTCTGGCGGATGAGCGACTCATGGATGTCGGCCGCGAAGGTGTTCCATGTGTTCCAACCCATCGGCGGCGTGAGGGCGAGCTGGTCGAATTTCTTGGCCATGGCGGTGAGCGCGAGCGCGGAGGAGAAGACGAGCGCGAAGAGGGTTTTCATGGGGAAGGAAGAGGAGAAACCACGAATGAACACGAATGGACACGAATGAACTAGCGTGCGATTGCCGGCGCGAGAGACCGCGGCGACGACCTTGACTCCCGGTATTCGTGTGAATTCGTGTCCATTCGTGGTTGGACGGTTGGGTCGAAAATCAACCCGGCAGGTTGGCGCCGTTGGTGCGGATGAGGTCGCGATACCAGTAATAGGAATCCTTCGGTGTGCGCTTCTGCGTCTGGTAGTCGACGTGGATGAGACCGAAGCGGTCCTTGTAGCCTTCCTTCCACTCGAAGTTGTCCATCACGGACCAGTAGAAATAGCCGGCGACGGGCACGCCTTCGGCGACGGCACGTTTCATCGCAGCGAGATAACGCGCCATGAAGTCGATGCGCTGCGGATCGTGGACCTGGCCGTCGAGGTGGACGAAGTCGGTGTTGCAGTAGCCGTTTTCGGTGAAGACGACGGGGAGTTGGTAACGCTCGTGGATGAAGCGCGCGGCCCAATACATCGCGTCGGGCGCGATGTTCAGCCACGAGAGCGTGCCGCGCGGGTTGCCGATGCCCCACGGGTGCGGGACGTTCTCCGGCGCGCCGTCGGTTTTCGCGCGCACGAGCCAGCCGGAGTAGCAGTTGTAGCCGGTGAAATCGATCGGCTGCGCGATGAGTTCGAGGTCGGCGTCGGTCACCTGCGGCATGTCGGCGCCGAATGCGGCCGCCGCGTCGTGCGGGTAGTGGCCGAGGTGCACCGGGTCCATCCACCAGGAGATGTTCCACATGTTCTTCCTCGTGCAACCGAAGTAGTCGCGCCGCGCGGCCTCGAGATCGGCGGCGGAATTCGTGGCGGGGATGCGCTCGCGGCCGGTGTGTGCGAGCGAGACCTTGATCGGGCCCTGGCAGCGGGCGCGCAGCGCCTGCGTGGCGCGGCCGTGCGCCATGAGCAGGTGGTGCGAACCGAGCAGGCATTCGCGGAAGCTGAGGTGCTGGCCGGGCGCGAACATGCCTTCGTGATAGCCGAGACCGATGACGACGGGCGGCTCGTTGATCGTCATCCAGTGCTTCACGCGATCGCCGAGTTTGTCGGCGACGATGGCGGCGTAGTCGCCGAACCACTCGACGATCTCGCGATTGCACCACGCGCCGCGCAACTGCAGGGCCTGCGGCAAATCCCAATGGAACAGCGTCACCCAGGGCGTGACGCCGACGGCGAGCAGCTCGTCGACGAGACGGTCGTAGAACGCGAGGCCCTTTTCGTTCACGTGGCCGGTGCCCTCGGGCAGCACGCGCGGCCACGCGATGGAGAGGCGGTAGGCCTTCGCGCCGAGGTCGCGCATGAGCGCGACGTCTTCCGCGTAGCGGTGATAATGATCGCAGGCGACGTCGCCGTTGTGGCCTTCGAAGGTCTTGCCGGGCTCGTGCGCGAACACGTCCCACACGGACAAGCCGCGGCCGTCGGTCGTGGTGGCGCCTTCGATTTGGTAGGCCGCGGCGGCGGCGCCCCAGGTGAAGTCTTGCGGAAAACTCATGTGAAGATGGCTCACTTCAGGCCGAGGAACTGGCGGAGGTGCGCGTTGATCGCTTCGCCCTGCTCCGGCGTGTAGGTGTGCGCGAGCTCGAGCGTCAGGCCGAGCGTCTTGGGCGCGCGGATGACGTTGTAGGCGGCGTAGGTCGAGGTCGGCGTGCAGACGTCGTCGTTGTAGCCCCAGGTGTAGTAGCCGGGGATTTTGATGCGTTTGGCGAAGTTCACGCCGTCGTAGTAGGACGTCGTGGCGATCTTCGCGGGCGTCGCGTGGGGCGACGGCGCGGGGAATTGCCATTGGCGGAACGGCCACGGCCAGCCGGAGGCGCGGCCGTGCAAGTCGCCCGTCAGATCGCAACCGGCGGGATGTGTGACGGAGATCGCGGTGACGCGCGGGTCGAGCGCGCCCGCGACGAGGGAGAGCCAGCCGCCCTGGCTGGCACCGGCGACGACGAGGTGCCGGCCGTCCCAGTTTGCGCGGGAGGCGAGGAAATCGTTCGCCCGCAGCACGCCGAGAAACACGCGGTGGAAGTAATACGCCTCCTTGTCGTCGAAGTTGAAGAAACAGTAGTCGCTCAACGCGCCCGCGCCGAGCTGGTCGTAGACTTCCTGCGGCAGGTTGACCGGGAGGCCGTGGATGCCGATCTCGAGCGTGAGCGCGCCTTCGGCGGCAAAACCCTTGTCGCCGAAATACGGCCGCACCCCGGCGCCGGGCACGCGGAGGAGCGCGGGATATTTCCCGGGCGCTTTCGGCTCGCAATAGATGCCGTAGATGCGGCCCTTGACGGCGTTCCAGTCGGGGCTCACGACGCGGAAGCTCACGTGGTAAACGTTCACCTTGTCGGTGCATTGGTCGGGCAGGAGCGTGAGCTTCGCCTCCAGCGGAACCTTCGCGAGATCCTCGCGGCCCTTTTGCCAGAACGCGTCGAAGTCCGCCGGTTCGGTCTGCGTCGGGACGATCTTTTCCGGCTCGAACGCCGCGGTGGCGACGCCCTTCACCTCGCGGCCGGCGACCTTGGCGGTGACGATGCAGCGGAGGAAGCCAGGTTCCTGTAGTGTGCCACCGTCGATCACGAGTCCGTCGAGCGGCACGATGGCGGATTTCGTCTCGGTCGGTCGCAGCTCCTGGCCGGCCTGGTAAGTGATCGCGACGTCCTCGATCGGTTCGTTGTCGGCGACGATGCTGACGCGGAATTTCGCCGACTCGCCGAGCCGGTAGGTCCAGTCGCGATGGTCGGGCGCGACGCGCACCTGCACGGCGGCGACACGGAGCTGCGCTTGCGGCGGCACGGGCGTGATGGCGGAGTCGGCGGGCGATGCGCCGGCGGAGACGTTCATGGCGGCAAAGACGAGGACGCTCGCGAACAGGAGACGAGGCGTAGGCATGGGGTGAAGCGGTTTGGGGACGCCCAGTCTACGCGAACGGGTCGCGCGACGGAATGAGGTTAGTTGTTGTGCGATTGAGAATGCGCCCCCGGTTGGCCGGGGGTTGTCACACCCGGCCGCGCCGCGCCTCGAGCTGGCGGCGGATGTCGAGCATCACGTCCTGCGTGAGCGGGAATTTCGCCAGCGCACCGAGGGCGAGCAGCAGGCCGACGATCGGGATCGCGGCGAGCAGGAGGCGCATCATGAACAGCGCGTGCTCCGTCTGGTTGCCGCCGAGCGCGACGTCGAAGCCGGTGCCGGCGAGGATGAAGCCCGCCGCGCCGGCGCCGAGCGCCATGCCGCATTTCATGATCCACGAGGCGGCGGACGAGAACACGCCTTCGCGGCGCTGGCCGGTTTGCAGTTCGTCGTAGTCGATCACGTCCGCGAGCATCGAGCCGTCGAGCGTCCAAAAGCCCGCGCCGGTGAACGCAATGAAGCCCGACGCCAGCGGCTGCAGCCACGGACGCGCCGGATCGTAGAACCACCATGTGGCCACGAACACGCCGATCGCGGTCAACATCACCGCGCGCATGCCGTGGCGTTTGCCGAGTCGGTGCGCGATCGCCGTGAAGGTCGGAATACCCGCGAAGCCGAGCAGCATGCCCGAGACGCCCATCCAGAAATTCCAGCCCGCGCCCGCGGCGAGGTCGCCGCGGCAGACGTAGTAGACGGTGTCGTAGTAGCCGAGCGTGCCGACCATGCTCAGGCCCATGCCGTAGGCGAGGCGCATGCCGATGAGCAGCAGGAACGGCCGGCACGACGCTGTCTGTTTCACCGAAGTGATCAGCGACGTCCGCTCCTGTTTGCCCGCGACGAGCTTGTCATAGTAGCGCTCGCGCACCGTGAGAAACAACACGACGCCCGCGACGACCATCAGCGAGCCGAGGATCATGCAGTAGACCTGCGCGGCGAGGACGATGTTGGGGTGCGAACCCGCGGGCGCCGGCGCCCACGCGGCGGTGCTGCGCAGCAGATTGAGGACGCGCTCGCCGACATTGGTGGAATTCGCGCCGACCCACAGCGCGAGCGTGGTGAACTGCGCCGCGAAAAACAGCCCGAGCTCCGGGAGCTTTTGCACGGCGTATTTGTAGGACTGCACGCTCGTGCGCTCGTGGTAGTCCGGCGTCAGCTCCGAGCCGAGACTCACGTAAGGCATGTAGAAGCAGCTCATCACCGGGATGTAGATCGCCGACGAAAACACCATGAACCAGAAGTAGCCCATCTGGCTCCAACCTGGGTGAACCCAGAACAAGAGCGGCAGGCAAACGCCCGCGATGATCGAGCCCACGAGCATGAACGGCCGGCGCCGGCCCCAGCGCGTGCGCGTGTTGTCCGACCACCAGCCGAACAGCGGATCGGAAAACGCGTCGAACACGCGGTTCAACATGATCGCCGTGCTCACGAGCGCGGGCGAGACGCCGAGGCCGATGTTGAACACCTGGTTGACCAGCGTCGGGTAGAGCCAGTGGCCCCACATATCGAGGACGGTGCCGAGGCCGTAGCCGAGTTTTTGCGGCACCGGCACGCGATCTTCCGGAGCGGTGACAGGCGGAGTGGGGGAACTCATGGGAAATTTTTTCAACGAGCGTTGAGCGTGGCCTCCGCCGGGGCCAGGCCGGCGGCGCGGGCGGTGAGTTTGATTGGTCCGGCGCGGCGCGGCGTCTGCACAATCACCTGTGCGTAGCCGTTGAACAGGCTCCGCGCGCTCGCCACGTCCGGCTCGTGGCAACTCGGGTCGCCGTTGCCGACGCCGAGCACGCGCCCGCCCTCGACGGCGAACTCGACGAAGTCGCTCGCGGTCGGCACGTGCCGGCCTTGCGCGTCCACTGCCGACACCGCGAACACCGCCACATCCGCTCCGTCGGCGCGCAACTCCGTGCGGTCCGGCACGAGCACGAGTCGCGCGGGCGCGCCGGTCGTCTCGACGCGCGTGGTCTGCACGACCGCGCCGCCGCGGTAGGCGCGCGCTTCGAGCACGCCGGGCTGGTAGACGACTGGCCACTCGAGATGGCCGTTGCGTGGCAGGTCTCTTTTCCCGAGCGAGACGCCGTTGAGGAACAGTTCGACGGCTTGGTGATTGCTGTAGCACGTGACTTTCAGCTCCTGGCCGACGCGGTCGGGCCAGTTCCAATGCGGGGCGACGTGCAACACGGGCTGGTCGGTCCACCACGCTTGCAGGTAATAAAAACTGTCCTTCGGAAAACCGCAGGTATCGAGGATGCCGAATTGCGAACTGATCGCCGGGAAGCCGAACGGCGTCGACTCGCCGCGGTAGTCGAAGCCGGTCCAGAAAAACAGGCCGGCGAGAAATGGGCGCGCGGCGTAGTATTGCCAGCCGATCTCGCAGTTGCCGCCGCTGTCGCCTTTCGCGAGCGGTGCGAGGTGGCCGCGCGGCTGGTCGTCGAAGTAAACGCTGCGTGTGCCCTGCGTCGTGGTTTCCTCGGTGCCGACGCCCGGCTGTCGCGGAAACTTCCGGTGCTGCTCGTCGGGATTCGACTGCGAGATGTAGTTGTAGCCGACGACATCCGTGGTCGTGGAACTGCCGCCCCAGCCGCCACTGATGGCGACAGTCGAGCGGCGCGTGGGATCGAGGCGGCGCGCGAGCGCCTGCATCGTCGCGGTGAGGCGCGCGCCGAGGATATTGCCCTCGATGCGCCATTCTTCGTTGCCGACCGACCAGAGGATGACGCTCGGGTGATTGCGGTCGCGGCGGATCATCGCCGCGAGGCGGTCGAGCTGGTCGGGGCTCGCGCCCATGAGGCGGTTTTCGTCGATGACGAGGAAGCCCAGGCGGTCGCACGCGTCGAGGAACGCCGGGCTCGGCGGCTCGTGCGAAGTGCGCACGGCGTTGCAGCCGAACTCGCGCAGGCGGCGCAGGCGGAATTCGATCAGCGCGTCCGGCACGGCCACGCCGACGCCGGCGTGATCCTGGTGAAGATTCACGCCTTTGAGCGTGACGCGCTGGCCATTCAGAAAGAAGCCGTGGTCCGGATCGAAGCGCACCGAGCGGATGCCGAAAGGCGTCTCGTAGCGGTCGATTTCCGCGCCCGCCGCGTCGCGCACGATCGTGATCAAGCGGTGCATCACCGGCGTCTCGATCGACCAGAGCTGCGGCTGCGCGACGTTCATCGTCGCGACTGCTTTCTGCTGCGCGCCCGCGTCGATGGTCGCGGGGGCGCCAAGAAACGTCGCGGCGGTGCTGCCATCCGGACGCAGGACGATTTGCTCGAGCTGAAAAGCGGCGGCAGCGGGGCCGTCGTTCACGAGCGTGGCGCGCGCCGTGACGACGGAGGCGGAATGATCGGCGCCGAGCTCCGTCGAAACGAAAGTGCCCCAGTGCCCGACGTGCAGCGGAGGGGTCTTCGTCAGCCAGACATGGCGGTGGATGCCCGCGCCCTCGTAATACCAGCCTTCCTCCATCGTCACGTCGACGCGCACCGCCACGACGTTTTCGCCGCCGTAGTTCAGATAGTCCGTGATGTCGTAGCGGAAGCTCGTCGAGCCGCTGAGTTGGCGGCCGAGATAAAAGCCGTTCACCCACACGATCGAGTCGCGGTGCACGCCGTCGAACTCCAGTGCGATGCGCCGCCCGAGATCGTGCTCCGCGATGTGGAAGGTCTTGCGATACCAGCCGACGCTGCGCTCGGGAAAATTGCGGCCGACGGCCTTGTAGCCGTGGCTGTGGCTACCTTTCGCATCGAACGGCGCCTCGACGGCCCAGTCGTGCGGCAAGTCGAGTTCGCGCCACTTGCTCGCATCGAACTTCGGATCGGCGGGGCCGTCGCCGTAGCCGGCTTTCGCCCAGTAGGAAAAGTAGCCGGTGCCGTGGTTGAAATCCTTCGCGGCATCCGACGGATGGCCGAACGCGAAGCGCCAGCCGGCGTCGATGTTCAGCCGCTCGCGGGTCGGTGCGCCGATCAAATGCGTCGCGCTCAACAGGGCGAGCAGCACCGGGAGAATCAGTCGCTTCATGGGGAGGGCAGGGGATGCGGCGCGCCGCAGGGGTGGGTGGAAACCGTGGGCGACGGGCCTGAAAACCGCAAGTTTTTCGTTAAATCAGGCTTTTCTCGGGCGTCCTTTTGCGCAGACTGACCACTTCCACCGTCGCTCTCCGCCTGTCTTTCCATGTCCTCGCTCCTCCCCTCATCGTCGTTTCCGCCGCATTTTGTCTGGGGCGTCGCCACCGCCGCGCCGCAGATTGAAGGAGCCGCCCGTGAGGACGGAAAGGGCGAGTCGGTCTGGGATCGTTTTTCCCGCCAGTCCGGCAAGATCCACGGCGGCGACACGCTCGATGTCGCCTGCGATCACTATCACCGCTACGCGGAGGATTTCGCGCTCATGCGCTCGCTCGGCATCCGCCACTACCGGCTGTCGCTCGCGTGGCCGCGGATTTTCCCACAGGGCGACGGCGCGGTGAACCAGGCCGGCCTCGATTTCTACCGCCGGCTTTTCGCCTCCATGGCCGAGCACGGCATCACGCCGTGGGTGACGCTTTTCCACTGGGATTTGCCGCAGGCGCTCGAGGATCGCGGCGGCTGGGTGAGCCGCGCGACGGTCGACGCTTTCGCGCGCTATGCCGACACCGTCGTGCAGGCGTTCGGCGATGTGGTGAAGAATTGGATCACGCTGAATGAAATTCGCTGCTTCACGACACTCGGCTACGGCTTCGGCGGCAAGGCGCCCGGTCGTAAGGTCACGCCGCAGGAGCTCAACCAAACCTACCATCACGCGATTCTCTGCCATGGTCACGCGGTGCGCGCGGTGCGGCAATTCGGCGGTCCTGGCGCACGGGTCGGACTCACCGACAACAGCGACATCTGCATGCCCGCGACGGAGACGGAGGCCGACATCGCGGCGGCGCGCACGTGGTTCGCCTGGCGCAACGACTTTATCCTCGGCGCCATCTATCGCGGCAGCTATTCGCCGGAATACCTCGCGCGTTGCGGCGCGGCGGCGCCGGTGGTGCACGACGGCGATTTTGCGTTGATCAGCGCGCCGACGGATTTCCTTGGTCTCAACCTCTACACCGGCACGTTCGTGCGCGCCGGCCGCGATGACAAATTCGAGGAACTGCCGCTGCCCGCGCATTATCCCAAGGCCGACAGCGCATGGCTGCATTGGGCGCCGCAAGTGATGTATTGGGGCACGCGACTGGCGTTCGAGACTTACGGCGCGCGGCCGATCTACATCACGGAAAATGGCTGCGGCTACAACGAGGAGCCGGTCGTGAACGGCGAAGTGTTCGACCTGCACCGCCGCGACTTCCTCCGCGCGCACCTGCGCGAACTCGAGCGCGCCATCCGCGACGGCGTGCCGGTCGCCGGCTATTTTCTCTGGTCGTTCATGGACAACTTCGAGTGGGAGGACGGCTACGAACGGCGCTTCGGGATCGTGCACGTCGACTACACGACGCAGCGCCGCACACCGAAACTCTCCGCGCGCTACTACGCCGAGATCATCGCGCGCAACGCGATCGTCTGAGCGCTGTTCGCGGGCCGTCGGGGCCGCTTCAGTCGGTCCCGCAGCGTGTGGGGAGTCCGCGTGCACACCACTATTGCTTTGATCCGCCGCACTCGCGGCTCAGCCTCTCGCCTAACGAGTCGCCACTATTCAACCTCACGAGCCAAGAAGCATCGCCCCCATGAAACTGATTTCGCTCCTCGTGTTTGTGTGTGCCACGTGCGTTCGCCTCTGCGCTGACCAGCCGATCCATGTGGTTAATCTGAAGACCTGTCCGGAGTTCGAACTGCTTCCCGGGCATTCTCAGATTTACGTTTATCCGCTCTCGGAAAGAATGAAGCGCGTCACCAAAGACGGCAGCCGACCGCGACTCGCTGCGGCCGACTACAGTGTCGGCGTTGCTCTGAAAACCGCGAAGCCAAACTTGGCTTTGCAAGCCATCGTGCGCCAAATTTGGGAGCAGACCGGGCGCAAGCTGGGAAAATTCGTGAACTCGACGGTCGAACAAATGAAGCCCGCGACGATGCTCATGGCCGTCGATGGCAATTCCGTCTGGTGCCTCGTGCTGACGCCGAAAACGGACCAGCCGGATACTTACCTGCTGAGTTGCGGCTTCGTGATCGACGAGGAACCGGCGGCGTTGCCCGCCAACGCGCCGAAGTGATCGCGCGGACTGCGGTCGGATGAGCGAGGGTGGTGCGGCCATCTCGGCGTTACGCGGAAGCAGGCTGGAAGCCGGCGCTACTTCAGCGGATCGCCCACGAGAATGCCGCGCCCGCTCGTGCCGAGGTAGACGCGGCCGGGCACGCGGGCGTCGCCCGTGAGACAGCGCAGCCAGCCGAGGCGCATCCGCGCGTCGCTGATACGCACCCACGACTGGCCGCCGTCGTCGCTGCGGAAGAGCGCCTCCTCTCCACGCACCGTGCCGTCGAGAAAGACCGCGGGATTGCTCCGACCCGCCGGAGGCGCGCCGAAGCCGATTTGGTGGGCGCTCTCAACGCCGGCGAGCGCGCGGAAATTTTTCCCCGCGTCGGTCGAGACGAGCAGTCCTTCGGCGGTCGGCAACCAGAGATGGCCTTCGACGCCTGGCTCCGCGCGAAGTTTACCGGCTTCGGCGGGGAGAGATTTCACCTTCGCGAAACTTTCGCCGCCGTCCTCGCTCACGTGCAGCGCGCCGTTCATCGGGTCGTAGAGATAGAACCGGCGCGGGTTCACGGGGTCGGCGACCGGTCCATAGGTTTTCCACTCGGTGGTCGCGACGAGGTCGGCGCGGCTCTCTTTCCACGAGCGGCCGCCGTCCGTCGAATAAAAGGGCTTTGCGCCCTTGGGCAGCCACACGAGGCGCGCGCCGTCGGCGGAAATCGTGGCGATGCCGGGGCCGATTTTCGCGGCGGCCTCGGGCGCGCTGGCGAAGTTCTCCCATGTGGTGCCGCCGTCGCGCGAAAGTGCGCCGCGCGTGGGGCCCCAATGGGTGCGCACCAGCAGCGCTGGCTGCTGCGCGGCGAAGGCGATGCTGGGATTGCTGCCGTGGAGCGGCTGGAATGCACCGCCCTTCGGGGAAATCGCGAGGTCGTCGTGGCGAAAGCCGCCGAGGTCGCCCATCGCGCTCAGCAGCGGCGCGCCCTCGGGCGGGCTGATGAGTTCGTCGATGACAGTTTCTTCGAGACCTTTGTTGGGGAAGAGCCAGGTGAGCGTTTGGCCGGCGACGATGTCAGCGTTGGCCTGATCGGTGGCCCAGACGCCGTAGCCGGTGACGAACCACAGGCGCTCCGGGTGCGCGGGGTCGACCGCGACGTCGCTGATCCAGTGCGGCTTGAAGTCCTTCACATAGGGCGCGCCGAGGCGGCTCCATTGCGAGTGCGCGAGCAACGGTGTCCACGTCGTGCCGCCATCGGTGCTGCGGAAAATCTCGTCGCCCTTCGACCAACGATCGAGCGTGGAGACGTAGAGTGTGCCGGGGTGTTTCGGATCGAGCACGAAGCCGGCGTAGCCGAAGCCGTTGTTCGCGGCGACGTCGGGGCGCTCGGGCGTGATGTCGGTCCAGGTATCGTTCGTCGGGTCGAGTTTCCAGATCGCGCCGTGAGTGATGTTGTTCGGGCCGGGACCGTTGCCGTAGGCGAGGTGGAGCGTGCCGCGTGCATCGAGCGCGGCGTGGTGGACAAGCAGGCCGGTGGGTTGCCGGGGCACCGGATTCCATGATTTGCCGGCATCGAGCGATCGGTAGAGGACCGGTCGTTGCGGGTCGGCGGCGCCCACGTAGATCGTCGTATTTGGTTTCCCGTCGGCGGCCGTGTGGGCATCGAACAACACGAAGGTCACGCCCGACGCGGGGAAACGACCGACGCGCGCCCACGTGCGGCCGGCGTCGTAGCTGCGCCAGAGTCCGTCGTGATTCGTGCCGAGCAGGAGGTGCGCGCCGTCGTGCGGGTCCACTTGCAGTCGCTCGCCTGTGCCGCGGCCGTCTTGGTTGCCACCGAGCTTCAGCGGCAGGTCGACCGCCTCCCAGCTTTGCCCGCCATCGCTCGAGCGAAGCACCGCGGCATTACGCGCCCACTCGGAAAAGTAGGCTCCGCACGCGAGGTAGACTTTTCGCGCATCGGTGGGATCGAGCGCCAGGCTGAGCACGCCGTAGAGGTCGCCATTGGCGCGGTCGATGCCGTCGTTCAGCGGCTGCCAGGCGCGTCGTGCGGCGTCCCAGCGATAGGCGCCGCCGACGTCCGTGCGCGCGAACAGCACATCGGGCGCCGTGGGGTGAAACGCCAAGCCCGTCACGTAGCCGCCGCCGCGGATCGCGACGTTGCGCCATGCATAGGACTCGACCGCGGGCGGTGCGGTGGCGGCAAACAAGGCGACGAACGAGAGAAACAGCGACGCGCCCAGCAGCGCGCGGCACGAGCGGAGACCGGCCAGGCTTTTCATGAAGGGGAGGGGAGCAGCGGGCCCGGATTGAGAGGAAGAATCGGGTTGCCTTGCAAGATTTAACGCTACATCAAGCTAATCCGCCCCTCGCATCCCATGAAGTTCACCGATGGCGCCTGGTTGCTGCAGCCGGGCGTGCAAGCCCACTATCCCGCTGAAGCGCACACCGTGACTCGCGAAGGCGACGCGTTGGTTATCCACGCGCCGACTCGCCCGATCCGGCACCGCGGCGATACGCTGCAGGGTCCGTTGCTGACGATTCGGCTCAGCTCACCGTTGGAAAACGTCGTGCGCGTGCGCATCGAGCATTTCTCCGGCGGACTGAATCGTGGTCCGCAACTGCCGCTGCTCGCCGAGCAAGCCACCGGTGTGCGCCTCACGAGCAACGACCAGAGCGCCACGCTCACGAGCGGCGCGCTCACGAGCGGCGCGCTCACGGCGCGCGTCGAGCGGCAGGGCGGCTGGGCGCTCAGTTTCCTCGACGGCGAACGCGTCGTCACCCGCAGTGGCTGGCGCGGCGCCGCCTACATGCAGTGCGCCGGCGGGCCGAGTCACATGGTCGAGGGGCTCAGCCTCGCCGTCGGCGAAAACGTCTATGGTCTCGGCGAGCGCTTCACGAGCTTCGTGAAGAACGGACAGACCGTGGAGATCGCCAACAAGGACGGCGGCACCGGCAGCGAACAGGCTTACAAGAACGTGCCGTTCTACCTCACGAATCGCGGCTACGGCGTGCTCGTGAACGAGTGCGGGCATGTCTCGTTCGAGGTCGCGTCGGAAAAGGTCTCGCGCGTGCAGTTCTCCGTCCCCGGCGAGAGTCTCGAGTATTTCGTGATCCTCGGTCCCGATCCGAAGGACGTGTTGCGCCGCCTCGCGGCGCTCACCGGCCGGCCGGCGTTGCCGCCGCCGTGGTCGTTCGGCCTGTGGCTCTCGACCTCGTTCACGACGGATTACGACGAGGCGACGGCCACGAGCTTCATCGACGGCATGAAGCAGCGCGACTTGCCGCTGCATGTGTTCCACTTCGACTGTTTTTGGATGCGCGAGTTCGACTGGTGCAGCTTCGAGTGGGATCCGCGCGTGTTTCCGGACCCAGCGGGTCTGTTGCAACGGCTCCACGCACGCGGCCTGCGCGTGAGCGTGTGGATCAATTCCTATGTCGCGCAGCGTTCCCCGCTCTTCGCGGAAGGCGCAGCCAAGGGCTTTTTCCTTAAGCGCGCCGACGGCTCGGTCTGGCAGACAGATCTTTGGCAGCCCGGCATGGCGATCGTGGACTTCACGAATCCGGCGGCGGCGGAGTGGTTCGCCGGCCACATCACACGCCTGCTGCGCCTGGGCGTCGATGCGATCAAGACCGACTTCGGCGAGCGCATTCCGACCGAGGGTGTCGTCTACCACGACGGCTCCGATCCGGTGAAGATGCACAACTTCTACCCGATCCTCTACAACGAGTGCGTCTTTCGCGCCGTGGAGGCCGCGCGCGGACGAGGCGAGGCGGTGCTGTTCGCTCGCTCGAGCTACGCGACCGGCCAGCGTTTCCCGGTGCACTGGGGTGGCGATTGCTGGTCGACCATGGAGTCGATGGCGGAGTCTCTGCGCGGCGGGCTGTCGCTCAGCCTGTGCGGTTTCGGTTTCTGGAGCCACGACATCGGCGGCTTCGAAGGCACGGCGCCCGCCTACATCTACAAGCGCTGGGCGGCGTTCGGCCTGCTCTCATCGCACAGTCGCCTGCACGGCAGCGGCAGCTACCGCGTGCCGTGGGCCTACGATGACGAGGCGTGCGATGTCGTGCGGTTCTTCACCAAGTTAAAGTGCCGGCTCATGCCTTACCTGTGGAGCGCGGCTGTCGAAGCGCACCGCGAAGGCGTGCCGACGCTGCGCGCGATGCTGCTCGAATTCCCCGGCGATCCTGCGTGCGACACGCTCGATCGCCAATACCTGCTCGGCTCCTCGCTGCTCGTCGCGCCGGTCTTCACCGAAGATGGCAGCGTCGACTACTACCTGCCGGCCGGCCGTTGGACTCACGTGCTTACGGGTGAAGTCCTCGAAGGCGGACGCTGGCACCGCGCGCGGCATGGTTTTCTCAGCCTGCCGCTTTTCGCCCGCCCGGACAGCTTGATCGCCTTCGGCGCGCGCGACGACCGGCCCGATTACGATTTCGCCGACCGGGTGAATCTCCGCGTCTACGAACTGACGGACGGAGCGACGGCAAAATGCGATCTGCATGACGCGCGCGGCGAGTTGCTGGCTTCCGCGATCGCGCGCCGCAGCGGGCCACGCATCGAGGTGAAATGGCAAGGCGCGCTGCCGCCGCGCTGGTCCGCCCAAGTCGCCAACGGTCCCGCGACCGCCGCTGTGGCCGGCAGCGACACGGTCATCCTCACTCTCGCGTGAAACCGGTGCGCTTTCATGCCGTGGCTTGCACCGGGCCGCGCCTGCCCTGAGATTGCCCGTCCCACCATGCCGCGCGCCGTGAAGAAAAAGAAGACCAAGCCCGTCCGGGCCGCCACACTCGCCGATGTCGGCCGCGCCGCCGGCGTGTCCGCCATGGCCGCGTCCGCGGTCCTCAACGGCGCGCGCACGTCGTCGCGCATCTCGTCGGAGACGCGCGAGCGCATCCTCGCCGCCGCGAGCAAGCTCGCCTACCGCCCCAACGCCGCCGCCCGCGCGCTCGCCAATCGGCGCATGGACACGCTCGGCGTCGCCGCGGTCATCACCGACGGCGAGTTGAACCACTACTTCCTCGAAGTGTTCAACGGCATCCTCGAGGCCGCCGCGCGCCATGATCAGAACACGACGGTTTTCTCGCTGCACGATTGGCAGAAGGATCCCGAGCGTCTGCACCGTTTCTGCGACGGCCGCATCGACGGACTCATCCTGTTGGCGCCGACGTTTCATGAAGATCACGTCCCGTTGCCGACGCACACGCCGTTCGTCTCGATCCATGCGAACATTCCCCTGCCTGGCGTGCTCAACGTCGAGAGCGACGAGGAGCGCGGTGCTTACGAAATCACCCGTCGCCTGCTCGTGGAGGGGCACCGTCGCATCCTGCATCTGGCCGGTCCCGAGGATTTGACCGGCCCACAGCGCCGCATCAGCGGCTACAGGCGCGCGCTCGCTTCGCTGCGTCAGGCGAGCGATCCGGCATGGGTGGTGCCGGCCGGTTTCAACACCCACGAAGGCGCCGCCGCGCTCCGCGCCTGGTTGCGGCGGCACGCCGGGGAGCCGCTGCCGGATGCGATCTTCTGCGTGAACGACGGCGTCGCCATCGGCTGCATCGAGGTGCTGGCCGAGTGCGGTTTCCGCGTGCCCGAGGATATTTCCGTCGTGGGATTCGACGATTCGCTCGCCGCCCGCATGTGCGTGCCGCAGCTGACGACCGTCCGCCAGCCGCTCCGCGCCATGGGTGCGCGCGCAGTCGATGTGTTGCTCAACCGCATTACGCGTCCCGACACCATCGCCGGGTCGACCGACAAGCCCATCGTGTTTCCCGTCGAACTCGTCACGCGCGCTTCGGTCGGCGCGCCGCCAGCCGAGCCGAAGCGCATCCCGACGCTGAGCTGACAGGCTCCGTCGGTCAGCGCTTGTTGGCGCGGCGCGGCTTCTCGTTCGCCCACAAGTCGTGGGCGAGGCCGAATTCCGCCAGCGCCAGCACGAAGAAGCCCGGATACATCGACTTCCGGCTCGGCCACCAGACAGTCTTCAGCCGATCCAGCGTAAGAGACATGCTTCCGCCGCGCTCGCGCACAAAGACGAGAAACTCCTCGCACAACGCCTTGTCTTCCCGCAGCGCCTGCAGGACCGGCGCCAGCCGGCGCTCGAGATAGGCGCGTTCCGCTTCGGTGATGGCCCTCACTTTCGGCATGGACGCAGGTTGCGCCGCCGCAGTTGTAAATTCAAGGCGCAATTTAATTAAGCATTATCGAGATACAATAAAGCAGTGTAGTTTTAAACCAGTTAGCATTGTCGCTCCGACATCGATGGTCATGCTGCCGCGTCGAACCCATTCCCACCATGAATACACTCCTCATTGTCCTTGCGGCCGCCGGCATGCTGGCGGTCCTTCTCCTCGCCACCTATCGGCTGTGGCTGCGCCTGTTCGGCGTGGTCATCGTGCCGAACAATGGCGTGGGCATCGTGACCAAAAAATTCGGCCTCAGCGGCGCCAGCTCGCGCCTGCCCGATGGCCGCATCATCGCGCTCAACGGCGAAGCGGGCATCCAGGCCGACACCCTCGCGCCGGGCCTGCATTGCTGGCTCTGGCCGTGGCAATACACCGTGGACATCGTCCCGTTCGTCACCGTGCCCGAGGGCAAGCTCGGTGTCGTCGAGGCGCGGGACGGCGAGCCGCTCTCCGGCGGTCGCGTGCTCGGCCGCAAGGTCGATTGCGACTCGTTCCAGGACGCGCGCGCCTTCCTGCAAACTGGCGGTCAGCGCGGACCGCAGATCGCGATCATTCCGCCCGGCACTTACCGCATCAACACGGCGCTGTTCACCGTGAGCGACGCGTCGGTGCTCGAGATCAAGGAGAACCGCGTCGGCATCATCACCACCAAGGAAGGTCGCAGCCTCCCGCAGGGTGAGATTGCCGGTCGCACCATCGACGGGCACAACTCCTTCCAGGACGGCGAGACCTTCGTCTCTGCGGGCGGCTTCAAGGGCTTGCAGGAACAGGTGCTCCTCGCGGGCCGCTACTTCATCAATCCCGCCTTCGCGACCGTCGAGACCGTCGACATGACCGAGGTGCCGATCGCGCACGCCGGCGTCGTCATCGCCTATGTGGGCGAGGTCGGCCGCGACGTGACCGGCGAGTCGTTCAAACACGGCAATCTCGTCGAGAAGGGCAAAAAAGGCGTCTGGGCCGAACCGCTCGATCCGGGCCGTTACGCGATCAACCCGCGCACGCACCGCGTCGAGAATGTCCCGACCGCCAACGTCGTCCTCAACTGGGCCACCGGCAAAACCGAGTCGCACCGCCTCGACGAGAAACTCTCGACGATCACCGTGCGCTCGTCCGACGGCTTCAAGTTCAACCTCGATGTCTCGCAGATCATCCACATTCCGCGCAACGACGCACCCAAGGTCATCGCGCGCTTCGGCAACATGGTGAACCTCGTCACGCAGGTCCTCGAGCCGACCATCGGCAACTACTTCCGCAATGCGGCCCAGAGTTCCGACGTCATCGAGTTCCTCAAGGCCCGCTCGGAAAAGCAGGGCGACGCGCGCAAGCAGATCAGCGCCGCGCTCGAGCACTACAACGTCGGCGCCGTCGACACGCTCATCGGCGACATCGTGCCGCCCGAGGATCTGATGAAGACCCTCACGGACCGGAAAATCGCCGAGCAGGAGCGCGTCACCTACGAGACGCAACGCCAGGCCGAAGTCGTGCGCAAGGAGCTCGAGCAGGCCAAGGCCGTTGCCGCCACGCAGGCCAAGGTCGTCGACTCCGAGCGCTCGGTCGCGATCGCCGAGTTCGCCGCGCAAGCCGCGATCCGCAAGGCCGAGGGTGAAGCGCGCGCCAAGACCGCGCTCTCCGAAGCCGACGCCACCGTGATCAAGAACGTCGGCGCTGCCGAGGCCGAGAAGACCCAGAAGATCGGCTTGGCCGAGGCCGCCGTGATCAAGCAGAAGGCCGAGGCCACGAGCCGCGAGAGCTTCGTTGCGATCGAAGTCGCGCGCGCCCTCGCCAGCAGCGGGCAGAAGCTCGTGCCCGACATCGTCGCCGGCCAAGGCGGCACAAGCGGTGCGAGCAACATCGTCGAGCTTCTCGCCGCGCAACTCCTGCGCGACAAGCTCGTGAATCCCGCCGCCGCGGCGAAGAACTGATTCGCCGGCGCGTAAGCCGGGCTCTCGACGCCGGACCCGAAAGGGTCCGGCGTTTTCATTTCCACCGTCGAGTCTGAGGTCCGCGCACCATCCGCGGATTTCACGACTCGGGATCCGCACACCAACCGCGACACCTCCCGCACGGCATTCAGCGCCGATTTGCCGATGTGGTGCGCCGCCGGAGAACCAGCACCAAGCCAGTTCTCTGGACGCAGAGACCGTGGTGGGCCCACTGGGATTCGAACCCAGAACCAAGGGATTATGAGTCCCCTGCTCTAACCGTTGAGCTATAGGCCCGGTTCCCCTCACAGTGCGTTCGCGCTCGGGGTGAGCGAGCAATTTTCACCTCTTCCCGCCCGGCTTCGCGACGTGGAGGAACGGGACCTGAAATTATTTTCAGACGGGCTTCAGTTTCCTTTAAAAATCGACGACTACCTTCGCGGCGCACCTCCGGGTATCTCCGCCCGCTCACCCCACGCCCCCATGAACTCTTCGGCCGCTCACCCCCTGCGCTGCGCCCCACTCGTCGCCGGTCTCCTCCTTTGCCCCTCGCTCCTGCTCGCGCAGACGGCAACGTCGTCCGCCGCGACCGGCGGCGATTCTGAAAACGTCGTCCACCTCGACGCCTACAAGGTCACCACGACGCTCGGCCGCTACACCGACGCCACCACGACCGGCGCGATGAAGATGCCCGTCGCGCAAGTCGACTTGCCCTTCAGCGTGCAGGTGCTCAACCGCGCCTTCCTCGACGACGTGCGCTCCTCGCGGCTCGAAGACGCGTTCGGCTACGTCGTCGGCCTGAACAAGCAGGGCACGAACGCCAACGCCTTCACGCTGCGCGGCTTTTCCGCCGCCGGCTCCAATCTGCAAAGCATCCAGGTCGACGGCCTGCCGGGTCCGCCGTCGCGCTTCGCCTCGCCGCCGACCGTCAACGTCGAACGCCTCGAAGTGATCAAGGGCCCGACCTCCGTCCTCTACGGCCAGGCCAACCCCGGCGGCCTGCTCAATATCGTCACGAAGAGCCCGCTCGCCCGCGCCCAGACGTCGCTCTCGGTTTTCGCCAGCACCTACTCCGGCAACACCAGCAGCCTCGGCGACTCCAACAGCCTCACGACCTCTTTCGACTCCACCGGCCCGATCGACCAAGCCGGCAAGTGGCTCTATCGCATCGTTGCCAGCTACGAGGACAAGACCTCGTTCCGCGACTACGCGATGGAGCGCAACAAATACCTCTACCCGTCGCTCACCTATCGCTGGAACAAGGACACGTTCGTCACCCTGAAAACCGAATACGTCCGCGAGGACCGCCACGCGGACGACGGCCTCGCCGTCCCGTTCCTGAACCTCGCGCTGCTCCCGCCGATCAACGTCACCTACCAAGCGCCCGACGCCCGCGACACCGATTACGGTGAGTCCGCGAGCCTCAGTTTCCAGACACGCGTGCTCGACACATGGACGGTGCGCGCGGCGTATCGCACGACCTATCACACCGATTCCCGTCTCGCGCTCGAGACCGCCCAAGGCGCCATCGTCAGCAATACCACCAACTACCGCCTCTCGACCATCCGCCCGCGCTACCGCGTTCAGCTGAACACCAAACGCTACAACTTCGTCGACGCGAACGCCGTCGGCGAGTTCGTCACCGGCAAGGTCAAGCACACGGTCATTCTCGGCGCGAACGGCGGACACGAGTTCCTCGACACCAATCGCAAGGCTTTCGGCCCGCAGGTCACGCCCGTTAACCTCTACGTCTCCGTTCCCGACGCGCCGGGCAACTACGCGCTCACGCCCTCCGGCCTGCAGGATCGCCGCACGCAATTCTGGAACTACGGCCTCTACGCCTCCGACGTGATGAAGCTCGGCGAGCGCTTCGACGCCTCGATCGGCTGGCGCTGGGACAAACAGGATTCCTACCAGCTCGACGTGATTCCCCACAAGGGCCTCAAACCCTCCGAGTCGAAGAGCCTGCCCTCGCTCGGCCTCGTGTTTCATCCCACCACCGAGTGGTCCGTTTACGGCAGCTATTGCGAGGGTTTCAAGCCGCAGTCGCCGGGCAACGTCGACCTCAACGACAACCCCAGCTTCCCGCCCGAGAGCTCCAATCAAGTCGAAGCCGGCGTGAAACTCGAACTCCCCGCGCGGGGCCTCACCGCGTCGGTCGCGCTCTACGACATCAAGAAGAAGAACGTCCTCACCACCACCGGCACCACGTCGCCCTCCGGCAACTCCATCGCGAACCTCTCCGGCCTGCAGGAAAGCCGCGGCGTCGAACTTTCCGCCGCCTGGCTGCCGAAGCCCTATTGGCAAATCCAAGTCGGCTACACCTACATCGACGCCACGGTCAAAACTTCGACCACCGCGGCGCTTGTCGGCGCGCTGCTCGACAACACGCCGCATCACGGCGCGAGCTTCTGGACGCGCTACAACATTCCCGACGGTCGTCTCAAGGGCCTCGGCTTCGGTCTCGGCGGCGTCTATGCCGGCCAGCGCCAGGCCGTCATCACCAACGTCGCGACCTCGCGCCTCGAGCTGCCGAGCTACGCGCGCATCGACGCCGGCCTCTACTACCGCACGAAGCACTTCGACTACGCACTGAACGTCGGCAACGTGCTCGACCGCTCCTACATCGCCGGCGCGCTCCCGGGCGACGCCACGCGCCTCAACCCCGGCGAGCCGCGCAAGATCACCTTCAGCGCCCGCTACATTTTCTGAGCCCGCCGGCCGCTCCCCGCTGCGCCCCGCATCCGCGCCAACCTCTCCGCCACTTCTCCGCATGACTCCCGCCGCGCGCAAATGGTTTTTGAACTTCCACCTGTGGGCGGGTCTCGGACTCGGGGCGCTGCTGCTCGTCGTTTCGCTCACGGGCGCGCTGCTGGTTTTTCGCAGCAACCTTGAACGCCGCCTCGATCCCCAACGCTGGATCGTCGTTCCCGGCACAGCGCGCCTGGCGCCGGAGGAACTCGTCGCGCGCGCCGTCGCCGCGCACCCGACCGGCGAGCTCGAGAGCCTGCGCTATTTCGGCGACGCCACGGCGCCGTTCCTCGTCTATTTTTCCAACAAGGACTACGTGCACCTGAATCCCTACACCGGCGAAGTGCTCGGCGTCCGCGCGCGCTACGGCGAAGGTTTCGGGTGGATCGAGGGCCTGCACAAATATTTCCAGATCGCGCCATCCTCCATCGGAGAAACGATCAGCGGCTACAATGCACTCGCCTTCGTGCTCATCGTCGCCACCGGCGTCGTGCTCTGGTGGCCGGCCACGCGACGCGCGCTCGTCGCCGGACTCACGTTGAACTGGAAGCTCACCGGCCGCCCGTGGAATCTCAGCCTGCACAAGACGGTCGGCATCTACGCCGCGCTCGTGCTGGCCGTCCTCGCGCTCACCGGATCGCCGATCTCCCTCGATTGGCTGAAGAACGCGCTCTATCCGCTCACCGGGTCCACGAAAGCCGCGCCGCCGCTGGCGCGCACGCCCGGCGCGAAGTCGTTCGTCGGCTTCAACCGCATCGCTGCCGCCATGGCGGAACATTTTCCCACCGCGCGTGAGACCTATCTTCCGCTGCCGAAAAAGGGGGGCGTCGTCTCCGCCTACAGCATTGAAGCCGGCGCTGCGCATCCCAACGCCCGCTCCTACGCCTACTGGGACGGCGCGAGCGGGGCGCTGTTGCGCGCACAGCCTTATGCGACCGCGCCGACCGGGCTGCGCGTCTACTATTTCATGATGTCGCTCCACACGGGCGTGTGGGGTGGGCCGGCAATGCAACTCGTGCTGCTGCTCGGCGCGCTGTCCGTGTCGCTGCTCACCTATACCGGCGTCGCGAGCTGGTTGCGCCGGCGGGCGAATCGGACCGCGGCGGGTGTCGTTCGCGCCAATCCCGCCGTCGCTGTGTCGCGCGCGGCTCTTCCGGAGGCTCCGCGTGTCCACTGAACCCGCCACACTGCCGCCCGCCGCCGACGGTGTCGCGCCGGCGAAGCCTGCGAATCCACCGGCGCGCGAGTCGTTCTGGCCGCATGGTTGGTGGCGTTGGATGGAGCGGCGGGTCGGCGTCGTTCCGCTGCCGGTGCTCGTGGCGCTGATCGGCATCGTCGGGTATTTCGTATGGCTCGGCAAAGTGCCGGCCGAGATGTGCATGATGATCGCCGTGATCGGCGTCGGTGGATTTCTCTGCGCCGAGGTCGGCAAGCACCTGCCGCTGCTCAAGCACATCGGCGGCGCGGCGATCTGCGCGACCTTCGTGCCGTCGGCGCTGGCGTTCTACGGCATCCTGCCCGACACGATCATGCAGCCGGTGGCGGACTTCACCAAGTCCTCGCAATTCCTCTACGTGTTCATCACCGCGGTGATCGTCGGGAGCATTCTCGGCATGGATCGGCGCGTGTTGATCCGGGGCTTTGTGAAGATCTTCGTGCCGCTCGCGGCCGGGTCGCTCGCGGCGCTGATCGTCGGCACGGCGGTCGGCACGGCGCTCGGGCTCGGCGCGCGGCACACGCTGCTGTTTGTGGTCGTGCCGATCATGGCGGGCGGAGTGGGCGAGGGCGCGATCCCGCTCTCGACGGGTTACGCGGAGTTGCTGCATGTCGACCAAGGCGAGTTGTTCGCCCAGATCCTGCCGCCCGTGATGTTCGGCAGCCTGACCGCCGTGGTGTTCTCGGGGCTGTTGAATTTCCTTGGGAAGAAATTCCCGCACCTCACCGGCGAGGGTCGCTTGCAACCCGGCGAACAGGACGACCTGAAGGCCGGCGAACACGAGGTGCCGGACCACATGGACATCGACCACATCGCCGCTGCCGGCATGTTCGCGGTCACGCTCTATCTCGCGGGCTTGATGGGCAAGGAGCTCTTCGGTTTTCCGGCGCCAGTCACGATGCTGTTCCTCGCGGTGGCGGCGAAGCTCGCCTTCGTCGTGCCGCCGCGCACGCAGGCCGGCGCCTACGTCGTGTATCGCTTCTTCCGCATCGCCGTCACCTATCCGCTGCTCTTCGCCATCGGCGGCGTGATGACGCCGTGGGACAAGCTCATCGCCGCGTTCCATTGGGCGAACCTCGTCACGATCGTCGCCACCGTCGCGACGCTGATGACGACCGGGTGGATCGTCGGGCGCTGGGTGAAGCTCTACCCGCTCGAAGCCGCGATCGTGAACGCCTGCCACAGCGGGCAGGGCGGCACGGGCGATGTCGCGATCCTCACGGCGGCGAACCGCATGCAGCTGATGCCGTTCGCGCAGATCGCGACCCGCATCGGCGGCGCGCTCACCGTGACGCTCACGCTGCTCGCGCTCCGCGCGTTGAGCTGAGCGCAACTCCCTTGCCTCCGCGCGAGGCGTCTCGCAGCGTCGGATCCGCGGTGACCACCCCTCAGCCGATGAAACTTTCCGCCGCGACGACGCTGCGTCGCTGGGCGCTCGTGCTGGCGCCGGGATTCGCGCTGTATTTCGCGCCGCTCGGGCCGTTCACCGATCCGCAACGGCATCTGCTGGCGATTTTCGCGGCGACGATCCTGGCGCTCGTCGTGCGCCCCGTGGAGATGGGCGTCAGCGTCTTTCTCGCCACGGTGCTCCTGATTCTCACCGGCACGCTCGAAGCGGAGACGGCGCTGGCGGCCTTCGGCAACACGACGGTGTGGCTCATCTTCGCGGCGTTCCTCTTTGCGCGGGCGATTCACACCACGCGGCTCGGGGCGCGTATCGCGTATTTTTTCATCAGCTGGTTCGGCCGCACCTCGCTCACGCTCGGTTACTCGGTGGCGATCTCCGACCTCGTGCTGGCGCCGGTCGTGCCCTCGGACACGGCGCGCGGCGGCGGCATCATCGCGCCGATTGTGCGCAGCTTGGCCGAGGCACTCGATTCGCGACCGGGCCCGACGGCGAATCGCATCGGCGCCTACCTGACGCTCGTCGGCTTTCATTGCACCTACACGGCCTCGGCGATGTTCCTCACTGGCATGGCGGCGAACCCGCTGATCGCGCGCCTCGCGAAGACGACTGCGGGGGTCGACATGACGTGGGGACGCTGGGCGCTCGCGGCGTCGTTGCCGGGGCTGTGTTCGTTCGCGTTGATCCCGTGGTTACTGCACGAACTCAGTCCGCCCGATCTGCGCGAGACGGAGCATGCGCGCACGCATGCGCGGGCAAAATTGCACGATCTCGGCCCGATGAGTCGGGG
The DNA here is from genome assembly GCA_019634575.1 of Candidatus Didemnitutus sp. NCBI lineage: Bacteria > Pseudomonadati > Verrucomicrobiota > Opitutia > Opitutales > Opitutaceae > Candidatus Didemnitutus > Candidatus Didemnitutus sp. Next base: position 3,076,935 of record JAHCAY010000001.1, read on the forward strand.
CGAACGCGTGCTCGTCGGCATCATGCTGCTCGTGCTCGGTGCGTGGGTCACGGCACCATGGCACGGTCTCGGCAACACCACCGTGGCGCTCGCCGGCGTGAGCCTGGTTTTGCTTTGCCGTGTGGTGACGTGGGACGAGTTGCTGGGTGACAAGACCGCGTGGGATGCCCTCATCTGGTTCGCGCCGCTGCTGATGATGGCGGAGCAGCTCCAGCAACAAGGCGTGATCCGCCTGCTCTCCGCCGAGGTGTTCGCGCACCTGCACGGCTGGCCGTGGGCGATGGCGCTCGGCGCGCTGGTTGTGACCTACCTCTATGCGCACTACACTTTCGCGAGCATGACGGCGCACGTGTCGGCGTTGTATCCGGGATTTCTCGGCGCGGCGCTCGCGGCGGGCGTGCCGCCGGCGCTGGCGGTGTGGCCGTTGGCGTTTTTCTCCAATTTGAACGCCGGTATCACGCACTATGGCACGGGCTCCGCGCCGGTGTATTTCGGCGCGGGCTACGTGCGCCAGGGCCATTGGTGGCTGCTCGGCTTCATCGTTTCGCTCGCGAACCTCGGCATCTGGCTCGGCGTCGGGCTGCCGTGGTGGCGGACGATCGGGCTGTGGTGAAATCAGGCTCCCGCCCGCGCGCCGTCGCCCACGCGGCGCTCGAGCACGGGCAGCTCGAAGACGATGCGCAAGCCGCGGCCGCTTGCGCCGGCCTCGGCGCGGATCGTGCCGCCGTGCAGGCCGACGATGCTGCGGGAAATGGCCTGGCCGAGTCCGCTGCCTTTCGCGGCGGCGGGTTTCTCGTCGGTCTCGAGCCGCACAAACCGGTCGAAAATCCGTTCGCGTTGTTCCGGCGCCACGCCCGGCCCCTCGTCCTCGAGCGCGACGCGCCACGATTCGACGGTGAAGTCCGAGACCAGCTGGATCGAGCCGCCCGTAGGCGAGACGTTGAGTGCGTTCTGCACCAGGTTGAACAACACTTGGCGCAGCCAGCTGGGGTCGAACTCCACGAGTCCGTCGCCTTCGAGTTGGAGGGCGAAATCCACACCGCGGTGCTCCGCGAGGACGCGGGCATCCTGCGCGAACGATTGCAGGAACGCCCGCGGATCCTCGCGCCGGAAATCGAGGCGCACGGCGCGCGCCTCGGCGCGGGAAAGGAAGAGAAGTTCCTCGATGATCTTGTTCAGCCGCGCGATCTCCTCGAGTTGCACCTGCACGGCCTCCTCCTGTGCGGGAGTGAGTCCGCCTTCGACGAGGAGTTTCTCCGCCTGGAGGCGCACGAGCGAGAGCGGTGTCTTCAGTTCGTGCGACGCCTCGGCGGTGAAGCGGCGGATCTGATTGAACGAGATTTCGAGGCGGTCGAACATCTCGTTGAGCAGGCGGGCGAGGTTCGAGATTTCATCCTGCACCTCGCCCACGGGGATCCGCTCGCTGAGATTGTCGGAGCGGATGCGGTGAGCGGTCTCCTGGATGGCGCGCACCGGACTGAGGGCCGCGCGGCTGAGCACGAGACCGGTGATGAGACTGAGCACGAGCATCAGGCACACGAGGATGAGGCTGATCTCGGCGTAGCCGTTCATGACTTGGCGCACCTGATCCGCCGAGGTCGCGACGAGGATGTCCATCGGCCCGAGGAAGAACTCGCCGATGCGCACGGCGCCCAAGCCTTCGAGATTTCCGGCGAACTCGTGTTCGCCCGGCACGTCCTGCAACCGCCGCGGCCCGAGATTGGGCGAGGCGAAGAGCAGGCTTTTGTCCTTCGCGTGGATCTCGACGTAGAACAGCACCGACGCCAGCTCCGCGACCCCACGCATGCGCTCCTCGACTTCCGCACGGCTGAGTTTGGCGTAGTCGGGCCCGAGGCTGGATTTGATCTGCTCGAACTCGGCACGGTTGAGCGTGTCGAGGCCGCGCACGAGATGCTGTTGCAGCAGGTAGTAGCCGGCGACGAAGAGCAGCACCAGCGTGGCGGTCGAGACGCTGGCATACCACAGGGCCAGCCGCGCGCCGATGGATCTCATGGCAACAACTGGTAACCGACGCCGCGCACGGTCTTGAACAGCGGCCGCGCGGGCTCCGTGTCGAACTTCGCGCGCAGCTTGCTCATGTAGACGTCGAGCAGGTTGCCATCCATGTCGTAGTGCGCCTCCCAGATTTTTTCCGCGATGAGCGTGCGCGGCAGGAGGCGCCCGGCGTTTTGCAGGAACACCTCGAGCAGCGCGAACTCGCGACTGGTCAGCTCGACCGGCCGGCCGTCGAGGGTCACGGTGCGCGCGAGCAAATCCATCCGCACGCCGCGATGCTCGAGGACGGTTTCCTTCACCGCACTGTGCCGGCGCAGCAGCGAGCGCACTCGCGCGAGCAGTTCCTCGAGCGAAAACGGTTTCGCGAGGTAGTCGTCGGCGCCGACGTCGAGTCCCTTGATGCGGTCCTCCACGGCGTCGCGCGCGCTGAGAATGAGGACGGGCTCATTGAAGCCGCTGTGCCGCCATTCGCGCAGCAACTCGAGGCCGTCGCCGTCCGGCAGGCCGAGATCGAGGATGATGACATCGTAGCCGGTCTCGCACAGCGCGTCGCGCGCGGCCGCGCAACTCGCCACCCACGTCGCGGTATAGCTCCGCTCCACGAGACTCTTCCGGATGAATTGGCCGAGCCGCCGCTCGTCTTCGACGATCAGGATTTTCACGGAGTGGGGTGACGGAAAAATGAAAACCCGCGGGGCGCGCGGTCGCGAGGGCAAACTCGATTAAGAATATTTCAGGTTCCGACCGCGCGGCCGCGGTCCGGCGACTCCGGCATTGCCCGGCGGCGGCGGGCGAACTTGAGTCGCGCGATGCGCATCGCGGTCATCTCCGACACGCACGACCGATACCCCGCCGATCTCCCCGCCCGACTCGCGGCGGCGGACGAGATCTGGCACCTCGGCGATGTGTGCGAGCCGGAGGTGCTGGTGGAGTTCGAACAGCTCGGGAAGCCGCTGCACGTCGTGCTCGGCAACAACGAGGCGCACAATTTCTGGCCGCTGGAGCTGACGCTCGAACGCGCCGGCTGGCGTTTCTTTCTTACCCACATCCCGCCGCGCCGTGTGCCGCGTGGCACGCATTTCGTCCTGCACGGGCACACGCACGTGCCGCGCGACGAGACCGACGCCGCCGGCGTGCGCTGGCTGAATCCCGGCTGCATCTCCCGCCCGAATCGCGGCGCGCCGGCGAGTTTCGCGTGGCTCACCGTCGAGGCGGGCGCGCCGCCACAGTGGAAACTGATGCGCGTGTGACGAAGGCGCTGGCGCGTTTCCTGCGAAGCGAGAGCATGCAAATCGTCCGTTTCTCCGACACGCAGCTGCTCGCGCGTCTGCGTGAATTCGAAAATCTTCTCACCGACGCCGTCACCCACGGCGCGTCGATCGGCTTCATGCTGCCGCTGGGCGACGGCGAAGCGAAGGCCTACTGGCAAAGCGTCGCCAGCCAGCTGGCTGTCGGCAACAAGGTGCTCCTCGGTGCGCTCGGCGCCGACGGCACGTTGCTCGGCAGCGGGCAGATCGCCTTCGAATCGCGCCCGAACGGCCGGCATCGCGCGGAGATTCAGAAGCTTCTCGTGCTCCACGCGGCGCGCGGCCGCGGGATCGGCACGGCGCTGATGCGCGAGTTGGAAGCCGAGGGCGGGCGCGCGGGACGCACCTTGCTCTTCCTCGACACCAGCGTGGGCGCGAGCGGCGCGGTGCGTCTCTACGAGAAGCTCGGCTACACCCACTGCGGCGGCATTCCCGACTACGCGCGCGACCCCGACGGCACTTTCGCGACGAACGCAATCTTCTTTAAGCGAATTTAGGAGCCGCGAGTTTTCGTTGGAAAACGCCGGCGTCCGAATTTAGCTGACCGGTTGTGAACAGCGGGGAGCAGGAATTTTTTCAGCTGGGCACGGTCATGGCGCCGTCGCCCGAGATTGTCTATGTGCGCAGCGCGCAGGCGCGGCGCTATCGGCTGACGTTGCGGCGCGACGGCGTGGCGGTGGCGACGATTCCGCTCCGGGGCAACGAGCGTGAGGCGCAGCGGTTCGTCGAGCAGCATCGCGACTGGCTCGAGCGGGCGCGAGCGCGGCAGGCGAAACGGCCGCGCGCCGCGGAAATCTGGACCGTGGGCACGCATGTGCTCTGGCGCGGCGAGATGCACCAGGTGCGCGTGGCGGTGGAGGGCGAAAAGCCGCAGGTGAGCGTGGCGGCGGACGTGTTCCGTGTCGCGTCCCTGGACGGCGACCTGCGGCCGACGCTCGAGGCGCATTTCGCCCGGCGTGCGAAGATCGAGTTGCCGGCGCGCACGTGGGAGCTGGCGGCGGAGACGGGCGTGGATTTGAAGAGCGTGAGCGTGCGCAACCAGCGGGCGCGCTGGGGCTCGTGCTCGGCGGCCGGCGGGGTGTCGCTCAACTGGCGGCTCGTGCAGACGCCGGACACCGTGCGCGACTACATCATCTACCACGAGCTGATGCACCTGAAGGAAATGAACCACAGCGAGCGCTTCTGGGCGCGCGTGGAGGAGGTTTGCCCGTGGTGGAAGGATGCCGAGCGCTGGTTGAAGCGGAACGGCTCGCTGCTCGGGTTGTGAGCGTGGCGCGGGTGCCGGGCCGTGTGGTCGCGCCCGGCGCGCGCGGTCAGCGCCGGAGATCGGTGGTGAAGACGCGTTGCAACTCGGCGGCGAGCGTCTCGACCGGGAAGGGTTTTTGCACGAAGCCGGCGAGTCCCTTGCCGATGAAGCGATTGATCGCGTCCACGCGGTTGTAGCCGCTCATCAGGATGACCTTCACGTCGGGCTGGAGTTGGCGGAGGCGCAGGAAGGTCTCCTCGCCGTCGATGCGGGGCATCGTCAGGTCGAGGAGCACGGCGGCGTAGCGGCCGGGACCGGCTTCGAATTTCTCGAGGCCCTCGATGCCGTCCTGCGCCGCCTCGGCTTCGAATCCCAGCGCGCGCAGGATCGAAAGGCTCACTTCGCGCACCGCTTCCTCGTCGTCGATCACGAGCACGCGGCCGCTTCCTTTCCAGGTCGAGTGTGCGGGCGCCGGGGGCGTGATCGGTTGGGCGCATCCCAGGGCGGCGGGGAAGAGGAGGCGGAAGGTCGTGCCGGAGCCCGGCGCGCTGTCGACTTTGATGGCGCCCTTGTGTCCGCGGATGATGCCGAGCACGGCGGCGAGGCCGAGGCCGCGGCCGGTGAATTTCGTGGTGAAGAACGGATCGAAGATGCGGGCGATGGTCTCGCGCGTCATGCCGGTGCCGGTGTCGGTGATCGCGAGGAACACGGCGGGTCCGGGGCGGAGGTCGCCGGTGAATTGCGCGGTGGCGAGGTAGGCCGCGTCCACGGCGAGGGTGCCGGTGGTGACGGTGATCTGGCCGGCGGCGCCTTCGAGGGCTTCGGAGGCGTTGATGACGAGATTCATGACGACCTGCCGCAGCTGCGTGGCGTCGGCGGAGACGGGGGGCAGGGCGGGGGCGGGGTCGAAGCGGAGCGCAGCTTTCTTGGAGATCGAAACGGTGAGCAGCGCGAGGCATTCCTCGACGAGTTCGTTGAGGTTGAGCGTCTGCACGACGAAGCGCCCCTTGCCGGAGTAGGCGAGCATCTGCTTGCAGAGATCGGCGGCGCGCTGGGCGGCGTGCTCGATCTGGGCGATTTGCTTGTGCGCGGCGGAGTCGGACGGCAGGTCGATGCGGGCGAGACCGGCGTTGCCGAGGACGCCGGTGAGCAGGTTGTTGAAATCGTGGGCGATGCCGCCGGCGAGCACGCCGAGGCTCTCGAGCTTCTGCGTTTCGAGGAGTTTCTTGTCGAGTTGCTGGCGCTCCAATTCGACCTGACGGCGCTCAGTGATGTCGGTCATGCGGCCGACCATGCGGTGGATGGCGCCGTCGGCCTTGCGGAGCACGGCGCCGCGCTCCTCGACCAGGTGATAGGTGCCGTCGCGGTGGCGCATCCGGTATTCCGCCTGGCAGGGGTCGCCGGTGCGCAGGCAATGCTCCAGGCGTGCGACGGCTCGGTCGCGATCCTCGGGATGCAGGCAGGCGCGCCAGCCGTCGATGCCGAGGCGGGAAAATTCCTCCGCGCTGCAACCGAGGATTTGCTCGGCGGCGGCGGTGCCGAACCAGCGCACGCGTTGCGCCTCGACGTCGAGGTCGTAGATCAACTGGCCGGTCTGCTCCATGACGAGCCGGTAGCGTTGCTCGCTCTCGCGCAACGCGTCCTCGGTCTGGCGGCGCGTGGTGATGTCGCTCATGCGGCCGAGCATGCGGAGCGGTTTGCCCGTGGCGTCGGGCAGGACGAACCCGAAGTCCTCCACGGTGCGGAACGAGCCGTCGGAGCGGCGGAAGCGATACTCGGCGAGGAACGGTTCGCGCGTGCTCAGGCAGCGATGGAACGCGGCGAGCACGCGCGGGCGATCGTCGGCGTGGATGCGTTCCTCCCAGCCGGCGCCGTCGACGCGGGAGAATTCCTCGGCGGTGTGCCCGGCGATGTCGGCGATGGCGCTTTCGCCGAACCACTCGATGCGGCCGCTCGGGATGTCGAGGTCGTAGACGAGCAGGCCGGATTGATCCACGACGGTGCGGTAGCGCAGCTCGCTCTCGACCAGCCCGGCTTGCGCCCGCTGGCGCGCGGCGGCCATCTCGTTGAAGGCGCGCGCGGTGTCCGCGATCTCCTCGGGTCCGGCAACCGGGGCGAGGCGCTGGTCGTCGCCGATCGCGTGGGCGCGCGCCACCTCGGCGAGCGCCGCGACCGGCCGGATCAGGGTGTGGGCGTAGAAGTGGATCAGCACGGCGACGGCCGCCAGCACGGCGGCGACCGCGGCGAGCGCGAGGCGGAGATTGCGCCAGGCGTCGGCGTAGATCTCGTCCGTGGGCACGGACGCGACGACGATCCAGTCGGCGATGCGGGTCCGCGCGGCGTCGAAGGTGCGGCGCGGGCCGTCGTCGCCGTCGATTTCTCCGACGTTGGCGCCGGCGGCGAGCGCACGGCGGACGTCCTCGCCCATCGGGCGGGTCTGGCCGATCCGCGTGTGCGCGACGTAGGAGGAGAGCACCACGGTGTTGCGCGCGTCGATGACGTTGACCACGAGCGCCGAATTGTCCGGGGCGAAGAACAGTTGTTGGGAGAGCCGCGCGAGATCGATGGGCGTGGCGAGGACGAGGTCGGGTTGGGCGCGGAGCGGGCGCGCGGCGACGCAGCCCCAGCGGCCGGTGGTCACGCCGCGGGCGGCACCGCTCACGATGAAGTCGTGCGTGTGCAGCACTTCCTCGATGTTGGCCATGCCGCGGTAGTTTTGCGGCGGATCGGCGAGGGGGAACGCCGTGGAAAAGCGCAGCGTGCCGCCGCGATCCATCACCGCGACGTTGATGAACTCGGGGTGCAGGCGGAGGAATTGCGCCGTTTGTTCGTGGGCGTGCGCGGAGGCGAGGTCGCGGAAGCCGACGACGTCCTCGAGTTCCGCCAGCATGAACTGCACGTGCTCGAGATAGTTGTTCAGCGTCTGCTCGGCGGTGATGCGCTGGGCGTGCAGGCGCTGGAGCGCGGCGGCGCGGTCGTCGACGAATTTCTTCCGGATGCCGACGCCGATCAATACGATCAGCGGGACGGCCAGCGCCAGCGAGAGCAGAAACAACCGCAACTTCAGCGTGTCGTGCACGCCGAACGCACGCAGGGGATGGGGCGGTGACTTTGCGGCAGCCACGACCTCCAGTAGGCGCGGCGCGGTCCGGCGCGGCGAGCTAATTTCCCGACTCGACGGGAGAGCGGCCTATTGGATGTCCACCAACTCGACCTCGAAAACCAGCGTGGCGCGCGCGGGGATCGGGCCCTTGCCCTGCACGCCGTAGCCCAGCCACCACGGCACGATCAGCGTGCGGCGCTCGCCCTTTTTCATGTGCGCGAACGCCTCGTCCCAGCCTTTGATGACCTCGCCCGTGCCGACGCGGAAGGCATACGGCGTGCCGCGATCGTAGCTGCTGTCGAACTTCACGCCGCCGATGAGACGGCCATCGTAATGCGCCGAGACCATCGCTCCGAACGACGGCGGCGAGCCGGCGCCCTCGCGGCGCACCACATAGCGCAAGCCCGAGGGCGTGACGATCGCGTCCGGGTATTTCTGCTTGATGACGGCGATGTCCTCCGGTGCGAGCTCCTGCGCCTCCTGCATTTCGCGCACGTATTTGTTGGCGGGCTTGCCGGGATTGGCGCGGCGGAAGATGCCCGTGCGCGCCTGAATCGCGATGAACGCCAGCACGCCGCCGAGGATGAGAATAAAACCGAATTTGCGCATGGAGAGGAGGGACCGGTCCGCGACGCTGCCGGTTTTCGCAACGTGAAGAAAGCGCGTTTTGCCGATTATTCGGGCGGATAATCGCGAGAGTTCGCCGCCTCATGGTTGCGGCGGCTTCGAGTTTTGCCCTTGGGTAGGCGTTTCTCCCCGAAAAAATCCCCCCATGCAAAACTTCCGTCTGCCCAGCCGCCTCGTCGCCGAGGCCGTGAAGGGCGAAGCCATCGAGCAACGCTTCAAGATCGCCCGCAACGAATTCGGGCCCGAGTGCATCTACCGCATTCACGACCCCGCCGACGACGCGACGTGGGGTTTCGTGGCGGTCGATAATCTCGTGCGCGGACGCGGTCTCGGCGGCGTGCGTCTCGCGCCCGACGTGACCGTCGACGAGGTCTACGGCCTCGCCGCCGCGATGACGATGAAGAGCTCCGCCGCCATGCTGCCGCTCGGCGGCGCGAAGAGCGGCCTGCGCGTGGAGCCGCGCTACTTCGCCGACAAGCCCGAGGAGAAACGCGCGCTCGTGGCCATGTTTGCCGAGGCGCTGTGGGGCATCCCCGACTACATCCCCGGTCCCGACATGGGCACGAACGAGACCGACATGCAGACGATCTACGAGGTCTTCGCGCAGAAGAACGGCGCGGCCAACCACGGCCGCGGCGGCGTCGGCCGTCCGCCCGCGAAGGGCGGCTTCCCGCTCGACGAGTGGGCCATCACCGCACACGGCCTCTTCGCCGCCGCCATCGCGTCGGAGAAACACATCCCGGATTTCCGCATCAAGGACTCGAGCGTGGTGATCCAAGGCTTCGGCAACGTCGGCGCGCCCATCGCGGAGAAACTCGCGTCGCTCGGCGCGCGCATCGTCGGCGCCTCCGACATCAACGCCGGCCTCTACAATCCGGCCGGGCTCGACGTCCCGCAGCTGCTCGCGCTCCGCCGGAGCCCCGCCGGCCTCGCCGGCTACACCGGCCCGGTGAAACACCGTTTCGACGGCGAGCATCTCGACCGCATGATGGAGATGCCCTGCACGATCCTCGTGCCCGCCGCGCGCCCGCACGCGATCCACCCGGACAACGCGCCGCACATCCACACGCGCATCGTGCTGCAGGGCGCGAACAACCCGGCCGACCTCGTCAGCGAGTATTTCCTGCAACACCGTCGCGGCATCGTGTGCCTGACGGACTTCATCGCGAACTCCGGCGGTGTGATCGCCGCCTTCATCGAGGCCAAGGCCGACGTCGACGCGGAGTTTCGCGCGCGCGTCATGGCCGAGGACGGCAAGGGCCGCGCGTTCATCGAGAAGGTCGTCACGCGCATCATCACGGAGAACATCGACGAGATGTTCGCGCGTCGCGCCTCGCACCGCGCGAAGGACATCACGTGGCGCGAGATCGCGCACGAGATGGCCCGCGACCGCCTGCGCCCCGCCGCCGACGGGAAACTCAAAGTGTTGCCCGAGTTGCTCTGATTTTTGCTGCGACTTTCTCGTGGTTCCTGAAAGCCCGCGCCGTCACTCGCGGGCTTTTTGCTGCCCGCTCAGGATTTTGCCGCGCTCGATGTGTGATCGGAGGCGACGCGCCAGCCGTCGGCAGTTTTTTTCATCACGAGCGTGAAGAGGCCCCATGGCTTGTCCTGTGCGCGTGTGAGCTCCCACTTGCCGAAGACGAGTGCGGTGTCGGGCGTGAGCACCTCGATCTCGTGCAGCGTGAAGGCCAGCGTGCCCATCGTGGCTTTGTCCGGGTAATGTTTCTGGTAGCGCTCGAGCGTGGTGCGCCAACCATAGGTGATGGAGCCACCGGAAGCAAAGCGCAGCGCGTCGCTCTTGAGGTAGAATTCCATGAACTTGGCCACGTCGCCCGTATTCCAGGCTTCGACCTGCGCCATGAGAGTGGCGCGGATGTCGGCGGCGACATGCGCCTCGGTGGCGGCGCGCGCCGGGGCGCAGTTCAGCAGCAGGAGTCCGAAGAGAAGGGGACGAATCGTGAACGACATGAAATCAGTCGAATAGCTGAGGGCGATGTTTGCGCGTAATCTCCCCCGCTTGTTGTTTGCTGAGCGTGACGCCGGCCATCTTGGCCGCAGTGGCGAGCACGGGATCGTCGCCGGCGGCTAGATCCTTGGGGGAAGGCACAAGCCAGACGTCGGGTGTGACGCCGTTTTTCTCCAAGATCTGGCCGTCACTCATCGTGATCTGGCCTTCCGTGACTTGCACGGCGAACACCACGAGATTGGCACCATCGCCGAGCGTCAGCACGTGCGTGCGCGAGCGGTTGACCTTCCCGGCGGAGAGATCACCAAGCACCGTCGCGCGACCGGCAAGCTGGAGTGCGCGAGCGAAAACCTCGGAAGCGGAGGCGGAATTGCCGTCGATCAGCACATAGAGTTTGCCCGGGATATTGAATCGGCTGCTCGCCTGTAGCGGCGTCTCCTTGGTGCGTTCTTGGATTTTGCCGATGGGGTGGCGACCTTTTCCCAGACAGGCTCCGATGGCATCGAGCATCTCGCTCTCGAGTCCGCCGCGATTGCGACGCAGGTCGATGATCACATGGTCATAGTTCGCGGACTTGCGGAGTCCTCGTTCCACTTCCTCTGGGAGACTGAACGTCGAGAGCTGCCACCAAAGCACCTTCGGTGCGAGGTCCACGAACTTGCTGGTGAGCTGAGCCTCGCGTTCTTCTTGCTTGAGCATCAGGCGCAGAAAATCGCCGCCGGCGAGGTCGAGATTCCGGGGCAGAGTTTTGACCTCCGCAGCAAAAGTCAGCTCACGGATCGCACCGTCGGCCCGCGCCAGCTGTAGACGTAGCCCGGTTTGCGGGTTGAGGGTGAGGATGGAATATTGGATGAGACTGAGGCTGTCGCGGAAAGCGGGCATGCCATTGACGCTCAACACGCGCTCGCCGGCTTGGAGGCCTTGCTTGGCGGCATCGCTGCCGGGCTTTACGGCGCCGACGTAGACGTTTTTGCCGACGACATCGAAGGAGACGCCGTATTCGATGCGCACTGGGCGGAGCGGGGGAAAGAAGCGGGTGTGCGAGTCGTTGAGATTTACGACGGCTTGCGCGATCACCGCATAGGTTTCCGCGAGGGATTTGGTATTCTCCAGCTGGCTGGTGGCAGTGCGTTCCAGTTCAGTGGTATTCACGCCGCCGAAGGTGGGATCATAACTCTCGGCCTGGATCTTGGCCCACACGCGAGGGAACATGGAGCGCGCGCGTTGCATGTCGCGCTCATGGCGGTCTGCAGCTTGGGCACCGATGGAGACGGTGACGGCGAGCGCCAGCCGCGCCAGTCGTCGGGAGAGATGGAGGGCGGTCATTTCTTACGCAGCAAGTCCAGCGCGGCGGCGCTCATCGCGGTGATGGCGGTCTTGATCGTCGGCTCGGGGAGCGGCGCCCAGAAGGCGCTGTGGTTCGACGGCGCGAGCTGACCTTTCGCCGCCGCGTCGGCGAGGACCTTCGGGTCGCTGCCGCCGACCCAGAAGATCGAGATCGGGATGCGCGGTTGGGTGCGGCCGTATTCGGCGAAATCCTCGCCATAGGTGCCGGCCTCCGCGGTGCCGAGCTGCTCGGCGGGGAACCATTGCGCGAACACGCCGGTCAGGCGGCGCGTGAGCGCGGGGTCGTTGAACGTGAAGGGTGTGCGCGTCTGCTCGACCGTGATGACCGGCAACAGGTCGTCGGGCATGCCGGCGGCGCGGGCGGTGTTTTCCGCGATGCGCTTGATCGAGGCGAGCAGGTGTGCGGCCACTTCGTCGCTGTAGCTGCGGAGCGTGAGTTCGAGCCGCACCTCGGCGGGGATGATGTTGCGCTTCGTGCCGCCGTGGATGGCGCCGACGGTGATCACGGCCGGCGTGCCGGGCTTCAGCTCGCGGCTGACGATGGTCTGGAGCGCGAGGACGATTTCCGAGGCGAGCACGATCGGGTCGCGCGTCGAATGCGGGCGCGCGCCGTGACCGCCGATGCCACGCACGAGGATGTCGATCGAGTCGACGTTGGCGTAGCTCGGACCTTCGAGCGTGGCGACCTGGCCGGCGGGCGAGTCGCCGCCGACGTGGAATGCAATTACGTTGTCCGGCCGCGGAAATTTCGTGAACAGGCCGTCCTTCAACATCGCGCGCGCGCCGCCGCCGATTTCCTCGGCGGGTTGGACGAAGAACACGAGCGTGCCGGACCAGTGAGCTTTCAGCGCCGCCATCGTGCGCGCGGTGCCGATGAGCGTGGTGACGTGTGTGTCGTGGCCGCACGCGTGCATGGCGGGCTGCTGCTTGCCGGCGACGTCCGCCATCGTGACCTGGCTCGCGTAGGGCAGGCCGGTCGCCTCCTTGATCGGCAGCGCATCCATGTCGGCACGGATGGCCAGCGTGGGGCCGGGGCCGTTTTGCAGGACGGCGACGACGCCGGTGTTGCCGACGTTTTCGGTGACGGTGAAACCGGCCGCGCGCAGCTGCTCGGCGGCGATGCCGGCGGTGCGCTTCTCGACGAACGAAAGTTCCGGGTGCGTGTGCAGGTCGCGGTAGATGACTTCGAGCGAGGGATACTCGGCGTTCACCCGGGCGGTGACGGCGTCTTTGAGTTCCGGGCCGGCGAACGCGGCCAACGGAGCGCAGAGAGCGAGGGCGAGGAGGGAAGAGCGGGGGAGCGACATGGGGCGGGTTACTTGGATTTCGGCTCGAAGAGATAGATCAGGCCGTCGAGGATTTCGTCGACGGTGAGTTTGATGTGTTGCGCGTCGTTCACGGGGCGGCCCTCGGCGATGACTTGTTTGGCGAAGGCGTCGCCGCGCGCGACGGCGGCGTCGATGAACGCCATCTTCGCGTTATGCAGCGGGCCGTCGGGCGCGAGGTCCGCGGCGGTGGGCTTGCGGCCGAGGAAGGTCGCGACGGCCTCGTCGCCGAACCAGATGCGCCAGTCCTTCTCGTCGGCGAAATACACGGCGAGCACGCCGTCGCGATCGGTGCCGAGTTTCTTGGCGAGCGCGCTCATGTAGGCGCCGGGCTGGGCGTCCTCGGCTTCGGTCGGGGATTTGGCGAAGACACGGGCGTAGATCTTCCGGCCGGTGAAGCGCTCGAAGTTGGCGAGCTTGTAGTTGAAATACACGGCGCGCGGCGGCTCGGCGGGCAGCACCTTGTCGGGATCGTCGAAGTGCGCCGTCGGGCCCGGCTCGCGGGCGGCGGCGTATTTCTTCGCGGCGTCGATGTAGCCGGCGAAGGCGATCTGGTCGGCCTTGAAGGCCCGCGCGGCCGCGCCGACGCGGAGGATTTTGACCGTGAAACCTTCGTCCTGCTTGATCTGCGGGAGCAGCTCCACGCCGCGCACCACGCGCCCGAAGACGCTGTGCAGGTAGTTCAGGCGGTTCGTATCGCGGAGGGTGATGAAGAACTCGCTGCTGTTCGTGTCGGGGCCGCCGTTGGCCATCGAGAGAATGCCGGCGGCTTCGTGGTGCAGGCCCGGCGCGATTTCGTCGGGGAAGGGAAACGGGTGGCCGGCCGCGTCGTCGGCGTCGGTGGGTTTGGCGTCGGGCTTCATCGCGCTGCGGATGGGGTCGCCGCTCTGGATGACGAAGTTCGGCACGACGCGATACCAAGTCAGGCCGCTGAAGAACGGTTGGCCCTCGCGCGCCGCGATGCCGGTCTCGGCGCGGCCGACGAACGACGCGACCGTCATCGGTGTTTTTCGATAAAACAACTCGGCCACGAATGCGCCGTGCGGCGTCGTGAACTCGGCGTAGAGGCCGTCGGGCAGCGCGGGCGCGGCGGCTGACGCAGCGGCGGTCGCCGCGGGAGATTTTTCCTGAGCGCCGAGCGATAGGGCGGCGCACGCGAACACGAACAGAAGTCGTCGCATCATGGAGGAGGGGAGTGCGCGAGTTGTAGGGACGCGCGGTGGTTTGGCCAGCGCGCAGTCACGCGCCGGGGCGTAAATCTACGCCATCCATTTCGGTTGGCGGGAAAACTCCGGGCGTGCAACGTGGCCGGACTATGCTGCTTCGCCGCCTGCTACCCCTCGCGCTCGCGTTGATCGTTTCCCTGGCCCCGGTGCTGCGCGCCGGGGTGCCGCTCGATTACTACCTGCCCGCCGGCACGACCTACAACCCGAAGGTCCCGACGCCGGAGCAGTTCTTCGGCTTCCAAGTCGGCGACTGGCACATCCGCAGCGAGCTCAACACCGCCTACCTCCGCGCCGTCGCCGCCGCTGCGCCCGACCGCGTGAAGTTCGAGATCATGGGCTACACGCACGAGCGCAAGCCCCTCGTCCTTCTCACGATCACCGCGCCGGAGAACCATGCGAAGCTCGAGCAGATCCGCGCCGACCACCTCGCGTTGCTCGATCCGGCGAAGAGCGCCGCGCTCGACGTCGCGGCGATGCCCGTGGTCGTCGATCTCGGTTACAGCATCCACGGCAACGAGCCGAGCGGCGTGAACGCCATGCCGCTCGTCGTCTACTATCTCGCCGCCGCGCAGGACGCGAAGGTCGCGGAAATCCTCCAGCGCTCCGTCATCCTCGTCGAGGCGCAGCGCAATCCCGACGGCGGCGACCGCGCCGCGCAGTGGTTCAACCAGCACAAGTCGCTCAACGCGCCCTCCGTCGACCCGCTCGACCGCGAGCACAACGAGGCGTGGCCGCGCGGCCGGTTCAACCACTACTGGTTCGATCCGAATCGCGACTGGCTGCCGCTCGTGCACCCCGAGGCGCAGGCCCGCGCGGAGCTTTTCCACCGCTGGCGCCCGAACCTCCTCACCGACCACCACGAGATGGGCACGAACGGCACGTTCTTCTTCCAGCCCGGCGTGCCGACGCGCAACAACCCGAGTTCGCCGGCCAAAGTTTTCGAACTCACCGCCAAGGTCGCCGCGTTCCACGAGCGCGCGCTGAACGGCAAAGGCATTTTCTACTACAGTGAGCAGGGCTTCGACGATTTCTACCCGGGCAAGGGTTCCACGTATCCCGACCTCCACGGCACCATCGGCATCCTCTTCGAGCAGGCGAGCGCGCGCGGCCACGCGCAGGAGAGCAGCAACGGCGTGCTCACGTTCGCCTTCGCGATCCGCAACCACGTGCTGTCCTCGCTCAGCTCGATCGACGCCTCCGTCGCGCTCCGCACCGAGCTGCTCGGCCTGCAAAAGGATTTCCCGCGCGAGACCGCCGATCTCGCCGCGAAAGCCAAGACGAAAGCCTATGTCTTCGGCGACGACGGCGATCCGGCCCGCGCGTGGGCGTTCCGCTCGCTGCTCGCGCGCCATCACATCGAAGTCCGCGCGCTCGCCGAAGACGTCACCGCCGACGGTCGCACCTACCAGGCTGGCGCGGCGTGGGTCGCGCTGACCAACCAGCCGCAATTCCGCCTGCTCACGGAGATGTTCGTCAAACGCACGACGTTCGAGGACCCGGTTTTCTACGACGTCTCCGCGTGGACGCTCCCGCTCGCCTTCAACCTGCCCTACGCCGAACTCGACCGCGCTCCCGCGGCCGGCCAGCCGCTCGGTGCGCCCGAGTTTCCCGCCGGCCAACTCGTCGGCGGCCACAGCGACTACGCCTACCTTTTCAACTGGAACGGCTACTTCGCCCCGCGCGCGCTCCAGCGCCTCCACGCCGCCGGCATCCTCGTGAAAGGCCTCACTTCGCCCATCGAGGCGCTCACGGCCGACGGTGCGCGCCATGCCTTCGGCTACGGCGCCGTGCTCGTGCCCGTCGGTCTGCAACCCGAGCGCGCCGCCGCGATCCGCGCCGTCATCGACACGATCGTGAAGGAAGATGCAGTCACCGTCTACGCCTGCGGCACCGGCTTGACGCCGAAGGGCGTGGATTTCGGCAGCGCGTCGTTCGTCGTGCTCCCGCCCGCGCGCGTCGCGCTGATCTGCGGCGACGGCGTGGACCCGCACGATATCGGTGCCGCGTGGCACGTGCTCGATCAGCGCGTCGGTCTCACGCCCACGCTCCTCGACCTCGCGCAACTCGGCCGCGCCGACCTCGCGCGCTACACCACGATCGTCTTCGCCGACGGCCGCTACGACGACACCGTGAGCGACACGACCGTCGCCAATCTCAAACGCTGGGTCCGCGACGGTGGCACGCTCGTCCTCATGGGTCGCGCCGCGTCTTGGGCGGCGAAAAAGGAACTCGCCGCGCTCGAATTCGCCGGCCGCAGCTCGACGGAAACGGCGGCGACGAGCGGCGGTCGCACGCGCGCGAGCGCCGCGCCGGGCGACGACGCGGCCGACGGCGGCCGACGCTTCCCCTACGCCTCCGCCGGCGACCGCGAGGCGCAGCGCCTGATCGCCGGCGCCGTCGTGGCCGCGTCCATCGATCCAACGCATCCGCTCGGCTACGGCTTCAGCGACGAACGCGTCTCGTTCTTCCGCAAAAACGGTATTTTCCTGAAGCACGCCAAGTCGCCCTACGAGACGCCCGCCGTCTACACGGCGAAGCCGCTCCAATCTGGCTTCATCTCCGAAGCCAACCAGGCCGCGCTCGCCAACACCGCGGCGCTCGTCGCGTTGCCGGTCGGTCGTGGGGCCGTGGTGGCGATGCCCGACGACCCGAACTTCCGCGGCTTCTGGTATGGCGGCAATCGCGTGTTCTTTAACGCGGTCTTCTACGGCAGCGTGATCCGCCCGCCCTCCGGCGGCGACGGCGGCGATTAACCGACAAACTCCACGGCCGCCCGCTGGTGGTGCGGCGATGCGATGCGAGGTAGCCCGCGCTCTCCGAGCGCGGGTCAGCCACGGCACAGGGACGTGGCTCGCTGGATGCCGGAAAAAACGGCGAAGCAAAATCGTAAGCGCGGCGCGTGATCATCGGCACCGCTCCGCCTACTCCCGATGCGCACTGGGTATCACTCACCGGGGTTCGGGCTTGCCGCTTCCGGAGCGGAGCTTTGGCTGGGGCGACTCACGGGCCAGGTTGAGTGACGAAACCTTCCATTTGCCTGCTCCATGTTGACGACGATTCCCTCTGGCAAACGACCATCGCCGGCGCGGTGGCCGGGATGCCCGAGATCCGGGTGTTCGAGACGGTAACCAGTGCCGCCGCCGCGCTCGACCGGGTGCCCGTGCTGCGACCCGACGTCGTGCTTCTCGATGTGGTGCTGCCGGACGGCGATGGGTTGGCGGTGGCGCGGGCGCTCGGCGCGCTGGAAACGCCGCCGCGCATCGTGTTGCTCTCGGTGCGGCGCGACGACGTGGTGCTGCAAGCCGCCGGCAGTCCGCCCATCGCGGCGCTGCTGTGGAAGACGGGCGATGTGCTGGAAAAATTGCCCGAAGCGATCCGCATCGTCGCCGCCGGCGGCAAATACCATCCGCCCGAGGTGCGCGAGGCGTTGCGGAAATTCCGCGCGGACCCGCAGGCGTATTTCAAGATCCTCTCCGATCGCGAACTGGAGCTGCTGCCGCGCTTCGGCGAGGGCATGTCGGACGAGGAAGTGGCGCGGTTTTTCAACCTCAGCATCCACACGGTGAAGTCGCACCGGCAAAACATCCTCACGAAACTGGGCCTGCATAGCACGGCGCGCCTGATCCACTGGGCGATCATGCGCGGCTTCGTCCGCCCGCCGAGCGACGGCTGGGTCGTGCGCGAGGACGGCGAGAAGGGATACGATGCTTCGCGCAGCGACGGTGGAGAGTGAGTCCGATGGCACGGCCGGGCGCTTGAACGTTTAACACGCGGTGCGTGCCGGTTTTCGGTTGTCGAACACGGGATCTTGCCCATCGGTGAGTCGCGCTCACGGGCCAGGACTGAATGACGCAACGAACCTACTCGATCCTTCATATCGAGGACGACTCCCTTTGGCAGACCGTGATTGCCGCCGCGCTGCGTGGCTGGCCGCGCACGGGACAACTGCAATCGGCCTCGACGGCGAGCGATGGCTTGGCCGTCGCGACCGCACTGCGACCGGACATCGTCTTGCTCGATCTCGGCCTGCCCGATGCCGATGGCAGCGAACTCGCGCGAGATCTGCTGCTGTCGGCTCGCCCACCACGCGTCGTGATCGTATCGGTGCGGCGGGATTCGGCGGTCCTCCACACGGCGAGCGAGCCCCATATCGCCGGCCTGCTCTGGAAAGCCGGCGATCTGATCCAGCAACTGCCGATCGCACTCGAAGCGGTGGCTGCCGGCGCCAAATACTATCCGCCGGACGTGCGCGCGGCGTTGCGGCGGTTCCGCGCGGACCCGCAGGCGTTCTTCAAGCTGCTTTCGCCCCGCGAAGTCGCGTTGCTGCCGCATTTCGCCCGGGCGGAGAAGGACGGGGAAATCGCCGCGGCGCTCGGCGTCAGCGAGCACACGGCAAGAGCGCATCGGCGCAACGTGATGCAGAAGCTCGACCTTCATACTTCCGCGCGACTCACGCATTGGGCGATCGTGCACGGCTTCGGATTCCTGCCTCGTTCCAGCGCAAGCCGCGCCGACGCCGGTCCGGTTTAGCTACCGGGCCGTCAAGCGATTCCTTTCACCTGAATTGGTAATTCGGTGGGCTCGCTCGCTGACTCCGGCTGCGCAGCTTGGCCGGCCGTGCCCGTTGTTCAGACCACGCCCCTTCCGGTCGCCCTCGCTCCTCACACGGTGGAGAGCCTGCGTGCGTTGCACGGTGGCGGGCGGCCGTGGATCTACTGGCTGGCACTCACCGGAGTGATTGTCGGGCTGGGGAGTCTCCCCTTCGTGGAGGTGGACGTCTCGGTGAGCGCGCCGGGCATCGTGCGGCCGGCCACCGAGCGCGTCGAACTGCGTTTGCCATTGAGCGGACGCATCGCGCGCGTGCTCGCGCAGGACAACGAGCGCGTGACGCTGAACCAGCCGTTGTTGGAACTGGCGACGCCCGATCTCGACGAGCGCCTCGCACGCAATGCCGCACTGCAAGCGGAGAAACGCGCGCTGCTCACGTTGTTGGATGATCTTTCCGCGGCGCGCCTGACCGAACCAAACGTGTTGCAAATGCTGGATGTGGGGCGCGCCGTGGAATCCTTTGCCGGATTGAGGGCGTTGCGGCAGGAAACGACCCAACTGCGCGTCCAGATCGAGGCCGGTCGCGTCGCAGAAGCGAAGGCGCGCACCGAGCTGGGTCGCGCCACTGCGCTCGCCGAAAAAGGCATCGCGACGCAGCGTGAGCTGGACGACGCCCGCTACGCGCTTGAGCGCGTGCAAGCCGAGTCACGACTGACGGTTGAGCAGGTGCGCACGCGCTGGCACGGGCGGCGCGAGGACGAAGGGGTGGCACTCGACAACTTGATCTCCGAAGCGAAGCGCCTCGAAGCCGAACGTGCGCTGGCCATCGTGCGAGCGCCCGTCGCCGGCGCGATCCAGGGGTTGGTCGGAGTGAGCACCGGCGCGTTCGTCAACGCCGCGCAGCCAATCGCGAACATCTCTCCAGACGACCGTTTGCGTGTCGAGACGCTCGTATCGGCCCGCGATATCGGCCTCGTGCGCGTCGGGCAGACGGTGCGGCTGCAAGTGGACGCCTTTCCTTACACGCAGTGGGGGTTGCTCGAAGGACGCGTGGCCGGTGTCGCCGCCGACGCATCCAGCGCGAGCAGCGGCTCGCCGCCGGTGTTCAAGGTCACGATCGAGCCCGCGCGACCGCACCTCACACTCGCGAACGGTGCCGTCGGCGCGCTCGGCAAAGGCATGACGGTCTCCGCGCGCTTCATCACCACCCGCCGCACGCTGCTCCAAATTCTCTACCAGGACGCGAGCGAATGGCTCGAC
Source organism: Candidatus Didemnitutus sp. (assembly GCA_019634575.1). Taxonomy (NCBI): domain Bacteria; kingdom Pseudomonadati; phylum Verrucomicrobiota; class Opitutia; order Opitutales; family Opitutaceae; genus Candidatus Didemnitutus; species Candidatus Didemnitutus sp. The sequence continues at coordinate 3,096,906 of JAHCAY010000001.1, forward strand.
CCGCAGAACCACGCCGCGACAGGCCCGCGTTCCTAACCCCTTTCCCGGCAATCCCGCCGCGAAAAAACAAAACCATGACTACACTGAACCAACACGAATTGACCGCCATCATTGGCGGCGGCGACAGCACACCCTTCACCGAGGGTTTCTCCCCAGAAATTCTACGACTGTTGGCGCTGCTCACGCCGCCGGAGCCGAATCCCTATGATGCGGGGAATGGTGTTTACCGCGCGATCTGACGCTCCTGCTGCACTCCTCCGTGGAGTGCAGCCCGTTCTCATCATGAACAGACTGGCGGCGCGATGCGCTTTCTTATCGGTGGTGGCGACCGGCGCGGCGGCCATGCCGCTCGCTGACGCTCCGGACGGCGCAGACGACGTGGTGAAGTTGGCGCCGTTCGTCGTGCAGGAGAATGCCGATGGATTGAGCTGGCAGTTCGCGTCCGTGAACGGATTCGAGATCCTGACACTTTGCAGCGAGTCGCTTTCGCGGGAGTTTGTGGAGGCGCAGGCGCGCGGAGCCCTGTTTTTGCCCGAGTCGCTGCAAGACGGGGGTAATGAACCGGTGCAAGTGGTCCTATGGGGCGGGAAGCGATCCCCGCTTAAACCAACAAGAAAACGCTCCTATCTTGAGAGCGGCTACGACTTCGGTTTCAAGTCCGACGGCTGGTTCATTCCCAACGTGATCGCACGAAGCGATGGCAGCGCAGTGTATCTTTCCGCGAATCTCTCCGCGGTCGATTCCTATGAACATGCGGCGATTCATTACGCTCGCTCGCTGCTGGAGCGAAACAGGCCCGTGACCCCGCTATGGCTGAAAGAAGGGTTGGTGGGAACGTGGGGGCTGTTCCCAGGCGACCTTGGGATTCAATCCGTCCATCAGAGGGATGCCACGGGCTTCGTTGGAAAATCGGTCGATCTCATCCGTCTACCTTGCCTTCCATGGCCGGCCGACTTTTCGCCTGAAGATCTGATACCTTGGAACCGATTCTTCACGGATTGGCAGAAAAACGCGTCGATGGTTTCGCGCGATTCGCGTTATTGCGCGCAAGCGGGCCTGCTCTTGCGCTGGGCGTTGTTCGGTTCGCGGACAACGCCGGATTTCACGCGTAGATTTTGGATGTTTGTTGCGCACGCGCGCAGCCAGCCGACGACAGGGATGTCCTTCCAAGCTGTGTTCGGCATCGACGATGCTCAAGCTGAAGCCGAGCTGGTCGAATTCGCACGGCGCGCGCGCGCAGAGTCTCCTTACGTGGCGGTTCCGCACCTCAGCGACGCGCTGCCGGCGTTTGCCCACCTGTCATTTCGGTCGGCAACCGAGGGCGAGATTGCGCGGTTGAAGGGGAATTTCGAGCGCATGGAAATGCTCCGGCTGCGCTCTGCGTTGCCGCAAGTGGCCTCAACATATGAGGCCGCCGCTCGCCGCACTGTTGCCCGGGGATTAAGGAAAGCCGCTGACGATCCCAAGGTGCACGAACTGGCTGGCTTGCTCGAATACGAGACGGGGCACCCGGATGCCGCGCGTCCGCACCTCGACTACGCCTTTGCGCACCATGCCGCCGGCACGCCCGCATTACTAGCGCTGGCGCGCCTACGATTGGCGGACATGCGCATCGGTCTGCCGGCTGATGGAAAATTGTCGGTCGAAGCGCTGGATCGCGTGCTCACCCCGCTTTTCGCCGCGCGAGCGCGCAAACCGCCCGTGTTGGAGATCTATCAAATGATCGCCGAAGTGTGGGCGCAGAGTGCCGTGGCACCGACGAAGCGCCATCTCGCCGTGCTGTTTGAAGGCGCGCAGTTCTTTCGCGACGAGCCCGACTACATCGTAGCAGCCATCGAGTTGCACCGCCGCCATGGCTACACTGCCGAAGCCGATGCGTTACTCACACTCGGCGAAACTTGGGCGCGTGACGACGCAGCGCGCGCCCGCTATGCGGCGTTGCGAACGATTGGTCCGGCGAAAATTGGCAAGTGCAGCGACAAGGGAGTCGCGACCGCAGGGTGGAGCTCCGAATTTCAGACGGCGCTCTTCGGACGATGGAGTCCCTTCGGTTCGACGACGAATGGACGCAACCGGGACGGTTATTGGGCCTTCGCCGAGGTGGCGCTACACGATGGCGCGACGGAGGCGGTCTTCCGCGAGTGCTACGGCATGAATTGGGCGCAGGCCTGCGCCGAGATGCGCGCCTACCTGAAACCGAAAAACGTCGGCGTATTGGAGCTGCGGATGCCGCACGTGATGGCCGACGTGCCCGAGGCGGAGCGGATGGAGTTTCGCGATGCGACTCTCGAAGAAGCGCGCCGCGTTCTCGGCGATTTCAACTGGCTGCGAGTCGAGCAGGCCGAGGGCGGCGAGATGAAAGAAAATACTGCGCGCAACCCTGTCGATTAAACCAATTTCACGGCAATCCCGCCGTGGATAAAACAAAACAAATGAAAAACGAAATTGTTGAACTCACGGAATCGGAACTTGCATCAGTCCAAGGTGGTGCATCCCAAGCTAGCTTCTGGGGCGCAGTTGCAGGTGCTGTAACAATCGGGGTGCTGGGTGCCGCAGCGGCTGTCGCTCTTCCACTGCTTGGGGCGGGAGTGATTGCAACGGCTGCAATCGGAACGGCGATTGCCATTGACGGTGCCATGGCTGCCTATGCTACCGAAACGGTCCTGAACGCCAACGGCGTCAACTGACCGTAGTCTTCACTTGCCGACGAAGTATGCCCTTCGTCGGCAACTCGATCATGAAACTGTCTGACCTTAATCACTGGAGAATGATGGCTGGAAATCTCGCAATCGCTGTCATCAGCGTGCTTCTCCGCGACATTCTTGCGAAATTTGGGATTCTAACCGGATGGAGCGATTTTGCTGCCTGTTACTGGCTCACGACTGGTATTTGTGCGGTTTTCTATTGGATCGTGCTGGCGAAAAACATACGGTGGTTTCGCAAATAATTACGCTTTTGTTTGGAAGGAACGATGCGCCGAGCCCGAGTCCGACATCTGATCGGAAAGTGCTATGAGCAGAATTTTCCGCCAACGTGATATCACCGACTGCGGCGCGGCGTGCCTGCGCTTCATCGGGGCGCATTACCGGCGAGACGTGCCGGTGGCGCGGTTGCGGCAGCTCGCGGGCACCAACCAGCGCGGGTCCACGGCCTTAGGGCTCGTCGAGGCGGCGAAGCAGCTCGGCTTTACGGCCAAGGGCGTGAAGGGGCCGGCGGAGGCGTTGCCGACGGTGCCACTGCCGGCGATCGCGCACTGTTTGATCGATCAGAAACTCCTTCACTACGTCGTGCTCGTGGAGTGGACGCCGAAGCACGCACGCGTGATGGACCCGGCGATCGGCCGCGTCGAGAAATGGTCGCACGAGAAGTTCAGGGCGGTGTGGACCGGCGTGCTGATCCTCGTGGCGCCGGGCGAGGAATTCCGGCCGGGCGACTCGACGGTGTCGCCGTGGCGGCGGCTATGGAGTTTGCTCGCGCCGCATCGCAGCGTGCTCGTGCAGGCCTTAGTCGGCGCGGTCGTGACCACGATCCTTGGGCTCGCGATGTCGGTTTACGTTCAGAAAATCGTCGATCACGTCATCCCGGACGGAAACCGTTCGCTGCTCAATCTGCTCGGCGTCGCGATGCTGGTCATCCTCGCCTTCAAGCTCCTGCTCGGCGTTTTCCAGTCGCTGCTCTCGATGCGCACGGCGCAGCAGATCGATGCGTCGCTCATCCTCGCCTACTACCGGCACCTGATGCGGTTGCCGCAGCCGTTCTTCGACTCGATGCGCGTGGGAGAGATTACCTCGCGCGTGGCGGACGCGGTGAAGGTCCGCAATTTCCTCAACGGCGCGCTGCTCAACCTCGTTCTCAATCCGCTGATCCTGGTCTTCTCGCTCGGCGCGATGTTCCTGTGGTCGTGGAAACTGGCGCTGCTCTCGCTCGCGCTGCTGCCGCTGAACGGCGCACTCTACTGGTTCATCAACCTCCGCAACCGCACCTACCAGCGCCAGATCATGGAGCGCGCGGCGGATTTCGACGCCCAACTCGTCGAGTCGCTCCAAGCCCAGCCGGCGCTCCGCCGCTTCCGGCTCGAGGACTACGCGGAGTTGCGCACGGAGGTGCGACTCGTGCGGCTGCTCAAGACCGGCTGGCACGCCGGCCTCGCCGCGCTCGGCACCGGGACTGCTGGCTCGCTCATCACGCAGGGCTACCTCATCGGTTTGCTCTGGCTCGGCGCGACACTCGTGCTCGATGCCAGCCTGACGCCGGGGCAACTCATGTCGTGCTACACGCTGGCCGGCTATCTCACCGGCCCCATCACGGCATTGCTCGGCCTCAACACGCAGATCCAGGAAACGCTCATCGCGACCGACCGCCTCTTCGAGATCATGGACCTCGAACTCGAAAAGGACCATGGCACCATCGAGCTTACGTCCGAGCGCGTTGGTGACATCCGGTTCGAGCAGGTGTCGTTCAAGCACGCCGGCCGCATGGCGACGCTGCAGGACATCACGCTGACGATTCCCGCCGGAAAACTCACCGTGTTCGTCGGCGAGAGCGGCTGCGGCAAGAGCACGCTGTTCGCGCTTATTCAGCGCCTTTATCAACCTAGCGCCGGCCGCGTCTCCATCGGCGAACACGACGTGCAGTATTACCGCCTCGAAAGTCTTCGCCGTAATCTTGCCGTCGTCCCGCAGCAGACGCACCTGCTCGCCGGCACCATCGTGGAGAATCTCGCGCCCGGCGACGCTGCGCCCGACATGGAGAAAATCCTCCGCCTCTGCCGCGAGGTCGGCGTGTTGGAATTCGTCGAGCAACTGCCGCAAGGCTTCCTCACGCACCTCAGCGAGAACGGTGGCAATCTTTCCGGCGGCCAGCGCCAGCGGCTCGCGCTCGTGCGCGCGCTCTATCTCGATGCACCGATCCTCCTGCTCGACGAGCCCAGCTCCGCTCTCGACGCGAAAGCCGAGCAAACACTTGTCGCCCTCTGCGAACGCCAGCGTGCGATGGGCCGCACGGTGATCGTCGCGGCGCACACGCCTGCCTTCCTCGCGGTCGCTGATCTGGTGGTCACCGTCGCGGCGGGTCGCGTGCAGGCGCTCGAGCCTCGTTTCCAGGCTACGTTGGCGAACCCGGCGGTCGACATTGGGACGTTGGAAGCCGTTGCTTAGACGGCACTCGGACTCGGAGCGCCGCCCTGTCACCGCAAATTGACACACACGGCGCGTGCGGCGGCGGGATGGGGCTTTTCGTTTTGCCCTAACGCCTTGCACGCAACGGATGCGCAGACTTCGCCCATAAGCGCGCAAGTTTGAACACAGTTGGGGGTTGAGCGGCCCGATACGTTGCGGTGAACTGTCAGCTCCACTCTTCCCTCATTTTCGTCTAACCACATCCACGCATGAAAGAACGCATTGGTATCGTCACTGGCGGCGGCGACTGCCCGGGATTGAACGCAGTCATCTACGCGGTCGTTAAAGCCGCGGATCGTCGCGGTTGGGAAACTCTCGGTATTTATGGCGGTTTCGACGGCCTCCTTTCGCCCGTCCAAGCCCGTCCGATGAACTATCAGGAGATGGACGGCCTGCTCTATCTCGGCGGCACCGTGCTCGGCACGTCCAACAAGGGCCGCTTCGTCGCCAAGGCCGGTCACGGCGAAAAGCGCGAGATCGATCCCGCCGTCCTCGCCGAGGCGAAACGCAATTTCGACGCGCTCGGTCTGCGCGCGCTCGTGGTCGTCGGCGGCGACGGCTCGCTCTCCATCGGCCTGCAATGCATGGGCGCCGGCATCCCGATCGTCGGCGTGCCGAAGACCATCGACAATGACATCGACGGCACGTCGGTGACGTTCGGCTTCGACACCGCGGTCTCTTTTGCGACCGATGCGATCGATCGCCTCCGCACGCATGCCGAGAGCCACAAGCGCGTGATCGTCGTCGAAATGATGGGGCGCTACGCCGGCTGGATCGCGGCGCATGCCGGCATCGCCGGCGGCGCGAGCGTCGTGCTCATCCCCGAGATCGAATTCACCTACGAGAGCATCGTGCGCAAGATCGTGGAGCGCGAGGCCGAGGGCCGGCACTTCACCATGGTCGTCGTGGCCGAGGGCGCGCGCCAGAAGGGCGGCGACTTCACCACCCACGGCGGTCCCGAGGAAAAGAACCGCGAGGCGCGGCTCGGCGGCATCAGCGCCGTCGTGGCGGAGGAGATCGGCCGCCGCACCGGCAAGGAAGTGCGCAACTGCGTGCTCGGCCACCTGCAGCGCGGCGGCGTGCCGACGACGTTCGACCGTCTCCTCTGCACGCGCTTCGGCGCCAACGCCGTGCGCCTCATCGACGAGGGCTGCTACGGCCACATGGTCGCCTCGCGCCCGCCGGACATCGTGCCGATCCCGATCGCCGACGCTGTGGGCAAGCTGAAGACGGTGCCGACGGACGGGGATTTGATTCGCACCGGCCGGGCCCTCGGCATCTGTTGGGGCGACTGAGGCCGCGTGCGGCTGACGTCGGACCCCGGATTTCGACGAACACGGAAAATTCCACGACCAACACGGGTGCTGCGGCGTCCACCCCCGTTGCCCTTGCGGCTGGGTTGAGCACGGCTGCGCGCCCGGAGCTTGCGTCGCGCGGTCCGGGCCGGTTTACGACCGCGATGCTCGAGCCCCGGCGGCATAACTGGCTTTTCATCTTCGGCGTTTGGACCGCGGTGGGAGTGCTGTTGTCGCTGCAGACCTACATCAGTCTGTCGCAGATGCCGGACTCGCCCCGTGCGCATGTGGTGCTCTGGGTCGCGCAGATGTATCGCGCCTGGTTGTGGGCGCTGTTGACGCCGGCGTTGTTTCTATTGCGCCGCGAGCTGTTGCAGCGGCATCCGAACCACGTCGTGCGCTTCGGGCTGCACATGCTCACGGCGCTCACGCTGCTCGCGTGGTGCAATGTCGTCCGGCTGTGGGCGCTGAACATCACCTTCGGTTGGTGGCGGCTGGACGACTACGGCATCGACGCGATCTGGAACATGCTCAGCGCGCGGTCGTTCATCGATTTCTACATCTACTGGATCGTCGTCACGGCGGACTACATCCGCTTCCTCGTGAATCACAAGGTCCAGACCGACCTGCGCGAGGAGCAGCTCCAGACGCAGCTCGTGCAGGCGGAGCTCGCGGCGCTCAAGCAGCAGGTGCAGCCGCACTTTCTGTTCAATTCCCTCAACGCCATCTCGTCGCTCATGCGCGAAGGCGAGCGCGACAAGGCCGTCGAGGCGATCTCGCTGCTCTCGCAACTCCTCCGCCAGCTCATGGCCAACGGCGGCAAGCAGGAGATCGAGCTGTGGCGCGAGCTCGACTACGCGCAATGCTACCTCTCCGTCGAGCGCGTGCGCTTCGAGGAGAAACTCGTCACCAGTTTCGAGGCCGACGAAGAGTGCCTCAACGCCCTCGTGCCCACGCTCATCCTCCAGCCGCTGGTCGAAAACGCCGTGAAGCACGGCATCGCGCAGCGCCGCCACCCCGGCCGCGTGCGCGTGAGCGCGCAACGCCTCGACGCCGGCCGGATGCGCCTCGAGGTGTTCAACGACCCGGCGGAAGGCGGCCGCAAGGTCGACGCACGCGACAGCCACGGCATCGGACTGCAGGCGACGCGCGCCCGACTCGAGCGCGCCTTCGGCCCCACGCACAAGCTCACCTACGACCTCAGCAACCCCGCCGGTTGCGTGGTGACGATCGAACTGCCGTTCCGCACCGCCAGCGCCGCCAGCCAACTCAACTGACCATGGAAAAGATCCGCGTCCTCATCGTCGACGACGAGCGTCCCGCCCGGCGCGCCTTGCGCACCTTGCTCGAAAACGAAACCGACATCGACGTCGTCGGCGAAGCGACGGACGGCGAGGGCGGCCTCGAGATGATCCGCAAGCTGCGTCCGCAGCTCGTGTTCCTCGACATCCAGATGCCGCTCCTCACCGGCCTCGAGTTGCTGCAAAAACTGCCCGCCGGCGAGCGCCCCGAGATCGTCTTCGTGACGGCCTTCGACGAGTTCGCCCTCCGCGCCTTCGATTTGCAGGCCACGGATTACCTCGTGAAACCCTACAGCGACGAGCGATTCCACGCCGCGCTCGACCGCGCCAAGCGCCGCATCCGCGCCGGCTCGTTCGGCGCCACCGAGCAGGCGTTGCGCGCACTGCTGGAAAAGCTCCAGCCCGCCCTCGCCGCGAGCGGCGCGGCCCCGACGCCCGCTCCGAATGCGACCGACTTTTCACGCCTCGTGGTGAAGGCCGATGGCCAGCTGCACTTCCTCAATCAGCCCGACATCCGCTGGGTCGAAGGGCAGGGCGACTTCGTGAAGCTCCACCTCAAGGAGCGCGGTCTGATGGTGCGCATGACCCTCACCAAGATCGAGGAGATGCTCGACCCCGAGATTTTCGTCCGCATCCACAAGAGCACGATCGTGAACCTGAACTACGTGCGCCGCGTCATGCCGATGCTTGCCCGCAGCCACGGCATGGAGCTCGACGACGGCACGGCGCTGCCGATCGGACCGAGCTATCGTGGCGTGCTCGATAGACTGAAGTGACTTTCGGCGGCGCTTGGTGCGTGTCTGCCGGTGCGAGCCAGCGCCGCGCGGGAGCGACCGATTTTGACGTTTCGCCGCAGACCTGTCGCGGTTGGCTCGTTTTCCTCCGCGTTCGTCGTATGGCCGGCAAGTTGAGTCGACGGCGCGTTGTCCGCCGAAGGGAGCCCCGCTGAGGTATGCGTTGCCCTCGTGCGTTCCCACGCAGAGGTCCACCAACCAAACCATGAACAAGAACACCTCGCATCCCTCGCGGATGGCGAGCGCCTCGGTTTTGAGCGCGCTCCTGTCCATCCTCTCCGCGACGCCTGGATTTGCCCAGACGAGCGACGCCAAGCCGGAAGAAACCGTCAAGCTGCAGCAGTTCGAAGTCACCGGCTCGCGCATCCGCCGCGTCGACGCCGAGACGCCCAGCCCCGTCGTCCGTATCACCCAGGAAAGCCTGCAAGCGACCGGCTTCTCGACGGTGGATGACGCGCTGCGCGCCATGCCGTTCAACACCGGCAGCTCGATCACCCCGATCAGCTCCAGCACGGGCTTCGCCTCCGGCACGTCCACGGTCAACCTCCGTGGCCTCGGCAACAACAACACCCTCGTCCTCATCAACGGCCGCCGCGCGGCTCCGTCGGGCGCGGGCACGTTCAACGGCTTCCAGACCGTCGTCGACCTCCGCCAGATCCCGGCCGCTGCGGTCGAGAGCATCGAAATCGTCAAGGACGGCGCCTCCGCCATCTACGGTTCCGACGCGGTCGCCGGCGTGCTCAACATCAAGCTGAAGCAGGACTACACCGGCGTCGGCATGGACTTGTCGATCGGCAACACCTTCGGCAACGACTCCCTCGAGACCTCCGCCTTCATCATTGCCGGCGCGCGCACGGGCAAGACCAGCCTCACCGCGATGGCCGACATCTATAAGCGCAATGCGATCGCCGACCGCGACTACTCGTGGTCCCGCACCGCCGATCTCCGCGACGACAAGAGCGGCGCTGGCCAGGTTGAAGTCAGCGATGCGGGCGCCGGCGGCACCATCCTCGGCACCGTCACCGGCGTCGATTGGCGCTCGTCCAGCACGTTCCCGGCCCGCTTCTTCATTCCCGGCACGAACACCATCCGCTCGTTCCTCAATCCGACGACCGATCCGCGCGTCGCCGACGCCGTCGCGACCAGCCGCGTCACCGGCGCCGGTCTCTACGATTTCCAACAGGACACGCTCCTCTCGCCCGAAGAGAACCGCTTCGGCTTCCAGCTCTATGTGAACCACGAGTTCACGGACACGATCCGCGGCTTCGCCGACCTGTTCTACCGCCGCATCACCGGCATCAACAACGCCGCCCCGTCGCCGTTCACCACGACCGACAAGGGCGCCGGCACCAACGGCCGCCTCCGCGTCTCCGCCGACAATCCCTACAACCCGTATGGCAACCGCTACTTCCCGGGCGCCGGCCAGGCCATCGAGCTCAGCACCTACCGCCTCGTGAACGCCGGCCCGCGCGTCAGCGACACCACGTCGGATTACCCGCGCATGCTCGTCGGCCTCAAGGGTGACCTTCCGAACGACTGGGCCTGGCAGACCTCCGCCATGTATGCCCAAGGCAGCTTCTACAATTCCTCGCCCGGCACCGCGTTCGACAGCCGCGTCCAGGAAGCCCTCAACGGCGTCGTCATCAACGGCGCGTTGCTGTATGCCAACCCGTTCGGTCCCGAAGATTCGCGCATCACGGACTACTACTCCGGCTCGAATCCGACCAAGACCACCTTCACGAGCAACATCTATGAACTGAGCGCCAACGGCTTCCTCTTCGACCTGCCCGCGGGCAAGGTCGGCGTCGCCGCCGGCACCGAGTTCCGCAAGGAAAGCATCACCGACACCCGCACCCTCGAGAACGAAAGCGGCAACGTCGTCGGCGGCTCCGAAGGCTTCGGCTACACCGGCAAGCGCAACGTCACCTCGGCCTATGCCGAGTTGAGCGTGCCGATCCTCGCTCGCAGCTCCGGCTTCGGCGCCCTCGAGGCCCAGCTCGCCGCCCGCTACGAGGACTACTCCGACTTCGGCACCACCACCAAGCCGAAGATCGCCCTCGCTTACCGCCCGAACAAGTGGCTCCTCCTCCGCGGTTCCTACTCGGAATCCTTCCGCGCGCCCGACCTGCAGTATCTCTACAGCGCCGGCTCCGTGAGCTTCACCTCCGGTGCCGTGTTCGATCCGCGCCGTCCGGACCAGCCCTCCGCCCAGATCAAGACGCTCGGCAAGGGCAATCCGGGCCTCCAGCCCGAGGAGACGAACACCTACTCGATCTCCACCGTGATCGAAGTCCCGGTCGGCCCCCTCAAGGGCCTCGTTATGGAAGCCGGCTACTTCAAGTTCGACCAACGGAGCCTGATCACCCGCGACAGCGCCCAGTTCACGCTGACCAACGAGCTCACGCTCCCCGCCGGCCGCGTCGTCCGCAAGCCGCTCACGCCCGCCGAAGCCGCCCTCGGCTACACCGTCGGCATCATCGACTACGTGAGCACCGACTGGTATAACTCCAGCAAGCAGGTCTACGAAGGCTACGACTTCGAGATCGGCTACCAGTGGAAGACCGCGCGTTGGGGTAACTTCCGCGCCCGCGCCGCCGCGACCTACATCGCCAACTTCGAGCGCGAGAACATCAACTCGCTCGGCGCTTCCAGCGTCACCGACCTCGATGGCACAGACGGTTCCGCCCTCTGGCGCGGCAACGTCACCCTCGCCTGGAACAAGGGCGACTGGTCCTCCTCCGTGTTCGTCAACTACCTCGGCGAGATGCCCACGAGCACGATCGTGACCAACTACCTCTCGCCGAAGCAGGACGCCCAGATCCTCGTCAACCCGCAGGTCAGCTATGCCGGCCTCTGGAAAACGCGCATCACCGTCGGCGTCCGCAACGTGTTCGATTCCGAGCCGCCGCGTTACCTGCCCGCCAGCCAGGGCTACAACGCCGGCATCGCGATCATCGATCCGCGCTTCTGGTATGTTCGCATCTCCCGCGAATTCTGATCATCGCTTTAGTTGTTAGTGTGTGTGTGTCTAAATCGAGCCGGGCCTCACCGCCCGGCTCTTTTTTTGTCCGGAATGGCCGCGGCCGAAACACGACTCGACTCCGCTGCCCCGCGGCCAATGCTGCCGCCTTTCCCATGAAAGACGTTCTCCGCAACACGCTCGCTGCACTGGCCGGCGCTCTCGTTGGCATGCTGCTGATTGGCATTTCTGGCTTCGTCGGCGGTCGCTTGGCGCCGCCCGCGGCCGGCATCGATTGGCAAAATCAGGCCGCCGTCGCCGCCTACGTGTCTTCGCTGCCATGGCATGTCTTCATCGTGGTGCTCGTCGGCTACTTCATTGCCGTGGTGACCGGAGCGTTTCTCGCGGGCCGGTTTTCCACCGAGGGCGGCCCCCGGCAGGCGGTGATGGTGACGCTGCTCTTCCTCGTTGCTTCGGCCCTGCGCGCTCGCGGCAGCCCGTATCCGACTTGGTTCATCGCCGCCAATTTCGCCCTCGTGGCGCTGGGCGGCTGGCTGGCCGTCGTCCTGTTGGCGCGTCGCCGCGCGACCGCCTCGCACTCCTGATCGATTTACTCCGGGCAACAATGCGCCCCAGCGCAGCGTTGCCCGCCTGCGCTCCGGCGTCGTAGCGTCCGCGGCCATGGCGACGATCCTCGGCATCGATGTCGGTTCCTCCTCGGTCATCGCGGGCATCCTCCGCGGCAAGACCACCCTCGCGGAATCCCCCCGCGCCTTCTTCAAATCCCGTTGCGACGGCCCGAAGGTCGAAGTCGAGCCCGACGAACTCCTCCGCGCCGTCCGCACCGCCATCGCCGGCCTGAACGGCCTCGCGCAAAACGTCGACACCATCCACCTCGCCGTGATGTGCCCGGCGTGGGTCGCGCTCGACGCCAAAGGCAACGCCCTCACGCCGATCGTCACGCACCAGGACCGCCGCAGCGTCGCCCAAGCCGAGGCGCTCGAGGCACGCATGGGCAAGGCGGCGCACCTCAACACCTGCGGCTGCCGGCCGTTCCCCGGCGGCATCAGCTCCACGACCTGGGCCTGGTTCAAGCAACACGAGCCGCAACGCCTGCGCCGCGCCGACCTCGTCGGCCACCTCAACACTTTCCTCCATCGCCGCCTGACTGGCGCGCGCGTCATCGATCCGTCGAACGCCTCCTTCACCGGCCTCTACCGCACGCTCAAACTCGACGGCTGGAGCGACGAGCTCTGCGCCAACCTCGGCATCGACCAAAGTCTGCTGCCCGAAGTCCACGACGCCGACCGCATCGGCGGCCGCATCACGCCCGAGGCGGCGCGCGCCTTCGGCTTGCGCGCCGGCACGCCGATGATCGTCGGCCTCATGGACGGCAGCGCCGGCATGATCCTCGCCGGCGCGAAGGTCGGCCAGCTCTTCAACGTCACCGGCTCCACCGACGTCCTCGCTCTCTGCACCGACAAGCCGAAGCCGCACGAGCGACTGCTTACCCGCGCGCTCGGGCTCGACGGAAAATTTCTCCAGGTCAGCACGCTCGCCGCGGTGGCGTCCGCGATCTACTGGGTGCGCGACCAGATGTGCCCGACGCTGCCGATCGCGGAATTCCAGGCGGAGTTCCGCCGCCTCGCGAAGCTCGGCCCGAAAGCGTCCGGCTCCGTGCGCTTCGAACCCTACATGGCCGGCGAACGCACGAGCATCGTGCAACGCCAGGGCGCGTTCACTGGGCTCACGCTCGCCACCACGCGCGAGCAGATGCTCTCCGCGGTCGTTGAAAGTCTCATCCGCGCCAGCGCCGAGCGCCTGCCGCTGCTCGCCGAATCCGGCACGCCGCTCCTGCGCAACGTCGCCGTCTCCGGCGGCTCCGACCGTCTCGACGTCATCCTGCGCCGCGACTGGCCCGGCCAGTGGACCTACCGCGCCGTCACCGACGCCACGATGCGCGGCCTCGCGATGCTCGAACCGAAGGAATTGTGAGTGCCGCGTCCCCCGACTTTGTCACCTGATAGGTGACAACGGGAGCTTGTCGGGCTCGCCCTCGCGTCGAGCCTCGCCGTCGAACGCGACGTGATCCGCGCTCGGTTGTGAACGCTCCCTCAACAGAGAGCCCGTCGTGGCTCAGACCCTCACGCCCGCTCGGCGTAGAGTCGGAAAAGGACCTGTGTGCCGCAGTCGTCGTAGCCTTTCGCGCTGGCGAGATCGTAGAGTTTCTTCGCTGCGGCGAGACCCGGCAGATCGAGCTTCAACTCGGCGGCGGCCTCGAGGGCGAGGTTCATGTCCTTGATGAAGTGCTTCACGTAGAAGCCCGGCGCGAAATCGCCGCGCAGTGCGCGGGGCGCCAGCACCGTCATGCCAACGCTGCCGGCCGCGCCGCCACCGATGTTTTCGAGCACGCGCTGCGGGTCCAAGCCGGCGGACTTCGCGAAGGCCAGCGCCTCGCTCCACGACATCATCACGGAGGCGATGCCGATCTGGTTGGCGAGCTTGCAGAGCTGGCCGTTGCCGGGCGCGCCGTGAAAGACGACGATCTTGCCCATCGCGTCGAACAGCGGTTTCGCCCGCTCGAACGCCGCCGCGTCGCCGCCGACCATGATCGAGAGCCGCGCCTCGCGGGCGCCGACATCGCCGCCGGTCACGGGTGCATCGAGCGCCGTGAGGCCCTTCGCCGTTGCGGCCGCGGCGATGCGGCGCGCGAGCGCGGGGCTGGAAGTCGTCATGTCGATCAGCACGGCGCCGGGTCGCGCCTGCGCGAGCACGCCGGTCGGCGCGAAGTAGGTCTCCTCCACATCGCGCGGATAGCCGACGATGGTGATGACGAAGTCCGCCTGCGCCGCCGCGCTGCCCGGCGTGTCGTGCCACACGGCGCCGGCGTCGAGGAGGTCCTGCGCCTTGGCCTTCGTGCGGTTGTGCACGTGCAGCCGATGTCCGGCCTTCTGCAGGTGGCCGGCCATGCTGCGGCCCATCACGCCCGTGCCGATGAATGCGATCGAGTGAGTCGACATGCCGGCGAGCCGAACAAGTTTGGCTCGCCGACGCGAAGCAAAATCCCCGACTCAGCGGATCGCGTCGCGCGCGGCGGCGAGGAGTTTTTCGCCGCTGATGCGGATCTTGTAGTCCGGATCGGCGTGCGCGAAACGCACGGTGCCGTCGCGCGCGATCACGAACGCCGCGGGCACGGGCAGCCAGCGCGCCTCGGCGTCGCCGGGGACGGCGGGGAGGTCGATGTTCCACCGGGCGTATTTTTTCTGCGTCTCGGCGTCGATGCGGTAAGCCAAGCCGAGCGCGCTCGAGGCGTGCATGTCGCGGTCGGAGAGCAGGCGATAGGTCAGGTGCTTTTCCTGCGTGAGGAAACGGATGTTCTTCGGCTGGTCGGTGCTGATGGCGACGATCTGGAAACCGAGCTCCATGAGTTTCGGTTCGGCTTCGGCCAGTTCCGCCATGTGCTGCGTGCAATACGGGCACCAGCCGCCGCGGAAGACGATCAGCACCGTTGGCTTGCCGTCGAGCAGGGTGGCGAGCGAGGTGTCGGAGCCGTCCATCGTTTTCACTGCGGCGTCGGGTATGCGGGCACCGACGGTCAGCGGATGTGCGGTGGTGGGGGAGGAGGCGAGATCGGCGGCGCGAGCCGGCGAGGACAGCAGCGCGGCCAGGGCAAGCGCGGAGAGAAAGAGCGGGCGACGGAGAGCGGTGAGGGAGTGCATGGGAGAATTTAGGAGCGTCGCCGCGCCCGGTTTATTCCGGACTGCGCGGCGGGCCGCCGGACTTTCGACGTGGACGCGTCGGGGTGGGCGACGCAAAGTCCCGGGCCATGCTCGTGCTCAACGCGCTCGCTCCGGTGTTCCTGATGATCGCGCTCGGCGCGTGGATGCAGCGCACGGAGTTCGTGTCCGCGAGCTTCCTGCGCGAGGCCAATCGCGTGACCTACTGGCTCGGGTTGCCGGCGCTGTTGTTCAGCCAGCTGGTGAATTCGCTGCATCAGGCGGCGGGGGCCGAGAAATTGCTCGGCGCAATGGGCGTGGTGCTCGCGCTCTCGCTCGTTGCCGGATATGCGCTCGCCGTGCTGTTGCGCGTGCCGGGTGGGGCGATGGGGACGTTCGTGCAGGGGGCGTTTCGCGGGAACCTGGCGTTCGTGGGCCTGCCGATCGTGTTCGCATTGCCGAATGTGCCGGTGCTCGGCGGGATGCCGCTGCACTCCGCGGCCGTGCTGGTGGTGGCACCGACGATGGTGATCTACAATCTCGGCGCGGTCGTCGTGCTCGTGGCGAGTCAGCACGCGTTTGGCTGGGCGTCGGTGCGGCCGGTCGTGAGGCAACTGGCGGTGACGCCGCCGCTGCTGGCGACGCTGGCGGGCATGGGTTTCGCGGCGATGGGCTGGACGCTGCCGCATGCGATCGCGCAGACGCTGGAAGCGCTCGGCGAGATGGCGCTGCCGCTCGGCTTGCTCGGCGTCGGTGGCTCGCTCGTGACGGCGCGGCTCGGCTCCGCGTGGAAAGCGCCGGTGGGCTCGGCGGTGCTGAAGACGTTCGGCGGGCCGTTGCTGGCGTGGGCCGCGGCGCGGATGTTCGGTCTCGGCGCGGTCGAGACGAGCCTGTTGATGATTCTCTCCGCCGCGCCGACCGCGATCGTCTCCTACACCATGGCGGTGGAGCTGAAGGGCGACGAGCAGCTCGCCTCGGCGACGATCGTGGTGAGCGTGGCCACGTCGCTGGCGGCGCTGGCGGCGTGCGTGGCGCTGTTCCCGCAGTAAAAACAAAAAGGCCCGCGCGCGGCGGGCCT
The DNA here is from genome assembly GCA_019634575.1 of Candidatus Didemnitutus sp. Taxonomy (NCBI): domain Bacteria; kingdom Pseudomonadati; phylum Verrucomicrobiota; class Opitutia; order Opitutales; family Opitutaceae; genus Candidatus Didemnitutus; species Candidatus Didemnitutus sp. Next base: position 3,113,226 of record JAHCAY010000001.1, read on the forward strand.
TTGGAGTGAGAAGTGCGGGCCGGCTTACGGGATGCGGAGGACCTGTCCGACCTTGAGCTGGCCTTGGGGGCCGATGAGCTCGCGGTTCGCGCCGTAGATTTCCTGCCAGCGGCCGGGATTGCCGTAGTAGCGCTGGCTGATCTTCGAGAGCGAATCGCCCGCCTCGACCGTGTGCGTGCGGACATTCGCGGCGGCGGCGACGGTCGCGGCGCTGCGGGCGGCGGGATTGCCGGCGAGCGCAGCCTTGAGCTGGTAGTTTTCCTGCGCGAGGAGCGCGTTGGTGCCCTGGACTTGCTGGAGCAGGGCGCGCGTTGAGGCGAGTTCGGTGCCGGCTTGGCTGCTGCCGCGCTGGGTGGCGGCGAGGGCGTCGTTCAGGCGCGCGACTTCGGATTGGGCGTTGCGGGCGGATTCCTCGGCGGCGACGAGGCGCGAGGCGAGCGAATCCTTCTCGCTGCTGAGTGCGCCGGTGGATTTCGACATGCTCTCCTGGAGCGCGTCGTAATCTTTCTGGAGCTGCGAGTAGCCGGTGAGCGCGGTGGCCAGTTTATCCTCGGCGGTGGCGAGTTTCTCTTTCAACGCGGCGGGATCTTCGGCGGGCGCCGCCGCCGTCTCGCGCTGGGCGGCGTCGAGTTGGGCGCGCGCGGTGGCGAGGGCGGACTCGAGTTGCGCGACGCGGGCGGAAAGATCGGGATAGGCCGGCGCGCTCGGTTGGGACGCGCGGGCGAGTCGCTGCTCCAACTCGGCGACGCGTTCGCGGAGGTCCGGGTAACTCGGCTTGGCGTCGCGGGCGGTGGCGAGCTGGCGGCGCAGGTCGGCGACGTCGCTGCGGAGATCGGGGTAGTTCGGCGTCGCGGGGCGGGCGGCCATTTGCTGCGTCAGCTCGGCCACGCGTTCGCGCAAATCGGGGTAGGCGGGCGGCGCGTTGCGCAACGCGCCGAGCTGGGCTTCGAGATCGGCGACGCGTTCGCGCAGATCGGGATAGCTCGGTGCGACGGGACGGGCGCTGGTCGCAGCGAGTTGGGCTTCGAGCTCGCTGACGCGGCTGCGGAGATCGGGGTAGGCGGGCGCGGCGCTCTGTGCGGCGGCGAGTCGGCGTTGGAGCTCGGCGACTTGATCGCGCAGGTCGGGATAGCTGGGCGCGGCGTTTTTCGCGGACGCGAGTTGTTCCTCGAGGGTGCGGTTGGCGGCGCCGAGCTTGTCGGCCGCTTCCTGGGCCACGCCGGCTTGCTGGAGGCTGCGGCTGAGTTGGGCGCGAACGGTGGCGAGGTCGTTCTCGAGCGCGGTCCGGGCGTTGGCGAGCTCGGTGGCGCGGGAGTCGAGCGTGTCGGCGCGGCGGTTGGTTTCGACGAGTTGTTTTTCGAGCGTGGCCACGCGTTCGCGGAGATCGGGATAGCTCGGTGCCGCGGGTTGCGTCGCGGCGGAGCTGGCGGCGGCGGCGAGTTGCGTCTCGAGTTGGGCGACGCGCTCGCGGAGATCGGGGTAGGCGGGCGGGGCGTTGCGCAGGGCCGTGACTTGGGCCTGCAGGTCGGCCGCGCGTTCGCGCAAATCGGGATAAGCCGGCGGCGCGTTGCGGAGCGCGGTGACCTGGGCTTCGAGGTCGGCGACGCGCTCGCGCAGGTCGGGGAAGGCGGCGACGGCGGGCTTCTGTTTGAGGGTGTTCACCTCGGCGTTGAGGGCGTCGATCTGTTTGCCGAAATCGATCGCGGCGGTCTGCGCCTGGGTGAGCATGCGCTCGAGGTTCGTGCGGTCCTGCGCGGCTTTGGTGAGCGTGGCGTTCAGCTGCGCATTGGCGGCGCGGGCGGTCTCGATCTCGGCTTGGGCGGCCTGGAGTTCGCGGATTTTTTGCGCGAGCTCGGGCGATTCCTTGGTCGGCGCGGGCGCGGCTTGGAGCGACTTGAGGGCTTCGTCGGCGCGGGCGAGTTCGGTTTTCTGGAGTTCGACTTGGCGGACGAGTTCGCCGATGCGCTGTTCGGAGGTGCGGGCCTGTTCCTGGGCGGCGCGTGCGGTGTCGCGGGAATCGGAAACTTCCTTCTGCATCTGCGCGGCGAGTTTTTGCAGGCGCTCGCGCTCGGCGCGGAGGGTGGCGATGTCGCCGGCGAGCTCGGTGATCTTGGCGGAAAGGGAGTCGCGTTCGCGGCGGAGTTGCTCGACGTCGGCGGCGGATGCGGCGGCGGCTTTCGTTTTCTCGAGCTCGGCTTTCAGCTGGTCGGTTTCCTTCCAGGCGGCGGCGAGTTCGGTGCTGAGTTGTTTTTGGTCGGACTTGGTTTGGGCGAGCTCGGCTTCGAGGTTGGAAGCGGAGGCGGTCGTCGGTGCGGCGGCGGGGGCGGCCTTCGCGCCGCGGCGCTCGGCGAGCCGGGATTTGGCGGCGTCGAGCTCGCTCGCGCTGAGTTGGGCCGTGAGGGTGTCGAGCGCGCGGCCGCGGGCGCCGTTTTCGAGGGCGAGGGAGAGCCAGACGTAGGCTTCGGTGCGATCGACGGGCGTGTCGCGGCCTTCGGCGTAGGCGAGGCCGAGGTTGTATTGCGCGATGGCGTTGCCCTTTTCGGCCTTGGCGCGGAGCGAAGCGAGGTCGCTCTCGGCGGCGGAGAGGCCGGCGGTGAGAGCAACGCTGAGGAGGACGTGGCGAAAGGCGCGAAGGGATTTCATGTCGAAGGCAAGGGCTACTCTTGTCCCTTCGATTGGAATGCGGCAAGCCCCGGGGAGCGCCGGGCGCGCAATATCAGCGGGAATTTACCCCGCGGACGGCCGGACCGGATTGGCGAGGCTCGGCGGGAACGGTGGTGTCGCGGGACGAAAGGGTTGAACGACCTGGCCGAGGTGCCCGGGTGGTTAGCGGGCGGGCGTCAGCGCGGCGCGTTCGGCGCGGCGGCGGGCGATTTCCACGGCGGGCGCGCCGGACTTTTCCTGCAGGCTGATGATGGCGTCGAGTTCGGTCAGGCGGACTTGGACGAGGACGGCGGTCTGCGGCTGGGCGGCGGTGGCGGCGCGAAGCCGGGCCTCGTGGGCGGGCAGCCAGGTGGGGTCGAAATCCGTGGCCCAGCGATAGCTGTCGACCGCCTCGGTGAACTGGCCGGCGGCCTCGCGTTCGCGGCCGTAGGCGAACGAAGCGTAGGCATCCGGTTGATCGCGGCGTTGGAGGTTGAAGGGCAACTCGGCCTGCTCGAGCGCCAGGCGCTCGCGGCAGCGGGCAAAGCCCGGGAAGAGCTCGAGCGCGCGGGTGTGGGCGCGGAGCGAATTCTCGTAGTGCCCCGCGGCGTATTCAGCGAGGCCGAGCGCGTAGGCGGCGTGGGCGTCGGGGTGATCGCGTTTCACGGCGAGGACCGGCTCGGCGACGGCATGGTAGACCTCGGCGAGCTCCTTCGCGTAGCGGGCGTAGTCGTCGGCGAGGTATTCCGCCTCGGCGCACTCGACGGATTTCTGCAGCTCCAGCAGTCGTTCTTCGAGCCGACCCGTCCGACCGAGGGCGTCGGCGTAGATGTAGTGCAGCTCGGAGCGCGAGGGATCGAGGCGCACGGCATTGGCGGCGTCCTCGGCGGCGCCGCGCAGGTCGCCGAATCTCAGGCGGCTGAAACCGCGCTCGTGGTGCGGTATGGCCCAGAGCGGATCGGCGGCGATCGCGAGGGTGAAATCCACGGCGGCCGCGGCGTGATCGCCCTTCTCCTGCTTGTCGCGGCCCGCCTTCCAGCTGGCGTGCGCGGTCTTGTGGTCGCGTTCCTCGACGTTGAAGGTGAGGTCGCGGCGGGCGTCGCGGAGGCGGTTCCGGTAGTCGGCCGCCTCGCTGGGCGTGGCGACGACGGCCTTGGCGAGCGCGATTTCGAAGTCCGCGACCTGGCCTTCGTAGTCGTCGAGCCAGCTGCGGGCATTGCCCCGTCCCCAATAATACCAAGGGCGCGACGGATCGATGCGGATGGCGGCCTCCTCGTCCTCGAGCCAGCCGCGGTAGTTCCTGAGCTTGTCGCGGACGAGGCCGCGATGGTGGTGGGCCTCGGCGAGCTGGGCTTCGACGTTCCAGCGTCCGCGGTCGCGCTCGAAGCCTTCGATGTCGGAGCTGTAGCGGGACTCTTGGCCGTGCAGGATGGTGATGTATTCGGGATCGTAGGTCTGGTTGCCGGCGCGAAGGGCGGAGCCGAGCGTGGCGGCGGCGAAGCCGACGATCAGGAGGCGGATGACGTGAACGGGCGCACGGGTGCGGTCGGTCGTCGGCGTCATGGCGCGAAGATCTCCCTCGCTTCTTTTTGAAGCTGTTCGATCACCGCGCGGTCGTGCTCGATGACGGCGGAAAGGCGGGCCGACTCCTTGTAGGCACTGGCGACGAGAGCGCGGACGCCGGCGTCGTATTCCTGCTGCGCGAGATAGCTGGGACCGGATTCGTAGGGATTCATCCAGCTGCCCTTCTCAAAGGGGGAACTGTCGCTGCCGGAAGGCGTCCAGCTGGCACCGAGGTTCGATTGCAGGGTGCGATATTGGGCGGTGAAGCTGGCGGCGCTGGCGGTGGCTGATTCCGAGCGGGATTTGAGCGAGCCCGCGAGTTCGCGGATGTGGGCCAGGCGACGCGAGAGCACGGGATTGAGCCAACTCTCGAGATAGGGATCGTGCGCGGCGCGGGTGCTTTTCGCCATGGCAGAGATCTCGGCCAGCAAGGCGGGGCCGACGACGTAGCCGATCTCCACGTTGCCGATCTGGCGGAGGTCGGACGGCGGCGGGCCGTGCAAGGCGAAGATCATGCGGAGGCACGAGACGCGGGTGGCTGGGTCTTCGGCGAGCCGGTCGGCCGCGATGGCGACGGCGAGCGCCTCGTCGGTCCGATGCAGGGAATTGAGCCGGTCCGCCGTGATGAGCCGGGTGCTGGTGTTGGCGAAGGGCGAGTCGCCGAAGGTCCGGAGCACGGCGATGGAGCTGTCGTAGCGGCCCGTGACCCAGAGCTGCCAGGCCTTGCGCAGCTGCCCCTTGCGCTGGATGGAGACGATCCTGTCGCGCGCTGCAGCGATGGCCTTGCGCTGCGCCTCGGTCAGGTCGGTGCGGGCGAGCGTGGCGTCGGCCCGGGTCACGGACTCGGGCAGATGGCCCGCCTCCACCAACGCGGTGATGCGCCAGATGGCGAAATCGGGCGTGAGCGGAGTGAATTTTTCCCAGTCATCGGCGGTGCGCACGAAGGCGTCCCATTGCTTGCCCGCGTAGAGCTGGCCGAGGGCGGCAGCGCCAGCGGTGCGGGCTTCCTGAGCGCGGTCTTTGGCTTCCTGAATTCTCTCGAGGGAAAACGCGCCGGTTGCTGCGCTATCAAAGTCGATCGCGGCGGTGCCGAACAACCCTTGGGCGGCGGCTGCATAGCCGAGCGCCATTTCGCGTTCGGCGGTGAGATCGAGGTAGGCGGAACCCGAAGGCGTGACTTGTGCGGCGTCGCGATCGGCGGCGGCGAGCGCGACCCAGTCTTTCTTCTCGAGGGCCGCTTTGCGAGCGGCCATCGCGGCGAGGTAGCGCGGCTGCGCCTGCGTGAGGCGGGCGCGCTGGCGGGCGAGGCCGGCGAGCATGGCGTCGGTTGCATCGCTCGCCTTCAGCGCGGTGAATGCTGCGTCGAACTCCTCCACGGTGGCGGCTTGGAGGGCGTTTTGCAGCGCGAGGAAGGGCGCGAGTTCTTCGCGGACGCCCACGGCTTGGGCGGAGACGAGGAGATCGCGATGTTCGCGGAGGAAATCCAGCGGTGTGGTCTGGAGGAGGCGCAGGGCAGCGAGGCGGGTCGCCCACGCGGCGGCGTTGCGCGGATCGTCTTCGAGTCGGGATTTGGCCTCCTCGTCGGCGTGATGCGCGAGCATTCCCGCCAGTTTGTCGCCCGGGAAACGTTCCGCCAGCCGCGCCCAGAATCGCAGGGTGAGGCCGGCGGTGGTCGGGTCGCCGGACTCCGGCAGGAGGCATGCGTAGGCCCGGCCCGGCATGTCGCGCGTGAGCCAGAAGTCGGAGAGCCTGGCCCATGCGGCGGGCGAGGACGGCGTGCGCCGCAACTCGTCGAGGAGGGGCGGCAGATCCTGGCGCACGGCGGCGCGCGCCGTCGCGACTCGCGCGGCGAGAGCGATGAGGTTCGTGTCGCCGATCTTGGTCTGGTTGGGCGCCAGCTCGCGGACGCGGGCGAGGAGCTTGTCCGCATCGTCGAGTTCGCCGGCGAGCAAGCGGTTCTCGGCGAGCAAAGCGAGAGCGGTCGTGTTGGCGGGGTCGCGTTCGAGGAGTGCAGCGAGCGTGCCGCGGCCGGGCTCGAGGTAGAAAATGGCGTTGGAGGCGCGCGCGAAGTCGAGGCTCACCGCCGGGTCGTCCGAGCGAACCAGCGTCAGGCGCATGGCGCACTGCCAGGCGGTGGCGGCGTCGTGGCGCTCGCGCGCGTCGGCGAGCAGGCGGGGCAGTTCGGAGTCCGCCGCTTCGATCGGGTTGCCCGAGGTGACGAGGGTGCCGAGGTATTTTTCAAACGGTGCGGCGGGCGGATGCTCGGCGTAGGCGAGGGCGCGGGCGTGGAATTTCTCCCGCGTGGCGGCGTGGGCCGGCAGGGCTTGGGCGGCGGCCTCCCAGCCGGCGAGCGCGATGCGGTCATCGCCGATGCGTTCGCCCCACTCGCCCAGCGCGCGCGAGCGGAGATAGTTGGAGGCGTCGGCGCTGGTGATCTCCGCCATGACCGCGTCGAGCGCAGACGAGTAGTCGTGCGACGGATCGTGCATCATGGCCAACGCCAGCACCGGGCCGACAAAGGGAGTGACCTGGTCTTCGCTGGGCAAGGCCTTCTGGGCGTCGGCGGGCTTGCCCTGGTCGAGAAGCAGGAAGGCCTCGAGCGCCGCGGCCTCCGGCGCATCCGCCGTGATCCGGCGGAGCGTGGGGATCTCGAGTGCGGCGAGATCGGCGCGCCCGCGCGCCCAAAGTTCGAGCCCGCGTTGCAGGAGGAAGATGCGTCGGCGCTCCGGCGTGTTCTCGCCGGTCTCGGCAAGGGCTTGGATGTATTTGGCGGTGGCTTCGCTCGATTTTCCGGCGATGACGAGCTCGGCGCTCTCGCGCAGCAGCACCAACGGCGAATCATCCGCGCGAACGCCAAATGGCAGCGCGGCCAGGCCCAGGACCACGATGAGCCGGCGAATCATGCGCCGGGTTTCTGGGCGCCGCGGGCCGGACCCGCAAAGTGAATTCCGGAAACTACGCAGACTTGCGTAGCCAGCCCGGGACTATTCCGACCAACGGCGGCTGCGCTCGACGGCGCGCGTCCACGCGCGGTGCAGGGCGCGGGTCTGCGCGGCCGGGGCGGCGGGGCGGAATTCCCGTTCGCGGCTCCAGAGCGCGGCGATTTCGGTGCGGTTTTTCCAGAAGCCGACGGCGAGGCCGGCGAGGTAGGCGGCGCCGAGGGCGGTCGTCTCGGTGGTGCGCGGGCGGACGACGGGGACGCGGAGGAGGTCGGCTTGGAATTGCATCAACGCGTCGTTCACGGTCGCGCCGCCGTCGACGCGGAGCTGGCGCAGCGGCCGGCCGCAATCGGCGCGCATGGCGGCGAGGAGGTCGGCGCTCTGGTAGGCGATGCTTTCGAGCGCGGCGCGGGCGACGTGGCCGGCGTTGCTGCCGCGGGTGAGGCCGACGATCGCGCCGCGGGCGGCGGCGTCCCAGTGTGGCGCGCCGAGCCCGGCGAAGGCGGGCACGAGGTAGACGCCGCCGTTGTCGGGGACGCGCGCGGCGAGTTTCTCGATGTCGACGGAGCGCGCGATGAGGCCGAGGCCGTCGCGGAGCCATTGCACGACGGCGCCGCCGATGAAGACGGAGCCTTCGAGGGCGTATTCGAGGCGGCCGTCGAGGCGCCAGGCGACGGTGGTGAGCAGTTTGTTTTTCGACACGACGGGTCGGTCGCCGGTGTGGAGCAGGAGGAAGCAGCCGGTGCCGTAGGTGTTCTTGGCCATGCCGGGGCGGAAGCAGGCCTGACCGAACAACGCGGCTTGCTGGTCGCCGGCGATGCCGGTGATGGGCACGCCGCGGAGCGCGGGCACGGCGGTGACTTCGCCGAACGCGCCGGAGCTGTCGCGGACTTCGGGCAGCACTTCGCGCGGGATGCGGAGAATTTTGAGGAGCTCATCGTCCCACGCGCCGGTGCGGAGATTGAAGAGGAGCGTGCGGGAGGCGTTGGAGGCGTCGGTCGCGTGCACGGCGCCACCGGTGAGGCGCCAGAGCAGCCACGTGTCGACGGTGCCGAAGGCGAGTTCGCCCCGCTCGGCGCGGCGGCGGGTGCCGGGGAGGTGGTCGAGGAGCCACGCGAGTTTCGTGCCGGAAAAATACGGATCGAGGAGCAGGCCGGTCTTGCGGCGGAAAAGCGGCTCGAGGCCGGCGCGTTTCAGTTTTTCGCAGGCGTCGGCGGTGCGGCGATCCTGCCAGACGATCGCGCGGTGCAGCGGCCGGCCGGTGCGGCGATCCCAGAGCAGCGTGGTCTCGCGTTGGTTGGTGAGGCCGATGGCGGCGATGCTGCGCGCGGTGAGATTCGCCTTCGCGAGGGCGCCGAGCGCGGTGAGGCGGGTGGTTTCCCACAGGTCGTGCGCGTCGTGCTCGACCCAGCCGGGGCGGGGGAAGTGCTGGGCGAACTCCTGCTGCGCCGTCCCGTGCGCGCGACCGCGGCGGTCGAAGACGATGGCGCGGGACGAAGTGGTGCCTTGATCGAGCGCGAGGACGTAACGCGGCATGACCGCAACCTAACCGGGCTGCGCCTCCACACCCAAGTTCCAAAAACAGGCGAGGCGGGCGTGGTGATGTTCGTGATATGAACATTGGAGCAGGGCCTTGGCGGCGATAGAGGCGGAGGTGGCTTGCGCGGCGGTGGCGATGGGGCAGGGCGCTGTGCTGCGCGGCGGACGTGGTAACTGTGTGCGGCGCGGTGGCGTCCTCGGACTTGCCTCCAATAGTAAGCTAGCTTACCGATGCCGATCTCCGTGCCACGCCTCCACGCCGCCGACACCCGCCAGGTTTCGCTTCTGTTGTCCGACATCAATCGGCAGGTGCGGCGCGTGTTCGACCGCCGCGTGCGGCATCTCGGGCTGACGCGTGCGCAGTGGATGTTCCTCTTCTACCTCGGGCGCGAGCCGGGCAGCACGCAGAGCCAGCTCGCGGAGCTGATGCAGATGGAGAAGATCAGCGTCAGCCGGCAAGCCGACCGCCTCGAGCGCGCCGGCTGGATCGAGCGACACGACGATCGGGCGGACGCGCGGGCCTACCGGCTTTATCCGACGGCGCGCGCCGGACGTGTCGTGGCCAAGCTCAACGAACTCGCGGACGAACTTCGCGCCGATTACCTCGACGGTGTGCCGCCGGAGCGGCTGTCGCCGCTGATCGAGGATCTCATCCGCATTCGCGGCAACCTCCTCCGCCTGCGCGACGCCGAGATGGCCGAGCGCAATGGCGCCTCCCTTTCATGAAAACGTGCGTTTCTCCTCGTCTGTGTTTCGTTGCGAGTTTCGTGCTCGCGCTCGGCTGGCTGGCCGGCTGCAGCAAGTCCGGCTCCGCCGCGCGCGGTGGCGGCATGCCGGCCGTGCCGGTGCAGGTGGCCAAAGCCAGCCAGGCCGACGTGCCGCGCTGGATCGAGTCCATCGGCAACGTGCAGGCGCAGCGCTCCGTCGTCGTGAAGTCCCAGGTCGACGGCATCATTGCGCAGGTGCACCTCCAGGAAGGCGATGAGGTGCAGGCGGGCGACCGCATCGTCACGCTCGATCGCCGGCCGTTTGAGAATGCCGTGCTCGTCGCCCGCGCCGCGCTCGCCACCGCGAAGGCGCAGGCGGATCAGGCGACGCTCGACGCCGAACGCTATTCGCACCTCGACCAGCAGTCGGCGATTTCGAAGGAGGCCTACGCGCAATACATGACGAAAGCGCAGACGACCAAGGCCGACGTGCAGGCCAAGGAGGCCGCGCTCGCCAACGCCGAGTTGCAGCTCGGCTACACCGAGATCAAGGCGCCGTTCGCCGGCCGCGCCGGGCAGTTGCTGTTGCACGAGGGCGCGCTGGTGAAGGCCAACGACGCCAACACCTCCATCGTCTCGATCAACCAGCTCGCGCCCATCACGGTCAGTTTTTCCGTGCCTGAGACCTCGCTGCCACTCATCCGCGCCGCCATGGCCAGCGGCACGGCGGCGGTCGCCGTGACCGAACGCGCCTCGGGCGTAAAACGCACGGACGGGAAACTCGGCTTCGTCGACAACACCGTCGATCCCACCACCGGCACCGTGACGCTGAAAGCGATCTTCGCCAACACTGACCACGTGCTCTGGCCCGGGCAGTTCGTGCACGTGAAGACGCTCGTCGACGTGACCAAGGGCGTCTTCGTCGTGCCCACCACCGCGGTGCAGACCACGCAGGACGGCTCGACGCTCTACGTCGTGAAAGCCGACAAGACCGTCGAGCTGCGCAACGTGAAGGTCGTGCGCACCGACGGCGACCGCACGCTCCTCTCCTCCGGCGTGCAGGACGGCGAGACCGTCGTCACCGACGGCCAGCTGCGCCTGCTGCCGGGCGCGAAAGTCGAGTTCGCCGCGCTCGCCACTAACAACAGCGGAGCCGCCGCGGCTGCCGCCGCCGCAGACGCCCAGGACTGAGCCATGAATCTCCCCGCCCTCTGTATTCGCCGGCCGGTGATGACGACGCTGCTGACCGCGGCGCTGTGCATCTTCGGCGCGATGGCCTACAAGCTCCTGCCGGTCTCCGACCTGCCGAACGTCGACTTCCCGACCATCGTCGTCACCGCGAGCCTTCCAGGCGCCACGCCGGAGACGATGGCCAGCGCGGTCGCGACGCCGCTCGAGCAACAGTTCTCCACCATCGCCGGCATCGACTCCATGACGTCGACCAGCGCGCTCGGCAGCACGACGATCACGATCCAGTTCTCCCTCGACCGCACGATCGACGCCGCCGCGCAGGACGTGCAGGCCGCCATCGCCGCGGTTCAACGCCGCCTGCCGACGGACATGCCGGCGCCGCCGTCCTTCCGCAAAACCAACCCCGCCGACCAGCCGATCCTCTATCTCGCGCTCGCCTCGCCGACGCTGCCGCTCTCGGTGGTCAACGAATACGCCGAGACGATCCTCGGCCAGCGCATCTCGACCGTCGATGGCGTGGCGCAGGTGTCGATCTTCGGCGCGCAGAAATACGCGCTGCGCGTCCGCCTCGATCCCCGCGCGCTCGCGGCCAAGGGCATCGCGCTCGACGAGGTGCGCGCGGCGCTCTCGGCGCACAACGTCAACCTGCCCACCGGCGTGCTCGACGGTCCGCAGCAGGCGATGACGGTCGTCGCCACCGGCCAACTCGCGAGCAGCGGCGAATTTTCGAACATCGCCGTCGCCTACCGCAACGGCGCCCCCGTGCGCCTGAGCGAACTCGCGCAGGTGATCGACAGCGTGCAGGACAACCGTGTCGCGAGCTGGTTCTACCGCGACGGCAAGGGCAACCGCTCCGTCGTGCTTGCCGTGCAAAAGCAGCCCGGCACCAACACCGTCGCGGTCGTCGACCGCGTGCGCGCGCTGTTGCCGGCCTTCGTGTCGCAGCTGCCGGCCTCGGTGCAACTCAGCGTCCTCGCCGATCGTTCGGAAACGGTGCGCGAGTCGGTCAACGACGTGCAGTTCACGCTCACGCTCGCGATCGTGCTCGTGGTGCTCGTGATCTTCGTGTTCCTGCGCAACGTCCGCGCCACCGTCATCCCCGGCATCGCCATCCCGCTGGCGCTCGCGGGCACGTTCGTCGCGATGTATTTCGCGGGCTTCACGCTCGATAATCTCTCGCTGCTCGCGCTCACGCTCTCGGTCGGCTTCGTCGTCGATGACGCGATCGTCATGCTCGAAAACATCGTCCGCTACACCGAGCAGGGCATGCCGGTGCGCGAGGCGGCGTTCAAGGGCTCGGGCGAAATCGGCTTCACGATTCTGTCGATGACGCTGTCGCTCGTCGCGGTGTTCATCCCGGTGTTGTTCATGGGTGGCATCCTCGGGCGGTTGCTGCACGAGTTCGCGGTGACGATCACGGCGTCGATCCTCGTGTCGGGCGTCGTGTCGCTCACGCTCACGCCGATGCTGTGCAGCCGCTTCCTGCAGGCGCATCCGGTCGGCCACCAGGAGACGCACGGGCGTGTCTACGAGGCGTTCGAGACGTTTTTCAACCGCATGCGCGATTTCTACGAGCGCACGCTGCGCGTCGCGCTGCGGCATCGGGTCATCACGATCGGTGTCGCGCTGCTCATGGCGATCCTGACGGTCGTGGTCGCGCGGGTGTTGCCGACGGGCTTCATCCCGACGGACGACACAGGGCAGATCTTCGCGTTCACTGAGGCGGCGCAGGACGTGTCGTTTGCCGAGATGGTGAAACACCAGCAGGCCGCCGCGGCGATCCTCGCGAAGAATCCCAACGTCACGATGTTCATGTCCGCCATCGGCGGCGGGCCGTCGGCGACGAACAGCAACCAAGGCCGCTTCTTCATCATCCTGAAGGACCGTCACCAGCGCGCGCATGCGGCCGTCATCGCGCAGCAGTTGCGCGTGCAACTGGCCGGCATTCCCGGCCTCAAAGTTTATCCGCAACTCCTCCCGCCGATCCGCCTCGGCGGCTCGCTCACGAAGGCGCTGTATCAGTTCACGCTCTTCGGCAGCGATCTCAACGAACTCTACGCCGCCGCGCGCAAGATGGAGGGCAAGATGCGCGACCTCCCTGGCCTGCAGGACGTGAACTCCGACCTGCAGATCTCGAATCCGCAGCTGCGCGTCGACATCAACCGCGACCGCGCGGCCGCCCTCGGCGTCACGCCGGCACAGATCGAGGACGCGCTCTACAGCGCCTACGGCTCGCGGCAGGTCTCCACGATCTACACGCCGACGAACCAATACTACGTCATCATGGAGACGGCGCCGGAGTTCCAGAAGAGCCCCGAGGCGCTCTCGCTCATCTACCTCAAGGGCAAGAACGGCAAACTCGTGCCGCTCGACACCGTGGCCGCGCTCCGGCGCGAAGTCGGTCCGCTCACCGTCAATCACCTCGGCCAGCTGCCGGCCGTCACGATCTCGTTCAACCTGAAACCCGGCTACTCGCTCGGCGAGGCCTCCGGTGTCGTGAGCGAACTCGCGCGCAAGGAACTGCCCGCGACGATCAGCTACGGTTTCCAGGGTTCGGCGCAGGCGTTCGCGTCGTCGCTGCAAGGCCTGGGCCTGCTGCTGATCATGGCGGTGCTCGTGATCTACGTCGTGCTCGGCATCCTCTACGAGGACTTCATCCACCCGCTGACGATTCTCTCGGGCCTGCCGGCCGCGAGTTTCGGCGCGCTGTTCACGCTCTGGGCGTTCCGCGAGGAGCTGAACGTGATGGGCTACGTCGGCGTCATCCTGCTTATCGGCATCGTGAAGAAAAACGCGATCATGATGATCGACTTCGCGATCGCGAAGGAGCGTGAGCAGGGCGACGCGTTTGTGGCGGAGCAGGCGATCTTCGAAGCGTGCCTCGTGCGCTTCCGGCCGATCATGATGACGACCTTCGCCGCGCTCGCCGGCGCCGTGCCGATCGCGCTTGGTCTCGGTGCGGGCGCCGATTCGCGGCGGCCGCTCGGTCTCGCCGTCGTGGGCGGCCTCGTCGTTTCGCAGGCGCTGACGCTCTACATCACGCCCGCGATCTACGTCTACATGGACCGCTTCACCCGCTGGCTCGCGTCGCGCCGCGGCCGTCCGGTGCACGGCAGCTCGACCGCCGAAGCTCTGGCGAAGTGATGCGCCAAGCGGGGGCGAACACTGAACGCCCGGGCGAGTGGCAGCGCGTTCTCGGCGAGCCAAACGGCCCCGCCCAGCCACTCGCGAGTGCGACAGAGCTCACGCCTTGCCTGGCTCGGAAACGGCAGCTCGCGCGCAGTCCAGTGCTGATGTCCGGGCTCGCATCGGTGAAGCCTTTGGGCGCTGGGCGAACACGCGCCAGTGCGCGGAGCCATCGTGTGTCGTCGCCGAGATGGCGTTGCTCGCCACGTTGGCGCCGGCCGTGAACGCGCCGCCGAGGAGGAGTGGGCGAAGAAGTTTCATGGGAAAATGATCCCGCTCGCGCCGGGGCGTGCGCCGCCCCGGCGAAAGGGAGAACTGCGGTCGGGTTGACGAGGGCGGGTCAGGACTTCGGCTCGGAAGCGGAAGCGCTGTCGTCGACCACGGCGCCCGCGGCGATCACGGCGTTCGCGTAGGCGGAGTAGTCGTGGGCGAGTTGGGCCTGCACATCGCCCCACGTGGATTCCCGTGTGGTTTTTGCAGCGGTGCGCAGGGAGGAGCGCAGTTCCTTTTCCTTGGCACGGACCTCGCGCAGTGCGCGGGCGAGATCGTCCCGGGCGCGGTCGTTCGCGTTGTTGGCGCGCGTCTTCAGGTTGGCGAGGGCCTTCTCGCTCGCCTCGATCTTCGCTTCGAGGTCGGCGGAAAGTTGTTTCCGCGACTCGAATGTCGCCTGCTGAATCTGCATGGTGGTCGTGGCCGGGGCGACGGTGGCGTTGAGACCCTGCGTCGCGGCAACGTCGAGTCCGGCGGCGCCGTGCAACTGGCCTGTCGCTGCGGCGTTGACGCTGCCGGCGACCGTGGGGTGGTGCGAAGCTACGACGGAGGCACCGGCCGCGCTCGTCGTGGCCGTCGCCGCGGTCGCGGCGGTGGTGGCGGGTGGGAGGACAGGCGCGCGGACGCTGGCGGCGTTTTGCACCGCAGCCGAGGCGTTGACGGTGGCGGCCGGCGGAGGCGGCATGGGTGGGACGACCGGGTGGACGCTGGCAGCGGCGTTCGCGGCCGAGTGGGCGAGTTGAGCCGAACCGGTCGCGGCGAGGGCCGCAGCGGAAGCGACAACGAGGAGGCAACGGGTCGTGGTATTCATGGTTGTTCCTAGGTTGAGGTTTCGGGTTCACCAGATGCGACTGCGCGCGGCGGAGCGGAGTTCGCGGCGGGGCGAAACTATTCCCGGCGGTTGGCCGGAACTTTCGGCGTCGCGCACGGTAGCGCAGATTTGCCGGGAAAATACCGGAGAGAAATCTCCGGTGGGCGCTCGGGCGTTCGGCGCCGCCGCGTGCGCGGCGGGGAACTACTTCCGCTCGGGGCGCGGTTCGTCGTCGTTTTCGAAGATCGAGCCGGAGGAGACGGGCGCGGTGCGCCAGTTGAAACGGATGGTCAGCGCACGGAAGATGAACGTGAGCACGACCGCGACGATGGCCGCGCGATTCGCCGACAGCTCGAGGTTCACGCTGCAGAAGACGAAGGTGACGGCGCCGGCGAGCGCGGTGAGCAGGTAGAATTGGCCGGGCTTGAAGACGAGCGGCTCCTCGCGGCAGAGCAGGTCGCGCAGGACGCCGCCACCGACGGCGTTGACGACGCCGACGAGGATCGCCGCCGGCGCGGACAAGCCGGCGTGGAGGGATTTTTGGACGCCGAACGCCGCGTAAGCGCCGAGGCCGAGCGCGTCCACGACGGCGATGAGTCGGGCGAAGTGATGGATGCGCGAACCGAAGAGGATGCCGCACACGACCGCCGCGCCGATGAGCTGGATGTAGCGCGGATTGGTGAGGAGCGGCGTGGGGCCTTGAACGAGGAAAAGCCCGTCGCGGATGAGGCCGCCGCCGAGGCCCGTGACCAGCGCCAGTGCGAGCACGCCCACAATGTCATAGTGCCGCTTGATGCCCGCGAGCGCCGCCGACAGGCCGAACGCGAAAGTCGCGCCGTAGTCGAAGAGCACCGGAAGATCGAATGTGCCGCGGATCACGTGGGCTAAGTGGTTGTTTTGTCGGAAAATCCAAGTAGCTTCGCCGGCCGGCCAACGCAACAGCGGGCTGTGCCCTAAGGGGCATCCGGCTCGCTCGTTGATTCCGGGTGAAACACTTCCCTAGGGTATGTGTCCCATCCGTCGGCCCTCACCAACCATGAAGAACTTCCTCGCCATCGCCCTACTGGGCGCGACCACTTTGTCGGTTTCCGCGCAGACGTTTCGTCCCAATGCCGTGAGTGGCGCCGTCCTCGGCGGCATCGCCGGCGCGGTGATCGGCAACAACAGCGGCCATGGCAACGGCGGCAAGGGCGCGCTCATCGGCGCCGCGGCCGGTGCGGTGCTCGGCGCGGCGGCGGACGACGCGAACAGCTCGCGCTCTGCGTGGCGCGGCGAATCGCGCACCAGTGTGCGCGTGGGCGTCGGCTACGGTTACCACGACGGTTGGGGGCGGCGCGATTATCGCCGTCATGGCGGCAGCTACGGTTACTGGAATGTGGGCTTCCGGCCGTTCACGCCTTACTACGGCTATTACTCTCCTCGCTACACGGTTTGGCCGAGCAGCTACTACGGCACCTACGACTACCCGAGCTACGCCTACAGCTACCCGAGCTACAGCTACGACACCGGCTATTACGGCTCCGGTGACAGCGCGCTCGGCGGTGCGCTGGTCGGCGCCGGTCTCGGTGCGATCATCGGCAACAACACCGGCAGCGGCAACGGCGCGCGTGGTGCGCTCTGGGGCGCGCTGGCCGGCGCGGTGCTCGGATCCACGCGTGACGCGTCGGTCGCCCGCCCGTATCGGCGCATCGTCCCGGCGCGCGCCTACGAAACCGAGGTCGTCGCCGCGCAGCCGGCGCAGCAGCAAGCGCAGCCGCAGCAGGTGACGATCGTGAACAATTACTACGGCAACTCGTCGCCGATGAGCAGCGCGAACAGTCTTTTCGGGCGTTGACCGCGCCCGCGTCGCTTTCGTTTTTCGTTACCAAGCACCCAATGAACCCTCGTCTCCTGATTGTTTCCACCTGTGCGCTCGGCGCCGCGTTTCTCGCGGGCTGCCAACAACCCGTCGGCGGCGTGCAGAATCCCAACGGCGTCCCCGTGACAGAAATGCGCCCCGATGAGCGCGGCTTCGTCGCCGGCACCGGCGTTGAATCGCAGGACCTCGTCGCCGTCACCGACAAGATGGTCCGCGGCATCCTCGGCATCCCCGAGGTCGCCAACGCCAAGACCACGCCGCGCGTGGTGCTCGAGCCGGTGGTCAACGAGACCCGCTTCCCGATCAACAAGGACATCTTCCTCACGCGCATCCGCTCGAACCTGAACGAGCATGCCGCCGGCCGCGTGCGCTTCCTCGATCGCGAGATGATGAAGACGCTCGAACGCGAGCGTGAGCTCAAGATGAACGGCCAGGTCACCGCCAGCAGCGATCCGAACGTCGTCGAGTTCCGCGGCGCCGACTACTTCCTCACCGGCAAGCTCCAGGGCCTGACCACGCGCACGTCCGCCGGCGTCAGTGACTACGTCCTCTACAGCTTCCGCCTCACCGACGCCCGCACGAGCGAGATCGTCTGGGAGAGCTCCGCCGAGATCAAGAAACAGGGTCTCGAGGACGCCGCTTATCGTTGAGCGTGACGCACGGCGCTTTGCCGTGCTCACTTTCTCGCGATGTCGCGTCTCCGTTCCATCGGGCCACGGGCGATTCTGCTCGTGGCCGTTGTCGTCACCCTCGCTGGCTGCGTCGGCCCCGCGCTGCCCACCGACCAGCTGCTCGTCACCAACGACCCCAAGCTCGCCGGCACCGTCGTGCGCGACAAGGTCCTCTGGCAATACCGCCTCGGCCTCGCCGCGCTCCGCGCCGGCGCCTACGACGAGGCGAAGGAGCGCTTCGACGACGCCATCCTCACCATGGGCGGCATCCTCGCCAACCGCGCGGACGCCCAGCGCGCCCGCAGCCTGTGGTCCGGCGAAGAGCGGAAGACCTTCATCGGCGAACCCTACGAGCGCGTCATGGCCTACTATTACCGCGCGCTCCTCTATTGGCGCGACGGCGAGCCGGATAACGCCCGCGCCTGTTACCGCTCCGGCCAGCTCATCGACAGCGTGGCCGAGGAAGGCGATTACCGCGCGGACTACATCCTGCTCGATTACCTCGACGGTCTCGCCAGCGCCAAACTCGCCGCCGACGGCAGCGACGCGCTCCAGCGCGCGGAGAAAAACGCGAAGCACGCGCTCCCCGCCTACGACGCGCAGGCCAACGTGCTCGTCTTCGCCGAGTGGGGCCAGGGTCCGCTCAAATACGCCGACGGCGCCTACGGCGAGAAACTGCGTTTCTCCGAGCGAGAATCCGCCGCCCGCAGCGCGCGACTCACCGTCGCCGGTCGCACCGTCGAGCTCGCGCCGTGGGACGATCTCTACTTTCAAGCCACGACCCGCGGCGGCCGCGTGATGGATTACATCCTCGGCAACAAGGCGGTGTTCAAAGGCGCGACCGATACCGTCGGCGATCTCTCGCTCATCGGCGCCGCCATCGCTCACGAACGCGCCGAGCGCAAACGCGACGAAGGCGAGAGCGGCCGCGGCTCCGACCAGACCGCCGTGGCGCTCGCGGCCATCGGCCTCCTGAGCAAGGCGCTCTCCGCGTCCACCGTCGCCCACGCCGACCTGCGCGCGTGGGACAACCTGCCGCGCTACCTCGGCTTCACCGCGCTCCAGCTGCCGCCCGGCGATTACCCCGCCCAGATCAACTACCTCGACGTGTCCGGCCGCGTGCTCGAGGCCCACACCCGCGAATTTACCCTGCACGTCCCCGCCGATCGCGACCGGGACACCGTCCTGTTTCTCAGCGAATTAGCAAAAAACCCCGCCGACAGGTGAACTTTCCCCTATGGCGCTGTCCAACACCTCAACACCAGACCGCACCGTTATGAACTCCGTCCAGTCGTCCCTCTGCCTCGCTGCGTTGGCCGCCACCGCCTTTCTCGCCGGTTGCCAGCAGCCGC
The DNA here is from genome assembly GCA_019634575.1 of Candidatus Didemnitutus sp. Taxonomy (NCBI): domain Bacteria; kingdom Pseudomonadati; phylum Verrucomicrobiota; class Opitutia; order Opitutales; family Opitutaceae; genus Candidatus Didemnitutus; species Candidatus Didemnitutus sp. The sequence continues at coordinate 3,131,956 of JAHCAY010000001.1, forward strand.
CCGGCCCGTTTCTCCCGCAGGACACCACCCGCTACACGCTCGAGAGCACGGAAAAATTCGTGCTCATGGACCGTCCCACGCAGATCTCCATCACCTGCACCGGCCTCCAGGAACGCACCACGAGCGACGGTCGCCTGGAAGTCCTCGCCAACGTGAAAAACCGCGAAGCCCGCCGCATCCAGGTCCAGATCCGCTGCGTGTTCAAGGACGGCGGCGGCTTCTCCACCGGCGACGAAACGCCGTGGCAGACGCTCATCCTCGGCGAGAACGCGACCGAGACCGTGACGTTCACGGCGCACACCAACGCTGCGCACAAATACACCATCGCCGTCCGCCAGGCGCGCTGAGCCGACCATGAAACCCACCCCTGCTCTCGTTTTCCTCGCGGCGATCGGCGCCGCCACCGTGACCGTCCAGGCGCAATCCCGCACCGACGGCGAGCGCCCGCCGCTCGCGCAGCAAGTGCCCGCCATGCCGCCCTCGCTCGCGCCCACCGACGCCGGCCAGAAACTCTACGCACCGGAAAACCGCTCCATCGTCGCGCCCGAGCAGGCCCGCGCCGTCGTCGACAAATTCGCCGAAGCCTACGGTAAACTCGGCAAGCCGCGCATTCTGTTTTACGTGAACCGCGACCTCGTCGACGCCAACTCCGGCCTGCACCTCACGAAACGCACCGAGCGCACCGAAGCCGATCGCGGCGAAACCAAGAGCGACGCCGATGCCGCCGCGCAGCCCGCGAACGCACCGCAAGTGCAGGTGAATGTGAACTCCGGCTCGCAACCCGGCACCGTCGTCGCCACCGGGCGCGGCACCACGACTTCGAGCAAGGAGCACGTCTCCGCCGAGAACACTTACGAGTCCACCGGCGCGACCAAGGAAGCCCTCGCCGACAAGCAGACCGTGCGCGACGTCGAGCGGCTGTTCGGCCGTCCGTTCCGCGCCGCCGGCGCGCAACTCGCCGACCAACGTGTCGCCGCCGCGCTCATTGCCGACAAACCCTTCGATCATTTCACCGCGTCGGGCAACGAGCAGGCCCGCAAGGACCGCGAGGCCCTCGCGAAAGTCGCCGACGTCGTGATCGAGGTTCTCATTTCCAGCCGCGAAATCCTGCTCCCGAAGGTTTCCGGCGACACGACCACCGTGATCCCCGACATCCAGGCGACCGCGATTCGCCTGAGCGACTCCGCCATCGTCGGCCAAGCCAGCTCGCGCGACGTGATCGGCAAGGATCGCGACGCCGGCCGCATCGTCTCGCGCTTCGATGTGCACGACATCGCCGAAGCCACCGCGCTCGCCCTCATGGAAGACATGGCGCTCGGTGGGAAGTGAGCGCCGTTTCGTCTGCTTCCTGAAACCCAAGCCGCGCTGCCGCGCGGCTTTTTTTGCGCCCTACGCCTACGGCCGAGCGCTGTTGGTCGCCGTGAATTTGACGCGGTCGCCGTCGATCGATTTCGTGCCGGCGTGATCCACGCGCGCGCCATCCTCCCGCTCGCCGGCTTGCTCCTGTTCGTGGCAAGCGGCTGGGCCGCGGAGTTGACGGATCCGATCGACGCAGCGCGGCTCGACCAAGCGCTCCTGGCCCGCGCCATTTTCGATGAGACCAATCGCGTCCGCGTGCAGCTCGGCCGCAAGCCTTTCGCGCGGGAGCCAAAGCTGGATGAGGCCGCCGACACTCAGGCCAACATCGGGGCGCTGTTCCGCCCGCCGAGTCACACGAATCCGTTTCCGCTCATCGCCACACCCGCGGATCGCGTCCGTTTTGCCGGACTGGATCCACTGCGGGTTTCGGAGAACATCGCGCTGCTCTCGATCTACGATGTGCCGAGGAACACGAGCGTCTACTGGCTGAAAAACGACTCCACGTTGCGCGACTCGCGCACGGGCGGGCCGGTGCGCTTGCACACCTACGCGAGCTTCGCGAAAGCCATCGTGGGCGAATGGATGAACTCACCGGGGCATCGCGCCAACATCGTGGATGAAAAGCTGCGTTATCTCGGCTGCGCCGTGCGCGCGTCGAAAAGCAAGGATGACATGGACATGATTTTCGCCGTGCAGGCGTTTTTCACTCCGCGCCGCAAAAACGCCTTCGCCCAAACCGGGCGCGCCCCGAGCAGCGACGCGGCCACTCGTCTGCGCGGCGGATACTGAGCTGAGATCATCCTGGGAAACGCCGTTGGCGCCACGGATTTCACGGAGGACACGGATCAGCCATGCGCGGGTGAATTTCCACCGCTCACTCAGCCGGTGAACGCGTCCGCCGTTACGATCTCCGCTCGAACTCATTCATCCGTGCTATCTGTGCGATCCGTGGCTGGTTTTTGGTCTGCGCTTTTTGGGATCATGACATAGGCGGGCGTCGGCGTCCCGGTCGACGCCAGTCGTCGCCGGGGACGGTGACGACCACCTTTCAGTGCGGATCGCTACAGTCGAGATGCGCGCCCGACGGCATGGGCCCGGCCGAGTCCGGGCGGACTCAGACCTCGACTTGCAGCTGGGCGAGGGCGGCGAGCTGGCGGGCGCGGCGATCCTCGCGTTGGCGGATGCCGGCGGGCACGGCCCGCGACTCGCAGTCGGCGATGCCGCAGCGTTCGCAGGTGTCGCCGACGAGCGCGCTGGGCAGCGTGGGGTCGTTCCAGAAATTTACGGACTTCTTGAGCGCGTCGTTCATCACGAACCCGAGCGTGACGCAGGAGTTCATCTCGGGATTGGCCGAGCGCGGGTGCGCGAGCGAGATGGAGAAGTATTCGTCGTTGCTGGCGTAGAAGCGCGAGCGCTGGGCGCCGGCGACGATGAGCGCGGAGCCTTCGCGCGCGCGGCGGGCGTCGAGCTCGACGAGGGAGCGCAGCGAGACCCAGCGGCGGCAATAGTGCTCGTTCACGCCGACGCTATGCGTGCCGTGCATGCGCTGGTAGTGCAGTTCCTTGCCGATGCGCACGTCGGTGGTGCCGCGGTGATGGTCGAAGCGCACGAAATACATCTGCTCGAGGCCGAAGAAGCGCGGGACGATCTGCGAGAGGCGGTGGAAGAACATCTCCGGCGTGGCCTGGTAGCGGCGGTTGATCGCGACGAGCATGTTGCCGTCCCACTGCGTGCGGGCGAAGAACTGCCGCAGGTCGGACACGAGCAGGTGGCGGTCGAGCAGCATCGCGCCGGCGAAGTAGGAGGCGCGGAAATTGTTCAGGAGCTGGTCGAACGAAGTCACCTTCACGATCGGCGAGGTGGTGACCGGTTCGACGAGGTCCATCTCGCGGTAGCCGATCTCGCGCGCAAGGAGGAAGGCCTGCTGCCAGAGCGAGAGGCGCGAGTTGAGAAACATGCGGGGTTGCGGCGTCTCGCCGCCGAACGTGATTGCACGCATGTCCTGAAGATCGGTGCGGTTGGGGAGCACGGAGTCGTCGATCGTGTAGCCGTGGCGCTTCGTGAGGTGTTCGCGGAGTTTGGCGAGGTCGGGCGTCTGCGTGCGCGCCCATTCGTGCTGGGTGCGGAATTTCTCCGCGGTGAGTTCGACATCCTCGAAGTAATTCTGGTTCTGCTCGACGTAGGAGCGCATCGCGGCGAGCAGCAGGTGCTCGATCGTGACGTCGAAGCGATGCGCGATCTTCACGAAGGTGTCGAAGAGCGCGCTGATCTTTTCCGGCGAGGCGGACATTATCTCGAGCAGGCCGGTCGGCGTGAGGCCGAAGACTTCGAGGGGAATCTCCTCGAGCACGCCGGATTTCAGCACGCCGGAAAGCGGGTGGAGTTTTTCGCCGAGCTGGAGCGAGACGAGTTCGTCGTAGGTGGTGCCGAGCGCCTTGGCGAGGGCGAGGATCTTCTCGGGCTTCGGGTATTTTTTGCCCTTCTCGATTTCGTTGAGGTAGGAAATCGCGAGGTCGGCGCGGGAGGCGACGTCCTTCAGGGGCAGGCCCTTCTGCTTGCGCAGCTGGCTGAGCTTGAGCCCGAGGATGAAGCGGAGGTTCTGTTCGCTGGGTGGCGATTTGGCGGGCGAGGCGGATTCGGACGTGTCGGAGAGCGGGCGCATGGGCGGAGGCGAGAGGCGGTTTGTTACATAATACGTAACATCGGTTTGGATTTCAGTGGCGCGGTCAGGCGTCGAGGAAGAGGTCGGGGTGGAGCCGGTCGGCGTTGGCGGGGTCGGCGGCGTAGCGGGTGAAGTCGGTCTGGCCGCGTTCGCGGAGCAGGTCTTCGTCGAGGAGGCTGCGGCCGTTGAGCGATCCGTCGGCGGTGGTGAGGATGGCGAGCGCGGCGTCGGCCATGATGTCGGCGGTGCGGGAGAAGCGCATGAGCTCCGCGCCGACCGCGAATTCGATCGCGGCCGTCGCGATCGTGGTGCGTGGCCAGAGGGTCGTCACGGAGAGGCGATCCCGGCCGAATTCGGCCGCCATGCCGAGCGCGAGGAGCGTCATGCCGTATTTCGAGAGAGTGTAGGGCGCGTGCGGGGCGATCCAGCGCGGGTTGAGGTTCAGCGGCGGCGAGAGGCTGACGATGTGACCGCCGCGGCCCGACGCGCGCAGGAGCGGGAGGGCGTTTTTTGCGCAGACGAAGAGGGCGCGGGCATTGACCTCCTGCATGAGGTCGAAGCGCTTGACCGGCGTGTTTTCGACGTTGGTGAGCGAGATGGCGCCGGCGTTGTTTACGAGGGCGTCGAGGCGGCCGAATTTTTGCGCGACGGCGGCGAAGGCGTCCTGGACGGCGATCTCGTCGCGCACATCGAGTTGGAGCGGCAGGGCTTCGCGGCCGAGGGCGCGCACCTCCTCGGCGACGGTGTGGATCGTGCCGGGCAGTTTCGGGTGCGGCTCGGCGGTCTTGGCGGCCACGACGATGTGCGCGCCGGCCTGTGCGGCGGCGAGGGCGATGGCGCGGCCGATGCCGCGGCTGGCGCCGGTGATGAAGACGACTTGGTCGGCGAGGGGAGCAGTCATCGGGTGAAAACGAGTTCTTCCATCGGGGCTTCGTGCGCGCCGCGGCGCTTGATGTGCACGGTGAACGTGAAGTGGGCGGAGACCTGGCCGGATTCGTCGGCGAGGTTGAGGGTGAAGACGCGGTCGAGCTTGGCCGTGTGCTTCAGTGCGGTGCGGATTTCTTCGATCTCGTGCTTGCTGACGCGGGCGTGGGCGAAGAGGTCGCCGCGGCCCGGCCGCTTGAAGTCGATTTGCGCGGACTTCATCCATACGTGGTAGTCCGGCCCGAGATTGGCGGCGACGATGACTGCGTGGAGGGGATCGACGGCGGCATACATGGCTCCGCCGTAGATCGTGCCGTGGAGGTTCCGGGTGCTGCGGTTCAGCGGGAGCCGGACGATGATTTCCCGAAAGTCCTCCGCGATCTGCATCACGCGCGCCCCTGATTGTCGGTAGGCGGGGTAGCGGTTGAAGCGCCACCGGAGCAGTTTCATTTTCCAAGATTCGGCCATGTCGCGGATTAGTAGATGGGATGGGTTGGTTACGCTTGGAGCGAACTGACAGCCAAGTTTTCGTCAATGGCGAATTTTCGCTTGCACACGTTAAAAGGCTAACCAAGGTGCGCTTGCGAACTACCCCTGACGTGCGCTTCGGCGCCGTTCCGCTATGTCCCCCACACAACTCACCACGCACTGGCATCGTCTGGATCGCGATCGCACGCGCGCGCTCCAAGGCGAGAAGCTCCACCGTTACCTCCGCGATTGCGTGCTGCCGTTCTCCAGTCACTACCAGCGCGTTTTCGCCCAGGCCGGCCTGACCGCGCGCGACGTCCGGTCGCTGGAAGACCTCGCGAAGATCCCGTTCACGACGAAGGAGGACCTCCTGCCCACGCCGGAGAATCCGCGGCGCTCGCTCGAGTTTGTGCTCAAGCCCGACCCCGCCGTCCTGCGCAAACGCCCGTCGACCCTCTTCCGGGCGTTGCTGCGCGGCCCCGCGCGGGTGAAGGAGGAGCTCGATCGCGAGTGGCGGCCGACGTTCATGACGGCCACGACCGGCCGCTCGACCGAGTCGGTGGCGTTTCTTTACACCCAGCACGACATCGCGCATCTCGGCATCGGCAGCGGTCGCATCGTCGATCTCGGCGACCGCACGCGCGAGGACCGCATGTTGAACATGTTCCCCTTCGCGCCGCATCTGGCGTTTTGGTATATGTTCTACTCCGGCATCGACCGGAACATCTTCTGCCTCTCCACCGGCGGAGGCAAAGTCATGGGCACGGAGGGCAATCTCCGCGCCATGCAGAAAATCCGCCCGACTGTCATCACCGGCATGCCCACGTTCCTCTACCACGTGCTCAGCGAAGCCGTGAACGAGGGCCTGCGCGTCGAGGGTCTGAAATGCGTCCTCCTCGGCGGCGAGAAAGTCGCCGAGGGCACCCGCCGTAAACTCGCCGAGCTCTGCGCCCAAGTCGGCTCGCCCGACGTGAAAGTGGTCGCCACCTACGGCTTCACCGAAGCGAAGCTCGCGTGGGCCGAGTGCCCGTTCACGCCCGGCCACACACCGCCCGGCTACCACCTGTTCCCGGACCTCGGCATCTTCGAGGTCATCGACCCCGAAACGGGCCAGACCGTCCCCGACGGCACCGGCGGCGAACTCGTCTACACGCCGCTCGAACAACGCGGCACCGTCGTCCTCCGCTACCGCACCGGCGACCACATCGAGCACGGCATCACTTACGAACCGTGTCCCTATTGCGGGCATCGCATGCCGCGCCTCATGGGGCGCATCTCGCGCGTGTCCGATTTCCGCGCCATGCGTTTCCAGAAGATCAAGGGCACGATCATCGACTTCAACGAGCTCGAGCACGCGCTCGACGACGTGCGCACCATCGGCTCCTGGCAGATCGAGATGCGCAAGGTGAACGACGATCCGCTCGACCTCGACGAGATCCACCTCCACGTCACGCGCGCCAGCGACCTGCCCGAGGAGACGTTGCGCACGCAGATCAGCAACATGCTCCACTCGCACTTCGAGATCCGGCCGAACAAAATCGTGTTCCACACCGCCGAGGAGATGCGCACGCTGCAGAAGGTCGGCGTCGCGTTGAAGGAGCAGAAGGTCGTCGACAACCGCCCCAAGGCCACCGCCGCGCCGCACCAGCCGCCGCCGGCGCCCCACCTTCAACCCGCGAAATCATGAGCGCACCCGCCGCGACCAACCCATCATCGGGTGGCCCGCCGGCCGCTCGCGCGCTACCCACCGGTTGCCACTCCAATCCATGAAAGAACCCCTCTACATCGTCGACGGCGTGCGGACACCGTTCGCCAAAATGGGCACCACGCTCGCTGCCTGCGACGCCGCCGAACTCGGCCGCACCGCCACCGCCGCGCTGCTCGCCCGCACCGGCCTCGATCCCGCGCTGATCGACGAGGTCGTCTTCGGCTGCGTCGGCAATCCCGTCGACGCCGCCAACGTCGCTCGCGTCATCGCGCTGCGCGCCGGCATCCCGCAGGCCGTTCCCGCCATCACCGTCTCGCGCAACTGCGCTTCGGGCTTCGAAGCGATCACGCAGGCCTCCGACAAAGCCGCCAACGGTCGCGGCGACGTCTTCGTCGTCGGCGGCGCCGAGAGCATGAGCAACTACCCGCTCATCTACAACGACGGCGCCGTGAAGAAACTCGCCGCGCTCGGCAAAGCGAAGTCGCTCGGCCAAAAGCTCGCCGCCTTCGCCGCCTTCCGCCCGAAGGACCTTTTCGCACCGAAAATCGCCCTCATGCTCGGCCTCACCGATCCGGTGTGCGGCCTCGGCATGGGCCAGACGGCGGAAAACCTCGCCCGCGACTGGCGACTCTCGCGTGACGCGCAGGACGAGTTCGCCATGCGCTCGCACCAGAAAGCCGAGGCGGCGCGCGCGAAATTCAAGGAGGAGATCACGCCCGTCTATCCGCGCCGCGGCAAGGACGCCTCCGCCGTCGACGCCGACAACGGCATCCGCGAGGGCCAGACAATGGAAGCGCTCGGCAAGTTGAAGGCCGTCTTCGAGAAACGCGGCGGCACCGTTACCGCCGGCAACGCCTCGCAAATCACCGACGGCGCCGTCGCGCTCCTCGTCGCCACCGAGGCCGGCGTGAAGCGCCTCGGCCTCACACCGCTCGGCAAGCTCACGGGCTTCGCCTACGCCGGCTGCGATCCCACGCGCATGGGCATCGGTCCCGTCCACGCCTTCGCCAAGGCCGAGAAACTCACCGGCCTCACGCTCGCCGACGCCGATTTGATCGAGATCAACGAAGCCTTCGCCGCTCAAGTCATGGCGTGCTGCGCCGCCGCGGCGTCCGACGACTACGCCCGCCAGCACCTCGGCCGCGACCGCGCGCTCGGCGTCATCCCGCCGGAGAAACTCAACGTCAACGGCGGCGCCATCGCGCTCGGCCACCCGGTCGGCGCTTCCGGCGCGCGTCTCGCGCTCACCGCGCTGAAGGAACTCAAACGCCGCAATGCCCGCCGCGCCCTCGTCTCGCTCTGCGTCGGCGGCGGACAAGGCGGAGCACTCTGGTTGGAGGCCGTATGAGCAACATCACCCTCACTTTCGAGCGCGACGCCATCGCCACGCTCACTTTCGATCGCGCGAACTCGTCGGCCAACGTCTTCGACGTCGCCACGCTCCACGAACTCGACACCCACCTCGCCACGCTCGAAAAGCGCGGCGATCTCAAGGGCGTCGTGCTCGTCAGCGCGAAGCCCAAGATCTTCGTCGCCGGCGCGGACTTGAACGCGTTCGCCGGCGCGACCGTCGCCCAACTCGGCGACATCGTCGATCTCGGCCACCGCGTTTTCCGTCGGCTCGAAGCACTGAAAATCCCCTCCGTCGCCGCCATCAACGGCGTGTGCCTCGGCGGCGGCTGCGAGCTCGCGCTCGCCTGCGATTGGCGCGTCGGCTCGACCGACAAGTCGACCAAGATCGGCCTGCCCGAGACGCAACTCGGCATCCTGCCCGCATGGGGCGGCTCCGTGCGTTTGCCGCGGCTCATCGGCCTGCCGCAGGCGCTCGGCATCATTCTCACCGGCAAGCAACTCGTGGCGCAACAGGCGCTGAAGGTCGGGATGATCGACGACGTCGCGCACCCCGAATACCTCGTCGCCGCCGCGCGCCAGCAGCTCGCCAAGGGCAAGCGCCCCACGCCCGCGCCGCGCGGCGCGATGAACTCCGCACTGCTCCGCCCGTTCGTCGTGGCCAAGGCGCGCAAGGACGTCCTCGCCAAGACGCACGGCCACTATCCGGCGCCGCTCAAAGCCATCGACGCCGCCGTCGGCGCGCTCGGTCAGCCGCTGGAGACCGGACTCGCGATTGAGAAAGCCGCGTTTCTCAGTCTCGTGCAGACGAGCGAGTGCCACAGCCTCATGAGCATCTTCCACCTTCAGGAGCGCGCGAAGAAACTGAAGGCCGCGGACGCCGATGGTGCCGCGATTCCGGTCAAACGCGTGGCCGTGATCGGCGCCGGCGTCATGGGCGCGGGCATCGCGCAATGGACCAGCTCGCGCGGCTACCCGACGATTCTGAAGGACGTCGCGCCCGACGCGCTGGCGAAAGGCCTGAAGTCCGCGGAGAAAATCTACCAGGACGGCGTGAAGAAAAAGAAACTCACGCTCGCCGAGGCCACTGCGGCGCTCGACCGCATCACGCCGGTTGCGGGCGACGTGCCGCTCGCGAGCGTCGACCTCGTCATCGAGGCCGCCGTCGAGAAGTTGGAGCTGAAACAGAAAATCTTCGCCCAACTCGAACAACGCGCCGGCCCGCAAACCGTCCTCGCGACGAACACCTCCGCACTCTCGATCGATGCCATCGCCGGCGGTCTCGCCAATCCGACCCGCGTGGTCGGCATTCACTTCTTCAACCCGGTGCATCGGATGCAGCTCGTCGAGATCGTGCGCGGCCCGCGCACGTCCGCCGCCGCGCTCGACACCGCGCTGACGTTCGTGAAAGGCATCGGGAAACTCCCGGTGCTGGTGAAGGACAGCCCCGGTTTCCTCGTGAACCGCATCCTGCTCCCCTACATGGTCGAGTCGGTGCGTCTGTTCAACGAGGGCGTCGATGCCGCGCGTCTCGATCGCCTGATGCTCGACTTCGGCATGCCGATGGGCCCGCTGCGTCTCACCGACGAGGTCGGCCTCGATGTCGCGCAACACGTCGCCGTCGATCTCCAGAACCGCCTCGCGAAACCCGTGCCGATCAACGACACGCTCGTGAAGATGATCGAGAAAGGCTGGCTCGGAAAAAAATCCGGCACCGGCTTCTACGTTTTCCCGAAGGAGAAAGGCGCGAAGGAGGCGCCCAACACTCAGCTCGCGTTTCTCCAGGGCAACGGCACGGGCCGCGCGCAGGACGACGCGACGCTGCGCGACCGCATGGTGCTTGTGATGGTCAACGAGGCCGCGCGCTGCCTCGAGGAGGGCGTCGTCGCCGCGCCCGAGGACGTGGACTTCGGCATGATCTTCGGCACCGGTTGGGCGCCGTTCCGCGGCGGTCCGTTGCGCTACGCCGATGCGCGCGGAGTAGCGGACGTTGTAGCCCAGCTACGGAAACTTCAAACGGACGTGGCGCCGTATTTTGAGCCGTGCGCGAAGCTGGTCGATATGGCCCAATCGCAGGCCCGTTTCTACCCCTCCCGCTGACTTCCCTCCACGATGTCTCACACCCTCGTCATTGCTGAACACGATCAGGGCACTCTTAAGACGGCGAGCCTCGCGGCCGCCGCTGCCGCGCAAAAAGCCGGCGCGCCCTTCGATATCCTGCTTCTCGGTTCCGGTGTCGGCACCGCCGCGGAGGCCCTGCGCCGCTCCGGTGCGGCCGCCGTGCTCGTCGCCGACCACGCCGAACTCGCGCAACCGCTCGCCGATCGCTACGCCGCCGTCATCGCCGACGTCGTGCGCGCGCGCGGCGCCAAGCTCGTGCTCGCTGCCGTGTCGACGTTCACGAAGGACGTCCTCCCGCGCGCCGCCGCGCTCGTCGACGCCGCGATGGTGAGTGACGTCGTCGGCTTGGATAATTCGTCCGGCGCGCTCGCGTTTCGCCGCGTGATGTTCGCGGGCAACGTCATCGCCACCGTGCAACTCGAGGGCGACGTGCAGTTCGCCACTGTGCGCAGCGCGGCTTTTTCCGCCGCGACGCCGACCGAGGCGCAATCCCCCGTCGAACCCGTCGCCGTCGATGCTGCGAAGCTGCCGCGCTTCGCCACGTTCGAAAATCGCGAGGTGAAAAAGAGCGCGCGCCCCGACGCCACCGAGGCGCGCATCATCGTCTCCGGCGGCCGTGCGCTGAAAAACGCCGAGGACTTTGAACGCCTCGTCGGCGGTTTGGCCGACACGCTCGGCGCCGCTGTCGGTTCGTCACGCGCGCTCGTCGACGCGGGCATCACGCCGAACTCCCTCCAGATTGGCCAGACCGGCAAGATCGTCGCGCCCGAACTCTACGTTGCGGTCGGCATTTCCGGCGCCATCCAGCACATGGCCGGCATGAAGGACACGAAAGTCATCGCCGCGATCAACAAGGACGCCGAGGCGCCGATTTTCGAGGTGGCCGACTACGGTCTCGTCGCCGACGTCTACGAGGCGGTCCCCGAACTGATTCAGAAACTCAAGAAGTGACTCCCACCCGCGAGACTTTCGGCAACATCCCGTTGTCGTCGCAGCTGGCGTTCTACGCGCTCGCGGCGGCTTCGATGGCCGTGTTCGCGTGGGGTGTTTACCGTCGCTGGAAACTCTGGCGGCTCGGCACGTCCATCAACGCGCGCGACCTCATCACCGGCAGCCTCGCGGCCGTCTGGCAAAAGGTCCGCGGCGGCGCGAAGCGCGTGGCGATCGACGCAGGCGCGCAGCAACGCGTGCGCGGACACGGCCTCGGCACGGTGGCGCACGTGAGCCTGTATGTCGGATTCATGGCGCTGTTCGTCGGCACCGTGCTCCTCGAAACGGACAACGTTCTCTCGCACCTCTGGCACGGCCTGAAATTTCACCAAGGCGCCTACTACGTCGCCTACGAGTTCACGCTCGATGTGCTCGGCCTGCTATTCCTGCTCGGCACGCTGTTCTTCCTCGGGCGTCGCTTGGTCAAGCCGCCGGCGCTCGGCCACCGCGCGACGGACTGGTATGTGCTGCTGGGCTTCCTCGCAATCGGCGTGACCGGCTACCTCGTCGAGGCGCTGCGCATTCTCTGGCAGCAGCCGACCGGTCTCGGCGCGCACTGCTCGCCCGTGGGTCTGTGGCTCGCGGGTTGGCTGCATCTCGGCGAGGCCGAGGCGCGGCATTCGCACTTCCTCGTGTGGTGGATCCACTCGTTCCTCGTGTTCGCCTTCATCGCGTCGATTCCGTTCACGCGGCTTTTCCATTTCATCGCGGGCCCGATGCACATCTTCCTCGCGAAAAACGTCCTCGGTGTCATGCCGCCGGTGACGATGGAGGAAGTCGAGGCGACAGGGCGCGTCGGCCCGGCCGACATCCGGCATTTTTCGCAACAACAACTCCTCAGCCTCGACGCCTGCATGGAGTGCGGCCGCTGCGAGGAAGTCTGCCCGGCCTTCGCCACCGCGAAGCCGCTCTCGCCCAAGCGCGTCGTGCAGGACCTCAAGGGCGCGATGGAGAAGACCGCCGCTGCGCTCGCCGCCGGCAAGGAGTCGGAGGTGCCCGCCTTGCACGAGGCGACGATCGCCGCGGAGACGCTCTGGAGCTGCACGGCGTGCAACGCCTGCGTCAACACCTGCCCGGTGCGCGTCGACCAGCTCACCTTCATCCTCACGCTACGCCGCCACCTCGTCGCCGAGGGCGGACTCAGTGGCACCGCCGCCACCGCGCTGCGCCGCATGCAGTCGAACGGCAACCCGTGGGGCCTGCCCGCCACCGAGCGCACCGCCTGGACCGACGCGCTGAAACCGAAATCATGAGCACGCCCGCCGAACTCACTGCGCCGACTGTGAAGGAGAATCCGTCCTTCGAAATCCTCTATTGGGTCGGCTGCGCCGCGTCCTACGACCGTCGCGCCCAGCGCGTTGCGCGTGCGATGGTGCGGCTGCTGCGGCACGCCGGCGTGAATTTCGCCATCCTCGGCAAAGAGGAAAAATGCACCGGCGACTCCGCCCGCCGCCTCGGCGACGAGTTCCTCTTCCAGGAACTGGCTACGGCGAACATTGAGACGCTGAACAAATACCACGTGAAACGCATCGTCGCGCACTGCCCGCACTGCGTGAACGCGTTACTAAAAGACTACGCGCAATTCGGCGGCCACTACGAAGTCGTCCACCACACGCAGCTCCTCGCCGAGTTGATCCGCGCCGGAAAACTGCCTGCCGTCGCCGCGGCCGACGTCAACTCGGGCAACGCTGGCGCGGGCGACGTGACTTACCACGACCCCTGCTACCTCGCCCGCGTGAACGGCATCCACGAGGCGCCGCGCGAAGTGCTCGCCACCGCGATCGGCGGACGCTCGCTCTGCGAAATGAAGCGCAACCGCGCCAACACGTCCTGTTGCGGCGCGGGCGGCGGGCGCATGTGGATGGAGGAGGATCCGAAACAGCGCGTCTCCACCCAGCGCGCCGGCGAAGCGCTCGCGACCGGCGCCAAGACGGTCGCGACCGGTTGTCCGTTTTGCCTGACGATGATGTCCGACGGCGTCGCCGCGAACGGCGCCGAAGCGCGCGTCCTCGACATTGCCGAGTTGCTCGTGGAGCGCCTCGGCCTCAACCCGCCTGCCGCACCAGCGCCGAGCGCGCCCGCGACTCCCGCAAGCTCTTAACCCCCCAGTCCCATGGCCGAAAAAGAACTCCCTGCGCACCTCATCGGTGGCAACTTCCTCTTCAGCGACACCAAGCCCGAACTCGTCTTCACGCCCGAAGACCTCGGCGGCGACGAACGCGAGATGGCCGCGACCGCCGAGAAGTTCATGGACAAGGACGTCCTCCCGCACCTCGAAGCGCTCGAGCACCGCGAGGAGGGGCTCGCCCGCAAAGTTTTCAGCCAAGCCTGCGAACTCGGCTTGCTCGGCCTCGAAGTCCCCGAGCAATACGGCGGCCTCGGTGTCGGCAAGGTCGCGGCCGTCGGAGTCGCCGAGCAGCTCAGCCGCCTTGCCGGCTTCGGCATCACCTGTGGTGCGCACAGCGGCATCGGCACCGGCCCGATCACGTTTTTCGGCAACGAGGCGCAGAAGGCGAAATACCTCCCGAAGCTCGCGAGCGGCGAGTGGATGGCGGCGTATTGCCTGAGCGAAGCCGGCTCCGGTTCCGATGCGCTCGGCATGAAGACCAAGGCCGTGCTCTCGCCCGACAAGACGCACTACATCCTCAACGGCGCGAAAATGTGGATCACCAACGCCGCGTGGGCCGATGTGTTCGTGATCTTTGCCAAGGTCGACGGCGAACACGTCACCGCGTTCATCGTCGAGAAGACCTTTCCCGGCGTCTCGACTGGTCGCGAGGAACACAAGCTCGGCCTCAAGACCTCGTCGACGCGCCGCGTCATCCTCGAAGACACGCCGGTGCCGGTGGAAAACGTCCTCGGCGAAGTCGGCAAGGGCGCCTACATCGCGTTCAACATTCTCAACCTCGGCCGCTTCAGCCTCGGTGCCGGCACGATGGGCGGCGCGAAGGACATGCTGCGCACCGCCGTGAAATACGCCGGCGAGCGCCAGCAGTTCGGCAAGCCGCTCGTCACGTTCGGCCTGATTCAGCACAAGCTCGGCGAGATGGCCGCGCGCATCTACGCCATCGAGTCCGCGCTCTACCGCACCGCGAAGCAGATGGACGACGTCAAGGCCACCGGCGAACTCGTGACCACGATCAAGCCCGGTTACTTCCGCGCCATCGAGGAGTTCGCGCTCGAGTGCTCGGCGGTGAAAGTCGCCGGCTCCGAGATCCTCACCTTCGTCGCCGACGAGGCGCTACAGATCCACGGCGGCTACGGTTTCACCGAGGAATACTCGCCCGCGCGCGCCACGCGCGACGCGCGCATCAACCGCATTTTCGAGGGCACAAACGAGATCAACCGTCTCTTCATCCCGACCAACCTTCTGCGCCGCGCGGCCAAAGGTAAGCTCGCGCTCATGGCCGCCGCGATGTCCGCCTTTGCCGAGGCGCAGAAGGAGCCGCCGTCGGAAAAATCCGGCGACGACCTCGCGACCGCGCAATTCCTCCTCGGTCGCGCGAAGAAGGCCGTGTTGCTGCTCTTCGGCGGCGCGCACCAGAAATTCGGCGACAAGATCATTCACGAACAGGAAGTCCTCGCCGTGTTGAGCGACATCTGTATCGACCTCTTCCTCGGCGAAAGCGCCGTGCTTCGCGCGCTCAAGGCCCGCGCTAAGGGCGGCGCCGCGGCGGCCGTGCACGCCGACCTCGCGCTGATCTGGATCAACGATTCCGTCGCGCGCATGGAAAACCGTGCCCGCGATGCCATCGCGCACATGGCCAGCGGCGACGAACTGAAGCTCCAGCTCGGCCTCGCGCGCAAGATGCTGCGTTGGACGCCGCTCGACACCGTCGCCATGCGCCGCCGCATCGCCGCGCGCCTGCACACCGTCGGCAACTACCCGGCGCTGATCGCGGCGAAATGAACCGGGCGTCGAACAGCCGTTCCGTTGTAGGGGCGCAGTCTTGCTGCGCCCGTTGGAATAGCGCATCGCTTGGGCGCAGCAAGACTGCGCCCCTACACTGTTTTTCAGCATGAAAATCCTCGTCCCTCTCAAACGCGTCCCTGATCCCGACACGAAGATCCGCGTGCTCGCCGACGGATCCGGCATCGACACCGACGGCGTGAAGTTCGCCGTGAATCCGTTCGATGCCATCGCCATCGAGGAAGCGCTCCGTGTGAAGGAAAAAGGCGCTGCGACTGAAGTCGTCGTCGTCACGATCGGTGGCGATGAGTGCGCGGAACAGCTGCGCAGCGGCCTCGCGATGGGCGCGGACCGCGCGATTCTCGTGAAGCACGCCACGCCGCTCGACTCGCTCGCCGTCGCAAAGGTGCTGGCCGCAGTTTATAAGAAGGAGGCGCCCGGCCTCGTCTTGATGGGCAAACAGGCGATCGACGACGACTCGAGCCAGACCGGTCAGATGCTCGCCGCGCTGCTCGGCGTCGGACAGGTGACGTTCATGTCGAAGCTGGAATTCTCCGGTGCCACCGCTCGCTGCACCCGCGAGACCGATGCCGGCATCGAGACGCTCAGCGTCGCGCTGCCTGCCGTGCTCACGGCCGATCTGCGCCTGAACGAGCCCCGCTACGTTTCGCTCCCCGGCATCATGAAGGCGAAGAAGAAGCCGCTCGAGGAAACGGCCTTCGACGCGCTCGGCGTCACCGCCGCGAGCCGCACGAAGGTCTTGAAACTTGAGAAACCCGCCGGCCGCAAAGCCGGCGTGAAAGTGAAGACCGTGGACGAGCTCATCGCGAAACTCCGCGACGAGGCGAAGGTGCTGTAATTTCTGTTGGTTCCGGTAGGGGCGCTTGTCCTCAAGCGCCCATCACACGCGGCAAATGGCATGCCCGAGGGGGCAACGGCCCCTACCATCGCACGCGACTACGACGGACGAGGGACGCGCTTTCGCAGCACGGCTCTACTCCGGCCCGAAGGCTTGGATGCCGGTCTGGGCGCGGCCGAGGATCAGCGCGTGGATGTCGTGTGTGCCTTCGTAGGTGTTCACTGACTCCAGATTCATCACGTGGCGGATGACGTGGAATTCGTCCACGATGCCGTTGCCGCCGTGCATGTCGCGGGCGAGGCGCGCGATCTCGAGGGCCTTGCCGCAGGAGTTGCGCTTGATGAGCGACACCATCTCCGGCGTGGCGCGGCCTTCGTCCATCAGGCGGCCGACGCGCAGCGCGCCCTGGAGCGCGAGCGCGATTTCGGTCTGCATGTTGGCGAGTTTGAGTTGAATGAGCTGCGTGGCGGCGAGCGGGCGGCCGAATTGTTTACGGTCGAGCGTGTATTGCCGCGCGGCGTGCCAGCAGAATTCCGCCGCGCCGAGCGCGCCCCACGCGATGCCGTAGCGCGCTTTGGTGAGGCAGCCGAGCGGACCTTTCAGGCCTTTCACGTTCGGGAGGAGGTTTGCGTCGGGGACGAACACGTCGTCCATCATGATCATGCCAGTGGGCGAGGCGCGGAGGGAGAATTTACCCTCGATCTTCGGCGCGGTGAGGCCGGCCATGCCTTTTTCGAGAATGAAGCCGCGTATCTCGCCGTCGTCGTCTTTCGCCCAGACAACGAAGACGTCGGCGATGGGCGAGTTGGTGATCCAGGTTTTCGCGCCGCTCAGTTTGAAGCCGCCTTCGGTGCGGCGCGCGCGGGTGGACATGCTGCCGGGATCGGAGCCGGAACCCGGCTCGGTGAGGCCGAAGCAGCCGACGAGCTCGCCTTTCGCGAGGCGCGGCAGGAATTTTTGCCGCTGTTCCTCGGAGCCGTAGGCGTGGATGGGGAACATCACGAGCGACGACTGCACGCTCATCACGGAGCGGTAGCCGGAGTCCACGCGCTCCACCTCGCGCGCGATAAGGCCGTAGGCGACGTAGCTGACGCCGGCGCAATCGTAGCCCTGGATCGTGGCGCCGAGCAGACCGAGTTCGCCGAAGCCGGAGATGATGCCGCGGTCGAATTTCTCGTGGCGGTTCGCCTCGATGATGCCGGGCATGAGCTGGCCCTGGCAAAAATCGCGGGCGGAATCGCGCACCATGCGCTCCTCTTCGGTGAGCTGGTCTTCGAGCAGGAACGGATCTTCCCAACGGAACGACGGCTTCTTGGCGGGGGTGGTCATGGGGAGGCCGCTAAACTATGACGCGTAGTGCGGCGCGCAATGCAACTTCCGCAAACTAGCCGAAGGTCGGGGAATTGTCTGCGATCAGGTTCTCACGTGGCGCACCCGGCGAAGCTGTTGGCCGTGGCAGCGCGGGTGAGCGCCTCCGTCTTCAGTCGCGCGATGGTCGCGGCATGCGCCTCGTCGCCGTGGGGACATCGGCGGTCGCCGGATGCACTCGGCCACGAAGTGGATCGATGACTGGCAGGCTAACCGAAAATCGGGTTCCACCGTCGGCCGGGTGCTTGCACGCGCGCGTTGCGCTCCGGAGCGCGACCAAGGTCGCGGCCTACCGCTGCGGCAACGGGCGTTTTCGGGAAGACTCTACTCACACTCAGCGCGTGGCGCGGTAGGCGTCGATCACGGGGTAATCGGCTGCGGCGAGGTCGTAGGTGGCGAGGTCGTCGAGTTTGGCCCAAGCCAGGGCGACGTGTTCGTGCGGGTGCGGTGCGGGCGAGCCGGACGCGAGGCGGCAGACGAAAGGGATCATCTCGATCACGACGCGGCCGTAGTCGTGCGTGAAGCGCGGCAGCGCGCGGGCGATCGCGATTTCGCAGCCGAGCTCCTCGCGGATTTCGCGCACGATCGCGGTGGCGGGATCTTCGCCGGGCTCGACTTTCCCGCCGGCGAATTCCCATTTCAGCGCGAGCAGTTTTCCCGGCGGACGCTGCGCGAGGAGGACGAGGCCGTCTTTTTCGATGACCGCGCAAACGACTGGAACAGGCTGGTTCACGCGAGGTTTTGAACCGGTCCCGAGCGCGTGCTGCAACTTTTCTCGGTAGTGCCGTGTTCTTGGATCACCATGAAAACTTTCCTCAAAGTCCTCCTCGCCGCGGTCCTTCTCATCGTGGCGATCAAGTTGAGCCCGATCCTCTTCGTCGCCGCGCTGGCCGGCCTGATTGCCGCGGCCGTGTTGGGCGCGGTCGGCATTTCCCTCCTCGCGGCGCTGGTCGCGGTGGTCATCGCCTTCGCCGTCGCGCTGTCGCCGATCTGGATTCCGGTCCTGTGCGTGATCGGTCTCGTCAGCCTCTTCCGCCGCAACGGCAACACGACTCCGACGCCGCCGCCCGCGGCGAATGTCCCGCCGCCAATTCCGGCCTGATTTTTCAAGCAACAGGGGTAAAGCAACAGGCGGCGGCTCTTCGGAGCCGCCGCTTCTGTTTGTTCACGTTCCTTGATTCCGGCACCGCGGCCTGCCTGACTGCGCGCGTGTCGAAATCGAAAACCAGCTCCGCGTCGCCGGTGTCGCGCATCAGTTTTGTCGGACGGAGCAGCGGTGCGGTCAAAAATCTCGGCGGTTTTCGCAAGCAGCACCACACGCTGCCGGACGCGGTGAACGCGGCGACGTCAGCGTTTCTCGCGAAGCTTTGCGCGAGCGAATTGGCGGACGAGGGCGAGGCGATGTTTCAGCGGGTGCGCGCGGCGCTTGGCTACAAACGCGCGGAGTTGGCGCTCGATGTAGCGAGTCCGCATGCGGTGCTGACGGCGAAGGATTTTGTTTTTGAGATCGCCTATGCGCTTGAGGAGCGCGCGCCGGCAGAATTTGTCGTCACGCGAACGCTGCATGACGTGAAGTCGCAGGAAATGCTGGAGCGGACGGAGCTGGACGAGCTGTTCGCGGATGCGTTCGACGGGATCGTGTTCGGACTCGGCAAGGGCGTGAGCGTCGAGGGAGTAATCGACGCGGTGGAGGAGTTGCCGGGCGGCGCGGCGTTGACCGTGACGTATCCGTCGAATTGCGCGCACTGCGTGTTGCGCGTCGAGGGCGTCGCGGCGGAAGTAATCTGCGACGGCACGACGCTGGAGATGCGTTTCCCGAAGAACGGCTCGCCGCGCGAGCTGGCGCGGGAGTTTCTGACGGTGCGCGCGGCCTTTGCGCTGACGAAGAAACGTGCGCTGGCAGGACTGATTTGAGTCCGCGCGATCGGAGGGGCCCGCGAATTGCGCGAATCGGCGCGAATTTCCGGGAATCGGCGGCGGAGTGTTGGTCGGGCTTGTAGGGGCTGGCGTTCGCGTGCCGAAATGGGCGCGGCGACGGGCTGAGCTCATTCGCGTCGATGCGCGAAATTCGCGGGCGACTGCTTGGAAAAAGAAAACGGCGCCCGTTGCGGGGCGCCGTGGGAGTAAGAGAAAGAGGAAAGATACCTCTTACTTGATCATCTCGGCCACGAAGGCGCGCTCTTCGACGAGTTCCTTGTTCGTCGCGGCGAGCTTGGACTTCGCGAAGTCGTCCATCGCGTAGCCGGTGATGACTTCGTAGCTGCCGGGGGTCGTCGTGCGGACGGGCATGCCGGCCCAGACTTCGGGGTCGAAGCCGTAGAGGCCGTTCGATTTCACGGCGATCGAGTGGATGGCGCCGGGCGTGACGAGCGAGCGGACGTGATCGACGAGGGCGTTGGCGGCGGAGGCGGCCGAGGAGGCGCCGCGGGCGGCGATGATGGCGGCGCCGCGTTTGCCGACGGTTTCGCAGAAGGGGCCTTGGAGCCAGGCGTCGTCGTTGATGACGGCGGCGGCGGGTTTGCCGGAGATCGTCGCGTGGGCGAAGGCCGGGAACATGGTCGGGCTGTGATTGCCGTAGATGAAGATGTCTTTGACCTCGGTGAGGTCGACGCCGGCTTTCTTGGCGAGCTGGGTCTGGGCGCGGTTCTGGTCGAGGCGCACCATGGCGGTGAAGCGGTCGGCCGGGAGGCGCTTGGCCTGCGAGGCGGCGATCATGCAGTTCGTGTTCGCCGGGTTGCCGACGACGGCGATGCGAGCATCGGCGGCGGCGACGGCGTCGATGATGCGGCCCTGTTCGATGAAGATCTTGCCGTTGTCCTTGAGGAGGTCGGCGCGTTCCATGCCGGGGCCGCGGGGTTTGGCGCCGACGAGGAGGCACCAGTTGGCGTCCTTGAAGCCGACGGAGGCGTCGGAGGTCTGCACGATGCCCTTGAGGAGCGGGAAGGCGCAGTCGTCGAGCTCCATGGCGACGCCTTCGAGGGCCTTGAGGGCTTTCTCAATGGGGGCTTCGATGAGTTGGAGGATGACCGGCTGGTCGGGGCCGAACATCGCGCCCGAGGCGATGCGGAACAGGAGTGAGTAACCGATTTGGCCGGCGGCGCCGGTGACTGCGACACGAATAGGGGCTTTCATAGAGAGGGCGGGCAGTTAACCACGAATCGCGCGAAAAACACGCGCGAAGTTTATCGGCGCGGCGAGTTTAGCCGTCATGGGGCGCTGGCCAACGGAACTACTTTGTGCGGGCGAAAGTGCGTCAAGGTCGCGGGCGGCGGCGTGCGAGTGGGCGTCGCTGCGTCGATCGGTGGGGCAGAGCGGCGTTGCGGGCGGGCGCGCAGCTCTGGCGCGTGCAAGCACGCTGCCTACGGGGCCGGCTGGCGGGGACACTCAGGCGAATCGGGGCGCGAGGGCGGCGTGGATTTCCCGGACGAGACGCTCAGTGGTGTCCCAGTCGATGCAGCCGTCGGTGATGGAGACGCCGTAGCGGAGTTTGTCCAAGGGTTGGGGGAAGGGCTGGTTGCCGGCGCCGAGGTTGCTCTCGACCATCGCGCCCATGATGGAGGTGTTGCCGGCGGCGATCTGCTCGAGGACGGCGCGGAGCACGTCGGGCTGTAGCTCGGGTTTCTTGGCGGAGTTGTCGTGCGAGCAGTCGACGAGGATGGATTTCGGGAGCTTGGCGGCGGCGAGGAGATGCTCGGTGCGCGCGATGTGCTCGGGCGAGAAATTCGGGCCGGACGTGCCGCCGCGGAGGACGACGTGGCAATTCGGGTTGCCGCGCGTGACGATGACGGAGGACGCGCCGTCGAGGTTGATGCCGAGGAAGGTCTGCGGATGCGCGGCGGCGCGGATGGCGTTGATCGCGGTCTGGATGGAGCCGTCGGTCCCGTTTTTGAAGCCGAGGGGCATCGAGAGGCCGGAGGCCATTTGGCGATGCGTCTGGGATTCAGCGGTGCGGGCACCGATGGCGGACCAGCAGATGAGATCCGCGATGTATTGCGGGGTGATCGGATCGAGGAGCTCGGTGGCGGTCGGGAGGCCGAGGTCGAGGACATCGCGGAGGAAGGTGCGGGCGAGGCGCAGGCCGGCGGCGATGTCGTGCGAGCCGTCGAGGTGCGGGTCCATGATCAGGCCCTTCCAGCCGACGGTGGTGCGGGGTTTTTCAAAATAGACGCGCATCACGATCAGGATGCGGTCAGAGACCTGGCGAGAAAGGGTGGCGAGCCGGCGGGCGTAGTCGCGGCCGGCTTCGGGGTCGTGGATGGAGCACGGGCCGACGACGAAGAGGAAGCGGCGGTCGTCGGTGAAGATTACCCGATGGATGTCCTCGCGGGCGCGGGCGATCAGTTCGGATTGCGCGTCGGTCTTGGGGAGCTCCGCCAAGAGTTGGGCGGGCGAGGGTAGCGTGCGGGTTTCGAGGACGTTGATGTCCGAGGTGCGTTGCATGCGAGAGGGCCAGATTGGCGGGGTTTGCTCGCGGCGGGCAATGGGGGGCTGAGCTTTTGACAGGAAAAGAAAAGGCGGGCCGCCTACCCCTAAGCGGCCCGCCATTGCTTTCTTAGTTACCCCAAAACTCCCGCTAGGCGGGAGAAGCGAAAAGTGAGATTGCTTACGAGGTAGTTTGTTCCGACCTTCCGTCAAATCAAACGGTGGTCATTTGGTGAAAGTCACTTGTCCGCCACAATTAACGCATGGACCCCCGGTCGACCAACGTAGCTCTGCAAACGTTATCAGTCAGGGACTTGGAAGTCGCATCAGCCACGCTCCGCATAAGAGGCCCTGATTCTAATACGTTCCTTCAGGGGCAGTTCACCCAAGATCTCCGGAAGCCGGTTGGCGCGGTCTCGTATGGCTTGTGGTTGAACCAGAAGGGGAAATGCATCGCGGATAGCTTCGTTTTGCGCGTCGCCGAAGAGGAATTCGTGGTGTGGGCTCCACGGGTCGAGAACACGACACTTAGGCAACGTATTGATGAGTATATTATTGCCGATGACGTGGAGCTTCTTGGGGCGTCGGCGGGCGTGAGCGGTGCGACGGTGATTTGGGGCGACGGCGCGGCGGCGGTCGTCGCGCAGCGCTTTGGCACTGTGCCAGAGCCAGGCCGTTTCGCGCAGGGGACGGACGGGCTGGTTTTCGGCGGGCGATTTTCGCGGGGCGAGAATTTCGTGTGCCTCACCGCGGATGCGACGGTGACGGTGCGGGAGTTTGAGCAGGCCGGAGCGATGCGCGGCACGCGGGACTCGCTCGAGGCCGAGCGAATTGTCAGTGCACTACCGGCGGTTCCGGACGACATCGGACTGAATGACCTGCCCAACGAGGGCGGATTGGACATCGATGCGATCTCCTACACGAAGGGCTGTTACCTCGGCCAGGAGGTCATGTCGCGGCTGAAGAACCTCGGCCAGGTTCGCCGCCGGCTCATGGTCGTCGCCGGCTCGGGTGCGCGGCCGGCGGTGCTCGCTCAGGTGCAACAGGACGGAAAAGCCGTGGGGCAGATCCGCTCGAGCGCGCGGGTGGGCGACGGGTTCGTCGCGATGGCGATGATTTCGCTCGTGAACTTCAATCGCACCGCGCCGCTGGCGCTGGAGGACGGTCGCCCGTTGGAAGTCCGCCATGGATGAACTGGCAAAACTGACCGCACTCTGCCGCAGCCTGGGTGCGTCCACCGAGGCGCAGGCCGACACGATGGCGCGCCAGCTCCAGAAGCGCGCCGATCAACTCGCCGCCGAGCGCGGCCTGACGCGCGTCGCCGCGATGGAGCATCTGCTCAATCTGGTGATTCACGGCCGACGCGGCGAGACGCCGCCGGGCTTCGCTCCGCCGCGCTCAGAATAGGAAGCGCAGGCTGGCGAAGTAGGGATCGACCCAGCGGTGCAGCACGAAGAAGTAGAGCAGAGCGCCGAGCCCCAGCATCGGTCCGAAGCTCACGTGCACGCCGAACCCCACGCGCTCCGTGCGGGCCCCGTCTGGCGTTTCGAGTCGCGCGCCCGCGGCGGCCTTGCCGAAAAGCTGCTGCCACGCGCCGGCGAAGAGGATCCAGACGCAGCCGATCATCGCTCCGCCGAACATCGCGAACACCGCGCCCTGCCAGCCGACAAACGCGCCCAGCGCACCGAGGAACTTCACGTCGCCGAACCCCATCGCCTCCTTCTTGAGCACCGCCTCGGCGACGAGCGCGATCCACAGCACGAGGCCCGAGCCGACGAACAGCCCGAGCACCGCGTCGAGCGTGCTGCGCAGGCTCGCGACGAAAAACAGCTCATGTGCCTGCCCGTGCAGCGCCGGCAGCGCCGCTGACAACACCACGCCGACCACGCCGCCGCCGATCGTGAACGCATCCGGAATGATCATGTGATCGAGGTCGATGAACGTCGCGCAGATCACGGTCGAGACGAGCACCATGCCGCCGAGTGCCTTCGCCGGCGGGAACAGCATCCAGCAAGCGACAAACAGCGCCGCGGTGAGGAGTTCGATCGCGGGATAGCGGAAGCTGAATTTCCGTCCGCAACACCTCGCGCGTCCACGCAGGATCAGCCAGCTCAGGATCGGAATGTTGTCGTGCCACGCGATCGGTTTGCCGCACGCGCAATGCGAGCCCGGCGTCACCACCGATTCATCCTTCGGGATGCGATAGATGCAGACGTTGAGGAAGCTGCCGACACACGCGCCGAACAGGAAGGCGCAGAGCGGGAAAAACCACGGCCAGACGGCCGCGACTTCGTGGAAGGTGGCGGCGTTCATCGGGCGGCGAGGGCGGCGCGCATGACGTCCGCCGGGACGTCGGCTCCGGTCCAGATTTCGAGGGCGCGCGCGCCTTGGTGCACGAGCATCGAGAGGCCGTTGGCGTGGCGCAGCCCGAGCGCGGCCGCTTCGCGGAGCAGCGCGGTTTGCGGCGGGTTGTAGACCATGTCGTAAACGCTGAGACCGGCGGGCAGGCTCCGCAACGCGATTGGCGGCGGCTCGTCGGGCTTCAGGCCGGCGGAAGTGGCGTTCACCAGCACGGCGCCCGCCGGCAAATCCATGGGAGGCGTCGCGGGATCGAAGCTGCGCAGCGGCGTCGCGCCGGCGAGCGGACGCAACGCGTCGAGCAGCGTGTCGAGGTTGGCGCGCGTGCGGTTGCCGATCCAGAGCGAAGCGCAACCCTGGCGCAGGCACTCGACCGCGGCACCACGCGCGGCGCCGCCGGCTCCGAGCAGGATCACGTGCGCGCCGGCCAGCGAGACGCCGAGATCGGCGTGCAACGCGGTGGCGAGGCCGTAACCGTCGGTGTTGTAACCGCGCCAGCCGGTGGCGGTGCGGCGGAGCGTGTTGACCGCGCCGACACTGCGCGCGCTCGGATCGATCTCGGCGACGAGGTCGAACGCTAGCACTTTGTGCGGGACGGTGAGATTGAGGCCGTGCAACCCGGCGGCGTGCAGCCGGGGCAGCGCCTCGGCGAGGCGCTCGGGCGGCACGTCGAAGCGAAAGTAACGCCACGTCGCGAATTCGCGGTCGCGCGCCGCCATCGTTTGCAGCGCGGCGTTGTGCATGCGCGGGCTGAGCGAGTGGCCGATGGGATGGCCGAGCACGGCGAGCGCGGTGCCGTCGAACGCCCACGCCGCGAGGTGATCGAGCGTCAGGGTCGTTTCGCCGGTCCAGCTATTCATGGGCCCTTTTGCATGGGCGGAAACGCGACCGACGCCGAGAATTATCTTCAGGGGCTGGCGTGGCGTTCGTAGGTGGCGTCGAACTCCGAAACGAAATCGGCGAACATCCGCGCGTGGGCCGCGTCGTCCGCGGCGGCGTAGTGGTTGATGAGGTTGCGGCAGACGCGGCTCAATACCTCGCGCACGGGCGTGGGGGCGAGGTCGGCGAGTTGCGGCGTGTGTTGCAACGAGCGGATGCGTTCAAAGACGTCCTCGGGCGAGAGCAGCTGGCCGCCGTTGAACGCGTCGACGAAGAACGGCCCCTCGGGCTCGTAGCCGCCGACGAGAAAATGTCCGGGGACGCCGACCGGCTCGAGTTCGAGGCCGATGCGTTGGGCGACGAGGAGGTAGACGATCGACAGCGAAATCGGGATGCCGACGCGGCGTGCGAGGACCTGATCGACGAAGCTGTTTTTGGGGTCCGTGTAGTGGTCGACGTTGCCGCGCAGGCCGTATTCCTCGAACAGCACCCGGTTGAGCACGCGCGCTTGCGTGCGCATGGTCGCGGTGCGCGGCATGAGCTTGCGCGCACGGGCGGCGAAGGCGTCGAGCTGCGCGCAGACGGCGACGACATCGAGCGCGGGATTCACCGTGCGGCTGAGGAGCAGGATGCCGGTCTCGAGTTCGTAGTTGAGCGACTGGATGAAGCCACGGAACTCGGCGATCGGGTCGCTGAATTTCAACTCGCGCAGAAACCACGCGGCACTGAGCGCGGCGACGCGGTTGGGGCTGCGCGCGACGTCCTGCAGGAAGGTGCGGCCGGCGTCTCCCAGCTGCGCGAATTGCGCGAGCAAAGCCTGGCGGACGGCTGGAGACTCGTCGTCGAGGAGCGCGACCAGCGCGTCTTTTTCGGAAGGAGTGAGCGTCCTCGGTTCCACGGTTAGGAGCGAAGTCGATTGCCGGAGAGTGGCAACGCGGAATCCGGCCACAGACACACGGCGGGCGTTCCGCTAGTCGCGCGCTCCGAACAGCGCGGTGCCCACGCGCACGAGCGTGCTGCCGGCGGCGATCGCGAGCGCGAAGTCGCCGGACATGCCCATCGAGAGTTCGCGCAGCGGATGGCCGGTGCGCGCGGCGAGATCGTCGCGGATGGCGCGGAGGTTGGCGAAGGTGCGGCGCGCATGCTCTTCGGTCTCGGCGGGCGTGGCGCCGAGGGGAGCGATGGTCATCAGGCCGTCGATGCAGAGATTCTTTTTCGCGAGCGCGACATCGAGCAAGCGCGGGGCGTCGCCGGGCTCGGCACCGAACTTCGCGGGATCATTGCCGGCGTTGATCTGGAGCAACACGGGCAGGGTCTTGCCTATTTCGGCGGCGGCGCGATCGAGGTGGTTGAGCAGCTTTTCGCTGTCGACGCTCTGCACGCGGTCGAAGTGCTGGGCGGCGAGGCGCGCCTTGTTCGATTGGAGATGGCCGATGAGTTCCCAGCGCAACGGCGCGGCGGTCGCGCTGGCGACAGCGCGCTTTTCGACCGCTTCCTGCACGCGGTTCTCGCCGACAGCAGGCAAACCGTAGCGCGCGACATACTCCGCGGCGGCAGCGGGATGCGTCTTCGTGACGGGCAGCAAGAGCACGTCGCGCGGATCGCGGCCGGCCCGGCGGCAGGCTTCGTCCATCAGAGCTCGCAACTTATCGGCGCGGGCTTGGAAGGTCTCGAAATCGATAAACATCTATGAGGGCCGCTTTTAGATTGGTTTCCAGATAAGTGCCGTTTATACGGGTGCTCCATTTCGCCGCCATGCAAATCGAAAACTTCAAGATTTTCGCGGACCTTGTGGAGACCAAGTCGTTCTCCAAAGCCGCGAAATTAAATGGCATCACGCAGTCGGCGGTCAGTCAGCAGGCGCGCTCCATGGAGCGCAATTTCAAGACCCTGATGATCGACCGCTCCCAGAAGCAGTTCAATCTGACGCGTGAAGGCCAGCGCATCTACGACGCGGCGAAGGAAATCCTTCACGTCTACGAGAAGCTCCTCAGCGAGCTCCAGGAGATGAAGAAGGTCATCAGCGGCACGATCCGCATCTCGACCATCTACTCCATCGGCCTCCACGAGCTGCCGCCCTACATCAAGAAATTCCTGCACGACTACCCCTCGGTCAACGTGCGCATCGAGTATCGCCGCTCGAACCTCGTTTACGAAGACATCCTGCACAACTCCGTCGACTTCGGCCTCGTCGCGTTCCCGCAGAAGCTCCGCCAGATCGAGACGATCCCGTTCCGCAATGACCGCCTCGTGCTCATCACGCACCCGAATCACGCGCTGGCCAAGACCACCGACGTCGACCTCAAGACGCTCGCCGGGCACAAGTTCATCGGCTTCGACCCGGACATCCCGACGCGCAAGGCCGTCGACCAGATCTTCCGCGACAACAAGCTCGAGATCACGCCGGTCATGGAGTTCGACAACATCGAGACCGTGAAACGCGCGGTCGAAATCGATCACGGCATCGCCATCGTCCCGCAGGCGACCGTCGTTCAGGAAGTGAAGCAGGGCACGCTCTCGGCCATCGCTTTCAAGGGCAAGGAATTCACCCGCCCGCTCGCCATCCTCCACCGCAAGGGCCGCGTGCTCACGCCGGCGATGAAGAAATTCATCGAGACGCTCAGCGCCGAGGCGGCGGCCGCCGACGCCGCGGTCAAGCCGATGGTCTGAGCGGAATTCCTCTTCGTTTTCACCCAAGCGCGCCCGCTCCGGCGAGCTTTTGTTTTATGGCCCGCGAAGCCGGGAAAATTGCTGGAAGAATTCGCGCGCCTGCATCCTCTCATGGGCATGCGATCCATTTTCCACCACTTTGTGGCTGCGGCGACTTTCGCCGTGGCGAGTCTGACTCCCGCGCTCGCCGCGGAACTGCCGGTTGTCCGGAAGGCGCCGGAGATCAATATCACGACCATCGACGGCAAACAGGTCACCGCTGCCGACCTGAAGGGCAAGGTCGTGGTCGTCGACTTTTGGGCGACGTGGTGCGGGCCGTGCGTCGCGGAGATTCCCGGCTACGTCGCGCTACAGAAGAAATACGGCAAGGACGGCCTCGTGATCGTTGGCGTGTCGGTTGACCGCGGCTCGATCGACAAGGTGAAAAAATTCGTGGCCAAGAACGGCATGAACTACGCGATCACGATGGGCGAAGACGGCGTGCTCGCGGAAGCCTTCGGCGGTTTCGATGCGATCCCGACCACGTTCCTGATCGATCGGCAGGGCAATATCCGCCACCAGAAGACCGGCTCGATGGAGCACGAGGAATACGAAGCGCTCGTGAAGCAGCTGCTCTGAGCCGCGCCGCGCTTTTGACATTGAAGCCGGACCCTCGGGTCCGGCTTTCTCTTTGTTTCGCGTGAACTTCCCGCTGCACCTCTTGATTCCGCTCGCCTGCGCGCTGCTCTACGTGCTCGCGGCGCTCACCATCAAGCGCGCCGCTGCCTTCGGCGTCGGCGTGTGGCGCACGAGTTTCGTGGCGAACTGGATCATGGCGGCGGTGTTTCTTCCGTGGTGGTTTGCGTTGGGCGGCCATTTCCATCCGCTCGCCGATTACTGGCAACCCGCGGTGACCGCGCTCTGCTTTCTCGGCGGACAGGTTTTCATCTTCCTCGCCCTGAACCAGGGCGACGTCTCGGTCACGACGCCGGTGATGGGCACGAAGGTCATCATGGTCGCGCTGTTCAGCAGCCTGCTCCGCGTCGGCGACGTGCCGTTGAAATGGTGGCTCGGTGCCGCGCTCAGCGCCGGAGCTGTTGCCTTGCTGCATGCCGGGGAAAAGCACGGCCAGCGGCGCAGTGTCGGCCCGGCGGTCGCACTCGCGACGGTCAGTGCGCTCTCCTACGGACTCGGCGACGTGCTCATGCAGAAGTGGGTGCCGGCGTGGGGCACGGCGAGCTACTTTCCGGCGATGTTCCTGCTCGTCGGCGTCTACTCGTTCGCGTTCGTGCCGTTCTTCTCCGCGCCGCTCACGATGCTCGATCGGACGGCGTGGCGCTGGGTGTCGCTCGGCGGGCTGCTGCTGGCGCTGAACAACGCCGGAGTCGTCCTGACGCTGGGCATTTGGGGCGGGGCGACGGCGGTGAACATCGTCTACAGCGCGCGCGGGCTGTTCAGCGTGCTTGCGGTGTGGGCGATCGGGCACTGGTTCGCCAGCACGGAGCAACATCTCGCGCCCGGCGTGCTGCGTTTCCGTTTCATCGGAGCGGCGTTGATGATCGGCGCCATCGCGCTCGTGCTCATCTAGCCCCGCGCCGATGCGCGGGCGGCGGGCGGAAGGAATGCGGAGAGCAATCGCAGGCTCGGGCATCGGTCGATCGGCCGATGCGGGCGCGGGAGAAATTGCCTTTCGGGCGAATGCGGCTGACTTGGCGGCGTGCAATCTTCTCCGCGCATCGAAGGTGTCGCCGAAACCATCCTATACGTGGACGACGTGCCGCGGGCCGTGGCGTTCTATCGCGATGTGCTCGGGCTGACCGTCCTGGGCGGCGACGGCGTGCGCTTTCAGGCGCTGAATCCCGGCGGGCGCCAGGTGCTCCTGCTCTTCAAGCGCGGAGGCACGCTCGTGCCGTTGACGCTTCCCGGTGGCGTGATTCCCCCGCACGACGGCAGCGGATCGTCTCACCTCGGCCTGGCGATTTCGCACGAGGCCTACGAACCGTGGAAGGCGAAGCTGGCGGCCGCGGCCGTGCCGATCGAGAGCGAGGCGAAATGGGAACGCGGCGGACGCAGCATCTATTTCCGCGATCCGGACGGACATCTGCTCGAACTCGTCACGCCCGGCATTTGGCCGAATTACTGAGCGCACTCAGGGTTTTCGGAAAAGGTAGTGGCTGACGTGCCACTCCTCGCCGTCGCGGAACCACCAGAGCTCCGCGCAGGCGAGGTAGAAGACGCGCCACCAAACCCACCAGCGCGTCGCGTGCTGCGGGCCGTAGGTGGCGGCGAAGAGCGGCAGGATGGCCGCACGGTGCCGGTCCATGTTCTCGAACCAGTGTTCGGCGGTGCGGGCGTAGTGCGTGCCGTTGACCTTCCAGTCGCTCACGAGGCGGAGGTCGTCCTGGAACTGCTTGAACAGGTCGTGCGACGGCATCATGCCGCCGGTGAAAAAGTAGCGGCTCATCCAGTCGGTGTCGTCGCGCGCCACGAAGTGATAGGGGAAACGCGAATGCGTGAACACATGCGCGAAGAACATCCCGCCCGGCCGCAGCCAGCGCGCGATGTGGGCCATGAGGCGCGGCCAGTTCTTCATGTGTTCGAACATCTCGACCGAGACGACGCGGTCGAAATGGCCCGCAGCGATGTCGAATTCGTTCATGTCGCAGGTGATGATCTGGACGTTGGTCAGCCCGCGCCGCTTGGCCTCGCCGAGGATGTGCGTGCGTTGCGTGCGCGAATGCGAGACGCCGGTGATGCGCGCGGCGGGGAATTTCTCCGCCATCCAGAGCGTGAGCGAACCCCAGCCGCAACCGAGTTCAAGGATGTCGAGACCGTCGCACAGCTGCGCGCGCTCGCACGTGAGCGCGAGCATGGCTTCCTCGGCTTCGGCCAGGGTCTCGCGGCCGGTGGCGTAGAGGCACGAGGAATATTTCAGGCGCGGTCCGAGGGAGAGTTCATAGAAGCGCGTCGGCACCTCGTAGTGCTGCTCCTTGGACTCGGCGGTGTTGATCGCGATCGGCATGGCGCGCAGCTCCTCGGCGAAGCGCACTGTGGCGGCGTTGGCCGACGGCGCGTCGATCTCGCGCAGGCGCTGGCGGAGCAGGCGGCGGATGCCGAAGCGGATGATCGCGTCGGGCAAGAGGTCGCGGCGAAGCAGGGAGTCGATCATGAGAGGTGGCGCGGAAACCACGGCACGAAGGCGCACGTGGTTTGCTGGTAACGGCGGTAGGCGTCGCCTTTCGAGCGGAGCGACTGCTCCTCGGTGAGGGGGATGCCGGTGACGCGCAGCAGGAGAAACAGGATCGACGCGGGAGCGACGAGGCCGAGCCAGCCCCACGGCGAGCCCAACGCGAAGAGCGCGTAGGCGACCCACACGAGCCACTCGAAGAAATAGTTCGGATGCCGGCTGTAGCGCCAGAGGCCGACGTCGCAGACGCATCCGCGGTTGGCCGGGTCGCGCTTGAACGCCGCAAGCTGCGCATCGGCGATGGTTTCGCCGGCGAGGGCGCACAGCCAGAGCGCGAGGCCGGCGATCTCAACCGCCAAGAATGCCGGCGTGGCATTTACGACCGGCAGGAGAAACGGGAGCGCGAGCAGGACGATCGAGCCGGCCTGCAGTTGGACGAAGCCGAACATCTTCGGCGCGAAATGGCCGGCCCAGTCGCGCCGCAGCTGCACGTAGCGGCCGTCCTCCACGGGATGGTGGCTTGCGACGCGACGCAGCAGGTGCGTGCCGAGGCGTGCGGCCCAGAGCGTGACCAGCGCGGCCACGAGCAGGCGTCGCGGCAGCCAGCCGGGTCCCGCGGCGGCGTAGAACCATGCGACCGGCGCGAAGGCGTAGGACCAGGCGACGTCGACGATGCCGTAGTTGTCGAGCCGCCGCGCGACGAGATACAGCCCGGCGAAGGCGGGGCAGAGCGCCGCGAGGGCGACGGAAGCGAGAACGACAGCGGTCACTCCCGACTTACGGGCGAGACGCGCGGCCGGATGCGAGACGTTGCAGGAGGGGGCGCGTCGCCAGCCAAACGCAGCCCACGAGGAACGGGACCGAGAGCAGCCACGCGCTGAGGGCGTGCAGTCCCATGAGGCCGAAACGGGACCAGAACTCGTGTTGGGAGGCTACGAACACGCGGCTGACTTCCTGCGGGTCGAAAGGCAGCGTCTTCGCGCCGTAGAGCGCGGCGCCGAGTTTCACGTAGACGGGAATAAGCGCGAGCTGCACGGGCCAGAGCAGCTGGTTCACGACGTGGATGATCGGCTGGTTGAGTCGCAGCGCGGCGGCGGCGACGAAGCACAACGCGGTGGTGAAGCCGAGGAAGGGAAACACGCCGCACGCGAGGCCGACGCCGAGCGTGAGCGCGATGCGGTCGGGCGTGATGCCTTGCGTGAGCTGCGCGACGATCGGCTGCGCCACGCGCCGTTGCCAGAAATTCGGCCGCGACGACTCCTTCACGCGAGGAGGTAGACGCCCATCGACACCGCCGCGAGCGCGGCGGGCAGGGCGAGGCGGCCGTCGTTGCGGCGCGCGAAGACGTCGACGAGCGGGGCGTTGGCCGGCACGGCGAAGAGCTCGCGCAGCATGTAGGTCGCCATGGCGATGTTGCCGAGGAGCACGATGCTGACGAACCAGAGCACGCGGGCGCCGAGCGAGCCTTCCTTCCACGCCACCCAGACGAAGAACGTGATGAATGCCCAATAGGCGTCGAAGAGCGTCGCGATCACCCATGGCTCGCGGAACGTGGCGCTGCGCGCGAACTCGCCGAGCGGCTGATGCAGGCTCGCCCAGCTCGTGACCCCGAGCATGGAGACGATGACGGCAATAAAGAGCAGGCGCAGGAACCAGATCATGGCTCAGAACGACAGGTTGTTCGGACGCGTGTGGACGGTTTGGACGACGGAGATGTTGCGGAGCGCGAACGCGGCTTCGCAATAGGCGAGGTAGTAATCCCACTTGCGGACGAAGCGATCGTCGAAACCCAGGGCGCGGACGTGTTCGAGTTTTCGGTGAAAACTGTCGCGCCAGGTGCGGAGCGTGCGGGCGTAGTCGCGGCCCATGTCCTCGAGGCCGTGGAGCACGAAACCGCCTTCGCGGGCGAAGAGGGCGTTGAGGCGATTGGCCGAGAGGAGGAGCGAGCCGGGGAAAATGTGTTTCTGGATGAAATCTACGCCGCGCCGGAAGGCGTCGTAGCGCGAGTCCGGGCACGTGATGAATTGGAGAGCGATGAGGCCTTCGGGCTTGAGCAGGCGTGCGCAGGCGGCGGCGTAGTCGCGGAGGAATTCGTGGCCGACGGCCTCCAGCATTTCGATGGAGACGATCTTGTCGAACTGGCCGGTGACGTCGCGGTAGTCCTGCAGGCGCACCTCGATGCGCTCGGAGAGGCCGGCGGCGGCGATGCGTTGCATGGCGAGGTCGCGCTGCTGCTGCGAAAGCGTGAGTGTCGTGATGCGGCAGCCGTAATGTTGCGCGGCGTGCAGGCTCCAGCCGCCCCAGCCGGTGCCGATCTCGAGCACGTGGTCGGTCGGGTGTAGGTGGAGCTTGCGGCAGAGCGCGTCGTTCTTGGCGACCTGGGCTTCGCGCAACGTGGCGTCGGTGCGTTCCCACTTCGCGGCGGAATACATCATGGTGTCGTCGAGCCAGAGCGCGAAGAAATCGTTGGAGAGGTCGTAGTGCTCGGCGATGTTGCGACGGGAATTTTCGCGGGTGTTGGCGCGAAGGATGTGACCGACGCGGTTGGCGAAGCGGAGGAGATTGAGCGCGAGGTTCCGGGCGCGTTTCGAGCCGGAGAGCGTGGGGGCGTGCTCGACGTTGAGGATGAACCAGCCGATGAGCGCGGTCAGGTCGGGTGTATCCCAATCGCCGTCGATGAAGGATTCCGCGAAGCCGATGTCGCCGCCGAGCATGCAGCGGGAGAAAAAGCGCGCGCGGCGCACGCGGAGCACGGCGGTGTTGGCGACGCTCGGGGCGATCTCGCTGGCGAGGAGGTTCTTTTCGCCGAAGAGGCGTGCGGTGCCGTCGGGGAGTTCGACGCGCAGCTGGCCGCGTGGCATGCGGGCGAAAGCGTCGAGCACGGCGCGCTCGGCGAATGTGGGAGCGCGGGTGGAGGCCGAGGCGAGCGAGGGAGCGGCGGTGGCTTTGGACGAGCTCATGGCTTGGCGGAAGCGACGGAAGCGTGGGGACGATAGAGGTCGCGCTGGTCGGTGGCGCGCGCGGCTTTCGCGAACCAAGGGATGCGCTTCAGCCAAAGAATCAAGGCGTGCCAGTGGATGAGGGCGATGACGCGCAGGGTGAGCAGTGGATACTTCAGGGTGAACCACGCGAGGCGCGCGTCGGTGAGCGCGGCGCGCGGACCGTGCAACGTGCTGATGAGGGTGCGTTCGCCGGCGACGTAGTCGTCGATCTGGATGGAGAGGCGCTCGCCGGGCGTGCGCAGCGTGAAATCGAACTCCACATCGACATCGGAGAAGGGCGAGACGTAGAAATTCTTCGGCGTGCGGAGATGAAAGGTCTTTTCGCCGGTGCGCTCGCTGACGTGAAACGGTTTCATTTCGCGAAAGGTATTCGTCACCTCGGCGATGGCGGTGAGCGGCGCGCCGGTGCGGTCGAAGCAAAAGTAGAACGAAACGGGGTTGAAGAGGTAGCCGGCGATGCGAGGGAGTGTCACGAGGACGACGCGAGCGCCGGAGGCTTCGACGCCGCGGTCGGCGAGCCAGGCGAGGACGCGGGATTTGAGCGATGGCGGATTGCGGTGTGGAAGGCGCGGAATGTCGGGTGCCGGCGATGTGTTGTGGAGCGGTTCGTGTGTGGGGAGAAAATCGGACTCGCGGAGGCTGTAGAGATTGGGGCGGTTGACGGAGAAGAGGCGAAGGCGACGGTGGAGCGTTTCCAGTTCGTCGAGGTCGACGGCGAAATAGAAGAGCCGGTAGTCGAAGCGGTGCGGCTTCGGGGCGAGACGCTGGTGCATCACGCGACATTCGTAGAGGCAGGAGTTCACGGCCGGACTCAGGCGGTGGCGAGTTGGGCGGCGGTCGCAGGGTCGTCGCTGGTCCACGGGTCGCGGTCGAGGAGGAGTTGCGCGAGGTTCACGGCGGAGAGCAGGCCGTCTTCGTGGAAGCCGTAGCGCGTCCACGCGCCGCAGAAAAACGTCTCGGTGGCGCCGAGCGCATTGGCGTTGAGCGCGGAGATTTCGCGCTGGGCGCGGATGGCGCCGAGAGTGAAGAGCGGGTGCTCGTAGGCGATCGTGCGGAGGATTTTTCGCGGATCGATGCGCTCGGCGCCGTTGATGGAGACGAAGTAGTTCTCGCGGTCGGAGACGCCTTGGAGGCGGTTCATCCAGTAGATGGTCATCGGCTCGGCGACGCCGTGCGCGTCGCGGGCGATGGAGTAGTTCCAGGCGGACCAGGCCATCTTGGTGCGCGGCATGACGGCGGCGTCGGTGTGGAGCGTCGCGACGTTGGGTTGGTAGCGGAATTCGGAGAGCAGACGCGCCTCGTCGGGCGTGGGGTCGGCGAGGAGCGCGAGGGATTCGTGGCCGTGCGCGGCGAGGATGACTTTGTCGAAGCGCTCGGTGCGGCGGTCTTCGGTGGTGAGGAGCGCGCCGTCGGGCGTGCGGCGGACGGAGACGACGCGCGCGTCGTGGCGGATGCGGTCGCGCCAGGGCGTGGTGAGGCGCGTGACGTATTGCTGCGCGCCGCCGTCGACGGTCCACCACTGGTGTTGGGTGTGCAGGCCGAGGAAGCCGTGGTTGTGAAAGAAACGGAGGAGCGTGCGTGCGGGGAACTGGAGCATCTTCGCCGGCGGCGTGGACCACACGGCGCTGCTCATGGGAATGACGTAGAGGTTGAGGAAGTCGTCGCCGTAGCCGCGGCGGTGCACGTAGTCGGCGAGCGTGACGTCGGCCCACTCGGGATTATCGAGGGCGTCGAGCGCTTCGCGGTTGAAGCGGTCGATCTGTCGCAGCATCCGGTAGAACGACGGGCGGAGGAGATTGCGGCGCTGGCAGAAGAGGTGGTTGAGCGAGGAGCCGCAGAATTCGAGGCCGGTGTCTTCGTGACGCACGCTGAAGGACATGTCGGTCTTCTTCACCGGCACGTTGAGCTGGGAGAAGAGCCGGGTGAGGTGCGGGTAGGTCTTGTAGTTGAAGACCATGAAGCCGGTGTCGATCGGCAGCGGGCGGCCGGTGCCGCACTCCGGCACGGTGACGGTGTTCGTGTGGCCGCCGGTGTAGCGGTTCTGTTCGAAGAGCGTGACGTCGAAGTCGCGATGGAGGAAATGCGCGCAACCGAGGCCGGAAATGCCGGTGCCGACGATGGCGAGAGTGGGGCGGGACATGCCCATCTTACGGGCCGACGGCGGCGCTGGATTCACTCTCCTGGGAGATTCCCGCAGTTTGGCGAGGCCGGGGCCTGCCACTTGGGTGGATCCGGTGGTTGGTGTTGCGCGACGAGTGAAGCCGCCGCGCGACGAAAAAGAAAAGCCCCGCGGTGAAGCGGGGCTTGGATGACCGGCGGCGCGTGCGGGGCGCGCCGTGCGGAAGCCGGGCCGGCGATTAGGCCGTCGGCGGAGGTGTGCTCTGCGGCGAGGTCGCGGGCGGTTGTTGCGCGAGTTCGGAGACGTCCTTGTGGATGGCGGGGCCGTCTTTCTTCTGCATCTGCGCGGCGACTTCGGGGGAGTTGACCGTGGCGATGGCGATGGCGGCGGCGGTGGGGACGACGCGCCGGAGCGTGTTGATCTCTTCCTGGACGGACGAGATGGACACGCGGCGGATGGTGTCGGCGTGGGCGTTGCGCTCGGCTTCCTCGTAGATGGATTTCGGGACGGACTTCAGGCCCCAGATGAAGCCGGTGAGCGAGAGCGCCTTGAGGCCGTAGTAGGTGGGATCGATTTCCCACCAGTAGAAACCGTTACGCGTGGAGGACTGGTAGCGGTGGTGGTTGTTATGCCAGCCTTCGCCGAGGCAGACGATCGCGAGGATGAAACTGTTGCGCGAGTCGTCGGTGGTGTGGAAGCGGCGCTTGCCCCAGAGGTGCGTGAAGGAGTTGATCGACGCGGTGCCGTGGAAGAGGGCGGTGGTGCTGATGAAGAAACCCCAGACGAGGAGCTGGGAGGCGCTGGTGCCGAGCGAGGGAGCGACGGTCTCGAGCAGAGCGCCGAGGCCGAAGAGGCCGAGGGCGAAGAGAACAGGGACGACGATGTCGAAGCGGTTCAGCCAGACGAGCTCGGGGTATTTGGTGAGGTCCCGGACCTTCGAGTAGTCGGTGGGGAAGTTGCGCTTCGAGGTGATCCAGCCGATGTGCGACCAGAGGAAGCCGTGCACGTGCGGCGAGTGGGCGTCTTCCTCGTCGTCGGAGTGGAGGTGATGATGGCGGTGATGGTAAGCCCACCAGAGCGGGCCGCGTTGGACGGTGGTGCCGGCCCAGAGCGCGAGGAGAAATTGGCCGAAGCGGGAGGTGCTGTAGGTCTTGTGGGAGAAGTAGCGGTGCAGGATGCCGGTGACGGCGAACATGCGCACGACGTAGAGGAACACGGCGGTCCAGACGGCGAACCAACTCCAGCCGACCCAGATGACGCCGAGGCAGCCGAGGTGGAGAACGATGAATGGGATGCAGCGGACGAGGTTCACGCCGTCGGGTTGGGCGCGAATGGCTTCGGGCGATTCAAGAGTGTAGTCGGAGTCGACCCACTGGACGAGCGAGGCGCCGAAGCGGCGCAGGGAAGCGGTAAACGAAGACACGATGCGAGAGCGGTGAAGAGGTGAGGCGCGACGGAAGACTCGCTGGCAGACCGGGGCAAGCGCCCAATGCGAGCAGAAGAGAAATAGCTTTCCTTTCTACGTGGACCCAAAAAAGCCGCCTCCGAAGAGGCGGCGAAAGGGGTGGCGCCGAAGTGCGGCGTCAGCCGATCAGTTCGGGCTGGCCGAGCCCTGGTTCACGGGCTGCTCCACAGGCGTGTCATTATTCCCGTTGTTGTTGTTATTGTTGGTGGTCGTCTGGCTGTTGGTGTTCGTCCCACCGGTCAGCGGCACCAGGTTGGCCTCGGCGGTGTTGGCCGCGGCAACCGCGGCGGAAATGGAGGCCGTGCCAGACGCGACTGCGGCGGCGTTGGCAGGCGCGCGACTGATCGTCACGATGCCAACGCCCGATCCGTCGTAGGCACCCATCCGGGCGGCACTCTCAGGTGCACCGGTGCTTGCGACGATCTGCACGAATGTCTTCAGGTTGCTGGCAGTCTTCTGGTCCGCAGGCAACGAGGAGACGGCGGCGGAGGCGATTCTGCGGATCTCGCCGATCTTCGAGGAGGCCGTATTGCCCGTTGCAACGAGCACGGAACCCACGATCGCGCCTGCGCTTTCCGGGCTCGGGGATTCCTTCACCACTTCGCTGACGATATTGACGGCCTGGCTGGGCACGACTTTGGCCACCGTGGCGGCGATCTGAGCCGCGTTCGCGGGGTTGGCCTTGGCGGCCGAGCGGGCGATGGCCGCCGCTTCTCCGGGGAAAGCCTTAGCCACCGCAGCGATCTTCGCCAAGTCTCCGCCGGCGTTGGCGAAGGCCGCCGCCGCTGCGGTCGAAAGCGTCTGCGCATAGGAGAGGGACGAAAGCAGAGCAAAAGCTGCCGCAAGAACGAGGGTGCGTATTTTCATGGTCAGGTTGATGTCGAGGCGCTGTTGTGGTGGAGTTGAAAGACAGCTCCATTAGAGGAGCGAGGGGCCGAAGCGGTGCGGCGAAGCGATAAACGAAGATAAAATGCGAGAGCGGTGAAGCGGTGCGGCGCGAAGAAAGACTCGCCGGCGGACCGGGGCAAGCGCTCAATGCGAGCAAAAGAGAATTAGCTTTCCTGCCTACGGAGAGTTAAAAAAGCCGCCTCCGAAGAGGCGGCGAAAGGGGGGCACCGATGTGCGGCGTCAACCGATCAGTTCGGGCTGGACGAACCCTGGTTAACCGGCTGCTCGGCCGGCGGCGGCGGGTTGTTGGTCACTTGCTGCGTAACAACAACGGCCTGCTGCGCCACGACAGGGCCCGCATTGGCGACCTGCTGGGTGACGGACGGAACAGCCGCCACGACCACGGGATTCGTGGAGAGCGCAGTCGCCACGGCGAGGACGCTCGCGGCGGCTTGCGGGGCGGCGGCTTGGACCGACGGGTTGTTTGCCACGGTGGCCGAGTTCACGGCCACTTGGGCGACAGCCACCGGATTGGCGGCGATGACAGCAGGGTTGGAGACAATGGCCGTGGCCGCAGCGGCCACATTCGCGGCGACGGCGGGCGCGACGGCAACGACAGCCGGCTGGGAGACGATCGAGGCAGCCGAGGCAGCGAGATTCGCAGCGGCGGCGGGGTTGCTGGTCGTGAGCGTCTGGGCGATCTGGGTCACCGCTTGAGCGATGGCGGCGGCAGCAACGGGGGAGGTGGAGCCAGCGGCCTGAGCGGCGGTCTGGGCGATCTGGGCCGCGAGGGCGGGATTGCTGGCCGCCAAGGCGGCGATCGCTTGGGCATTACCCGTGGCGACGGCTCGCTGGAGCTGAGCCGCGAGCGCGCGCGGCAGGGCTTGGGCTTGCTGGGCGAACGAATTGACGGAGGAAAGGATCAAACCGGCAGCGACGCCGAGGATGGAGAGTGTGCGTGTGAGTTTCATGGTCAGCGAGTGGTCAACGAGACATTGAATGCCCCAAGGTCCGGCAGAACTAAAGCAAATTCTTTGCCCACTTGGACATAGTTCAACTCTCCGGCTCGGTGGCAACGAGCAGGGAGAGCAAAGCGAGAATGATGACGGACACTAACATGAAGGTTTATCGGTGCTGAGTCTGAGCGACTTGAGCAGGTTATGTTCCTGAGATTGTCGCTCGTGACGCGTGGAAGGGTCTGAATGGACGCAGCGTAGTCAGGTGCGCAAGCAAATCGTGCGTCCACTCGGCCCAATGGCCCATCTCGCACCTCGCGCAAACACCGCTGGCATTTTTGGACGACTTGGCTCATGTTGCCGCCATGAAAGTTTTGCGCCCACTCCTAGTCCTCGCGGGAGCGCTTTGCGGCACTTTGGCGTTCGCCGCTGAGAAGGCCTCCACGCCGTCGCCGGTCGAAGTCACTTTCCAGAATCCGGCGGAATTTTCCGATTTCACCGACAGCTCCACCTCGCGCGATTCCGGTCAGGAGCATTTGATGGATCAGATGCGTGCCTATTTGCAGGACCGGGCGTCGTCGCGCCTGGCACCAGGGCAGAAGCTCCAGATCAAATTCACGAACATCGATCTCGCGGGCGATTTCGAGCCGTGGCGCGGCCCGCAGATGAACGATATCCGCATCGTCAAAGACCTCTATCCGCCGCGCGCGACGATCGAGTTCAAGCTGATCAACGCCGACGGCTCGGTCGCGGCGCAGGGCGAGCGCAAGCTCCAGAATCTCGGCTTCCTGATGAGTTCGCCTTTCCCGCGCGACGACTCGCTGCGGTGGGACAAGGACATGCTGAACGACTGGCTCGTGCAGGAGTTCCCGCGGAAGAAATAACGCGCCCAACAAACTTTCTTTGCCATCGTCAGAGCGCCGCACCGAGCGGCGCTCTTTCTTTTTGATGAGGCGAATACTGTCGGCGACGGAGCGGTAAAGTTGGCTTAAATCACTCGCAACAAGGATCTAAAGCTTCGTGGTCCGGAAATGCCCTTGCGTTTCCAGCGACGCCATGGACTCTTCCCGCCGTTCGTTTAGAGTTTTCGAGTTAGATGACAGGATCTGGTGAGTCGTTGGCTGAGCTGCTTTGGCTTAAGTGATGATTTGAAACCCGCAGTGGGAACGGACTGGCAGCATACGAGAGCCCTCAACGACATCATCACATGAGCAACTCCAAACTCTACGTCGGTAACCTCTCGTTCCAGACTTCCGAAGAAGAACTGCGCGCTCACTTCGAGCAGTTCGGCGCCGTCACCGACATCTATGTCGCGATGGACAAGTTCACGGGCCGCCCGCGCGGCTTCGCGTTCGTGACCATGGGCACGCCGGAAGAGGCGAAGGCCGCCATCGAGAAGACCAACGGTGTCCAACTCGGCGGTCGCGCCCTCCAGGTCAATGAAGCCCGTCCGAAGGAAGACCGTCCGGCTGGCGGCGGCTTCGGCGGCGGCGAGCGTCGCGGCTTCGGCGGCGGCGGTCGCGGTGGCTTCGGCGGCGGCCGTGGTGGCCGTGGCGGCGACCGTGGCGATCGCGGTGGCTTCGGTGGCGGTCGCGACCGTTACTAAGCCGTCTCGTTTGCACCTCGCAAACTGACTGATTTTCGGGGCGGAGCCCACGCGGCTCCGCCCTTTTGTTTATCCGGGCGAGTCACTCATCCGCTAGTTCGCTAGTCGTCGCCGCATCTCTCATCCGCGCGTTTCGAGCCCAGCTCGTCGCGCTCCTCGCGGGTTCCGCGCTTCTTCGCGCCCTGCGTTTTCCATTCTAGCGTCGATCAGTGCGCGACAGTGGTTCGTTCCTCCCATGGCCTTTAAAGCTCTCAATCTCTCCGAGCCCGTGCTCCGCGGCATCCAAGCCGCCGGCTACACGGACCCGACTCCCATCCAGCTCCGCGCGATCCCCGTCGTGCTCGGCGGCGGCGACCTCATCGGCTCCGCCCAGACCGGCACCGGCAAGACCGCCGCCTTCGCGCTCCCGATCCTCTCGCGCCTCGAAAAACACGCCGCGCGCCCGCGCGTGCTCGTGCTCGAACCGACGCGCGAACTCGCCGCGCAAGTCGAGACCGCCTTCCGCGATTTCGCGCGCTTCACCGACCTCCGCACCGTTGCCGTCTTCGGCGGCGTCGGATATGGCCTCCAACGCAGCGAGCTGCGCAAGGGCGTCGACGTCATCTGCGCCACGCCCGGCCGCCTCATGGACTACGTGAAGGACGGTTCGATCAACCTGCGCGACATCCAGATTCTCGTTCTCGACGAAGTCGACCGCATGCTCGACATGGGATTCCTCCCGGTCGTGAAGGACATCATCAGCCGCTGCCCACGCGAGCGTCAGACGCTGTTTTTCTCCGCGACTGTCCCGCCTGAAATCCAGGCCGTCGCGCATTTCGCGCTGCGCAATCCGACGCGCGTCGAGGTCGGCGTGAACCGCTCCGTCAACCGCTCGATCAACCACGCGCTCTACCCGGTCGCGCTGGCGCAGAAATTCGACCTCCTCGTTGCGCTCCTCGCGCAGACCGATTTCGACAGCGTGCTCGTCTTCTCGCGCACGAAGCACGGCGCCGACAAGATCGCGCGCAAGCTCAAGGCCGCGAACCACAGCGTCGCCGTCCTCCACGCCAACCGCTCGCAGAACCAGCGCATCGAGGCGCTCGCCGGCTTCAAATCCGGCAAATACGAAGTGATGGTCGCGACCGACATCGCCGCGCGCGGCATCGACGTCGCCGGCGTCACGCACGTCATCAATTACGACGTCCCGGAAAATCCCGAGGACTACGTCCACCGCATCGGCCGCACCGGTCGCGCGCAAGCCGTCGGCGACGCGTTCACGCTCGTCACGCCCGAGAACGCCGACGACATCCGCGACATCCAGCGTTTCATCGGCCAAAAAATTCCCGAACTGCGCCTCGAAGGCTTCGACTATCTCCCGTTCGGTGTCGCGCAGCCGAAGCAGCCGCAGCAACAAGGCCGCGGCCATCGCGGCGGCGGTCATCGTGGCGGTGGCGGTGGTGGTGGCGGCGGTCATCGCGGAGGTTTTCGCGGCGGTCACGGCGGTGGACACCCGAACCGCGACAGCAACGGCGGCAAAGTCGGCTTCAGCTTCCGCGGTCGCCGCTGAGGCCCGCGAATTTCGACCCACTCAACGAGGCGCACGATCCGTGCGCCTTTTTTATGCCCGCGCCCTGCGCGCAAACGCGCATGGCGCGGCTTGACCTCCCGACCGCCGGCGCGCGTTGTGTTCCACGCGTTCCCTCATGCCTGCGCCCACCGTCGCTGCCGTCCAAAAACACCTCGCGCGCCTCGCCGCGTGTCGCGCCTGTCCGCGCATGCACAAGCCGGTCGTCGTCGGTCGCGCAGTCGTGTCGCGCGTGCTGCTTGTCGGGCAAGCTCCCGGCGACAAGGAGCCGGTGCTGGGCCGACCGTTCGCGTGGACGGCCGGCAAGACGCTCTTCAAGTGGTTCAACGAAGCGCTCGGCTGGACCGAGGACGAGACACGCGATCGCGTCTACTTCGCCGCGATGTGCCGCTGTTTCCCCGGCAAGAAGGCCACTGGCGGCGACCGCGTGCCCGATGAGGATGAGATCGCCGCCTGCGGTCGCTGGCTCGACGCGGAGCTCGACCTGCTCGAGCCCGCGCTCGTTCTCCCGGTCGGCAAGCTCGCCATCACGCGCTTCCTGCCGCCCGCGCCGTTGAACGACATCATCGGGAAAAAATTCCGCATCGCGCACCGTGGCCGCGCGCTCGACTGCATCCCGCTGCCGCATCCGAGCGGCGCGTCGCCCTGGCACCGCATGGAGCCAGGCAAGACGCTCCTCCGCCAAGCCCTCGCGCAAGTGGCGAAACACCCCGCCATCCGCGCCGGCGTGTAACCCGGGGTTTTCGGTTGCGTCGTCTGGAGCGCGGCGCTGTGTTGCGCGCACTATTTTCATGAAGCTCCGGTTCCGGCTTTTCCTTCTCCCGCTGCTCGCGCTCGCCGCCCTCGCGCACGCGAAAACCAAGGCGGCCACACACGCCACGCCCGCGCCCGGCAGTTACGCCGGCGCGATCGTGATCGACGTAGCGACCGGCCAGACGATTTGGGAGGACAGTGCCGACGTCTCCAACCCGCCCGCGAGCATGACGAAGCTCATGACCTTCGCCGTGCTGCACGACAAACTCGCCGACGGCTCGCTCACGTTGCAGACGATGGTGCAGGTGGATGCGGCTGATGCTCGGATGGGCGGCACACAGGTCTATCTCGACCCGCGCGAGCAGTTCACCGTCGAGGAACTCATCTACGCGATGATGATTCAATCCGCCAACGACGCCGCGCACGCGCTGGCACGCACTGCGGCCGGCTCGGTCGAGGGCTTCGTCGAGTTGATGAACGCCAAGGCGCGCGCGCTCGGCATGAACAGCACGACGTTCCGTTCACCGCACGGCCTGCCGCCGCCGAGCCGCCGCGTCAGCGAGGGCGACCTCTCCACGCCACGCGACTTCGCGCAGCTCTGCCGCTATCTCGTGCAGAACACCGACGTCCTGAAATACACCTCGGTCCGCGAACGTGCGTTCGGCGCGGCGCGCGCCAAGGGGCCTGTCGTGATGATCAATCACAACAAGCTCCTCGGCAAAATTGCCGGCGTCGACGGTCTCAAGACCGGCTACACGGAAGCCGCCGGTTATTGCCTCAGCGCGACCGCCGAGCGCAACGGCCGTCGCATCGTCGCCGTCATCATGGGCTCGTTCGGCCCGAATCGCTCCGTCGACAAGGGCCGTGCGCGTGACCTGAAGATGATCGAGTTGATCGACCGCGCCTTCGCAGGCCTGCCGCCGAAGCCCGTGAACTTGGGCGGGGCAGGCGCGCCGGCGACGAATGCCGTCACGAGCGCCCCGACCG
This sequence comes from Candidatus Didemnitutus sp., assembly GCA_019634575.1. Classification (NCBI taxonomy): domain Bacteria; kingdom Pseudomonadati; phylum Verrucomicrobiota; class Opitutia; order Opitutales; family Opitutaceae; genus Candidatus Didemnitutus; species Candidatus Didemnitutus sp. The sequence goes on from JAHCAY010000001.1 coordinate 3,176,510, forward strand.
CCGCGGCCGACGCCATGCCGACGGTGAAAACCGCCGACCTCCCGCCCGCGCCCGCCGCGCGCCCGTCGAGCGATGAATCCTCGACGGCGAAGGAACCCGCGGTAGTCTTCCGCGTCATTCCTCCTGTCACTTCGCCGAAGAAACCATGAGCCCTGCCGTCCGCCGCCTCGTTTTTGTTTTCGCCAGTCTTGTTTTCCTCAGCGGTTCGCCGCTGTTCGCCCAGCGCGAGCGCCTGCCAGTCGAGGATCTCGAAGTGGTCGAGAGCCGCTGGCCCAACGCCAAGAAGACCTCCACCGGTCTCCGCTACATCGTCCTCAAGGAGGGCGATCAGAAGAGCGCCACCGCGCAGGCCGGCGATCGCGCCGCCGTGCTCTACAAAGGCATGCTGCTCGATGGGACCGTGTTCGACCAATCGCTGGACCCGGAGCATCCCTTCAAGCCGCGGATCGGTCGCGACGAATTGATTCCCGCCTGGGATCAGGCGCTCACGCGCATGCACAAGGGCGAGAAATGGCTCCTGATCGTGCCCTACGAACTCGGCTACGGCACCCGCGGCAATCCGCCGAAAATCCCGAAGCGCGCGACGCTGGTCTTCGAGATGGAGCTGCTCGATTTCGGCAAGAACCTGCCGCTGAACTGAGCGGGCATCGGGTTTCTTGAAGGTTGCCCGCGACCTCCGGGCGCGGGAATGCCCGTCCTCGGAGAGGCCGGGCTACCGTGCGATTCCGCCGTCGCTCACTTCATCATTTCTTCGAGCAGCGGTCGCATCGCGTCGGCCCAGATTTGGTAGCCCGCGGCGTTCGGGTGCAGCTGATCGGGCATGATGCTGTCCGGAATCTTGCCGTCGGCGCCGAGGAATTTCGCGCCGATGTCGAGGAAACGCACGTGCTGGCCGTCGTCGAGTTTCGCGAGGATCGCATTGGCCTCGTGGATCGCCTGCATGCGCTTCACGCCGTCGTCGATGATTTTGCCTTCCTTATCCTTGCGCGGGCCGCGCGGGAAGATGGCCAGCAGCAACACCTTGGTCTCGGGAATGTTGGTGCGGATGAGTTCGACGATTTTCCGGTCGGCAGCGGCGATCTGTTCGCCGGTGTGTTCACTGGAGTTGTTGGTGCCGATCATCAGCACGACGACCTTGGGCTTCACGCCTTTCAGCACGCCGTCCTCGATGCGCCAGATGACGTGTTCGGTGCGATCGCCGCCGATGCCGAAGTTGGCGGCCTGGTATTTCTCGTAGTTGGTTTTCCAGACGTCCGGCGCCTTGCCCCAGCCTTCGGTGATCGAGTCGCCGAGAAAGAGCAGCTGCATCGGCTCCTTGGCGCGTTTCAGGTGCTGTGCGTGCAGTTCGTAGAAGCGGGCGTTACCGCGCTTGGGGGCGCCGACGCTGGGGTCGTAGGCGCGGGCGAGCGGGGCGAGGGTGGTGAGTGCGGCCGCGGCGAGCGCGACCGCCAGGACGAGACGGCGGACGGGGTTTTTCATATCAGCGGAGAAGACGCTGGCGCGGCCGGCGCGGTCACGGCAAGCCCGTGCACATCGGACGGTCGGGGCGTGTCAGCCGAAGAGCGCCTTGCGCTGCGACCAGAAGCTGTCGGCCGTGTAGCAAGCGAGGCCGCACCAGATCAGCCCGAAGGAAACCGCGCGCAGGCCGTCGAACGCTTCGTGGTAGACGAGCCAGCCGACGAGGAACGCGAGCGACGGCGAGATGTATTGCAACAGGCCGAGTGTGGTCAGGCGCACGCGCAACGCCCCGTAGGCGAACCACACGAGCGGGATGGCGGTGATCCAGCCGGAGCAAAGCACAAGCACATGCTCCTGCGCGCTCACGTGTCCGAGGGCGCCGGCGCCGTGCGCGGCGAGCCAGATGAGGTAGCCAGCCGTGACCGGCAGATAGAGCAGCGTTTCGACGGTGAGTCCGTCGAGGGCGCCCATCGGCGATTTTTTCCGGATCAAGCCGTAGCCGCTCCACGTTGCGACGATCAACAGCGCGACCCACGGCATGTGATCGACGCGAAACAGCATCCATGCCACGCCGCTCGCGGCGAGAGCGATGGCGGTCCATTGCAGCGGACGCGGGCGCTCGTGGAAAAACACGAAGCCCGCGGCGACGTTGAAGAGCGGCACGAGGAAGTAGCCGAGGCTGGAGTCGAGGATGTGGCCGTGGTTGACCGCCCAGATGAACGTCAGCCAGTTGCCCATGAGCAGTGTGCCCGTGACGAAGTTGAAGCCGAGCGTGCGCACCGAGCGGAATGCGGACCACATGCTGGAGAGCCGGCCTTGCCAACGCAGCACGCCGAGCAGGAATACCAGCGACCAGACGGCGCGGTGCGCGATCAATTCCACCGGACTGATGTTCGTCAGGAACTTCCAGTAGATGGGAATGACGCCCCAGAACGTGAACGCGCCGACCGCTGCGAGGGCGCCGCGGCGGGCTTCGGGATGCTGTGGTGCGAGAGCCAAGCGCAAAACCATGCGGCGCTCGGCGCGAGGCGTCAACGGGGGCGCGCAGCGGGTCGCCGGTTATGGTGCGAACTGTTTGGGCGAGGCCGGAGCGGCGATCGCGACGCGAGTGCATCGCCTGACGCAACGGCATCGGCGCCGGGTTGGGGCCGGCGGGAAGTGGCGATCCGAAACCTGGGTTTCCACCGTAGGCTGCGTGCTGGCACGCGCCCGTTGCTTTCGGAAGCGCGACCAAGGTCGCTACCTACCGCTGCGGCAATGCGCGTCTTTGGATAACGACTAGTGGCCGGGAGCGGTCGCGGCGTTGGTCGACTGGTAAGACACGAGCTGCCAGCGATCGTTGAGCATCGCGTAGATGGCCGTGACGAGAAGGGTGAGTTTCACGGTTTTCCCGTCCGGTCCGGTGACTTCGATTTGCGTGGTGCCCTGCAAGACGGCCGCGTCGCCGTAGAGGCGGACCTGCGGAGCGGCGGCGTAGCGCAGGGCGGCGTATTTGAACTGGCCGGATTTCAGCGCGGCGAGAAATTGGGGCTTCGTTTGCGCGACGCCGTTCGCGTGCACGTAGAGGCAGTCGGCGGCGAGCATGTCGTCGAGCGCGGCGGTGTCGGCGGCGAGCATGGCGTAGACGCGCGTCTCGTCGGCGCGCAGCACGGCGGCCTTCAGGACGTCGGCCAGCGTCGTGCGCTGCGCGTGGATGTCGACCGCGCCGGAAAGGAAAACGAGCAGCGCGAGCAGGAGCTGTAGCAACGGCGTGTGACCGCCGAACGGGTAACTCAGCCTCTCCGAGGGCGGGGTCTCCCGCGTCCGGAGGTCGCGGGCTACCTTGCGGGACAGGGAGACGTGCGCGGCGTTCATTCGCGGTGGACCGGGTGCGGCCGGCCTTGATCGTTGATGGCGACGTAGGTGAAGACGCCTTCGGTGACTTGGAGCAGCTTGCCGTCGCGGCCGCGTTGCACCCACGCCTCGATGTGGATCCGCATCGAGGTGCGGCCGACGCGGACGAGATGCGCGTGACAGTTCACGATGTCGCCCACGTAGACGGGATTGTGGAACACCATGCCGTCGACGGCGACGGTCGTGACGCGGCTGCGCGAGATGTTTTTCGCGACGATGGCGGCGCCGAGGTCCATTTGCGACATGAGCCAGCCGCCGAAGATGTCGCCGTTGGCGTTGGTGTCGGCCGGCATCGCGATGGTGCGGATGACGAGTTCCCCTTGGGGCTCGGTGCGTTCGGGGGCGGGCGATTCCATGGCGGCGGAGGTTGGCGGGATTGCGCGGCGACGCCACTTCAATCACCGCCGGTCGTAGCGCAGGAGCGTCATCGTTTCTTCGGAAGCGACGAAGATCGCGCGACCGTCGGCGCTGAAGCATGCCGCCTCGGCTTGCGGCAGATCGTGCGGAGGGAGCACGACGGGTGTTTTGGCCAGGGCGGCGGCCCACGACTCGTCGGCTGAGCGGGGGAACAGCAGGGTGTCGCCGTAGGTGAGCACGACGGCGGCCGAGCCGTCCGGGGCGAAGTCCATCGCGCACGGCTCGCCGCGATAGCGCCCGGTCGGAGTCTTGAGGAGACGCTGGAAAAAATCCGGCTGCGGCAAGTGCGGGACGGAGCCGACGCGGCGGGCGACGACGGTTTCGCGGCTCGGCGCGAGCGGCAAGCGATAGAGCCGCGGCACGTCCTCGCGTTTCGAGAGCAGGTAGATCGCGCCTTCCCGGGCGTCGACGGCGAGCGATTCGCAGTCGCGTGCGAGGTCTTCGTAGACGACGCGCAGCGTGTAGGCGGGCGCCACTTCGGTTTCGCGGCCGGGAGCGAGCGCGCTTGCGGCGGGTTCCTCGATAAAATGCAGCAGGATGAACGGCCGGCGCCCTGAGTTGTCGCCGATGTCACCGGCGACGAGCCACGCCTTGCCGTCGCGTTCGAACGACGCGACGCCCTTCACGCGCACTTGGCCGCGCAGGTCGCCGGTGTCGGATGCGACGGCGTAGAGCACGGGCTCGCCGCCGCTGTCGTTGTGGGTCCAGAGGAGGCCCGGAGTGCGGCGCGAGGCGGCGAGGCCGCTCGTTTCGCGGTTGCGCGGCTCGGCCAGTGCGCCCGCCACGACGGGAGGGGCGAATGACGGGACGGGCGCGGCATTTCCGGCGACGGTCAGGGCGTGGACGATGGCGAGTAAAATCGCCGTCGCGCCGTATGACTTTGCCATTGTTTTCAGAGGGGAACCGCCGGATAGTCCGCGCATCATGTCACTCTCTGGGAATGCGGCGTTCCGGCGTCTGTTCAATGAAATCGGCACGGTGGATCAGGTGGGAATCGAGGAGCGCGTGGCCAAATACGGCACACGCAGCATCAAGAAGGCCTCGAAAGTCAAAGGGCTCAAGCTCGCGGCTTCGATGGTCGACCTGACCACGCTCGAGGGCAAAGACACGCCGGGCAAAGTCGCCTCGCTCTGCCAGAAAGCGCTGCATCCGCACGAGGGTCTCGATTGCCCGCAGGTCGCCGCGGTGTGCGTCTATCCGTCGATGGTGAAACACGCCCGCCGCGCGCTGGGCGAAGACACCGCGGTGCGCATCGCGTCGGTCGCGACCGCCTTTCCCAGCGGCCAGGCGCCGCTCAAGACCCGGCTCGCCGAGGTGCGTGCCGCCGTCGAGGACGGCGCGGACGAGATCGACATGGTGATCAATCGCGGCGCGTTTCTCGCGGGCGATTTCGGCCTGGTGCAGGACGAGATCGCTGCCGTCGTCGAAGCCTGCGGCGAAGCGACGCTCAAGGTCATCCTCGAAGTCAGCGAACTCGAAACCTACGACAACATCCGCGCGGCGTCCTTCATCGCCATGCGCGCGATCCGGCCGGGCGACTTCATCAAGACCAGCACCGGCAAGACCTCGCTCAACGCCACGCTCGGCAATAATCAGGTGATGATCGAGGCCATCCGCGACTACTACCTCGACACCGGCATCCCGATCGCGATGAAGCCCGCCGGCGGCATTCGCACCGCGAAGCAAGCGCTGACCTTCCTCATCGCGGTGAAGGAGACGCTCGGCGACGAGTGGCTCAACAACACGCGTTACCGCTTCGGCGCGTCGTCGCTCCTGAACGATCTGCTGCGCCAGCTCGAGAAGGAAAAGACCGGTGCCTACCAAGCCCCTTACTACTTCAGCGAAGCCTCCGAGTCTTACTGAGTTTTTTGAACCACGAATGGACACGAATGAACACGAATAGGAATCCGGCCGCGCTGCGTGATTCGTGTCCATTCGTGGTTAACCCCTTTCTGCCTTTTCGCCCATGCCCACTCTGACTGAGAAAAAATCCGCCCGCCCGACCAAGCGTTCCCTCGGCCGCCCCGCCGCCGAGCTGATCTTCGGCGACCTCTGGGAATTCGATCCGTCGCCCGAGACCGCCGACCCGAAGCTCAAGTCGCGTTACGAGCTCTTCATCGGCGGCGAGTTCGTCGCGCCGGCTTCCGGCAAGTATTTCGATTCCGTCAATCCGTCCAACGAGACGAAGATCGCCGAGTTCGCGCTCGGTGGCGCGGCCGACGTCGAGGCCGCGTTCGCCGCCGCGCAGAAGGCGCAGCCCGCCTGGGCGAAGCTGCCCGGCAAGGAGCGTGCGAAATACATCTACCGCATCGCGCGCCTGCTGCAGGACCGCGCCCGCGAGTTTGCCGTCGCCGAGACGATGGACAACGGCAAGCCGATCAAGGAAACGCGCGACTTCGACGTGCCGATGGCCGCCGCGCACTTCTTCTATCACGCCGGCTGGGCCGATAAGCTCGAATACGTCGCGCCTGGCCGTCGCGTCGAGCCGCTCGGCATCGTGGGGCAGGTCATTCCGTGGAATTTCCCGCTGTTGATGATGGCCTGGAAACTCGCGCCTGCGCTGGCGGTGGGCAACTGCGCCGTCATCAAGCCCGCGACCAACACGCCGCTCTGCGCGATCAAGCTCGCGGAAATCATCCAGGACGCCGGACTGCCTCCGGGCGTCGTCAACATCATCACCGGCCCCGGCTCGACCGGCGGCGCGATCATGGCGCACCCTCTCGCGGCGAAGATCGCTTTCACGGGCTCTACCGAAGTCGGCAAGGTCATCATGCGCTCCGTCGCCGGCACCGAGAAGCGCATGACGATGGAGCTCGGCGGCAAGGCGGCGAACATCGTCTTCGACGACGCGCCGCTCGACCAAGCCGTCGAAGGCATCGTCAACGGCATCTTCTTCAACCAAGGCCAAGTGTGCTGCGCCGGCTCGCGCTTGCTCGTGCACGAACCGGTCGCCGACGAAGTCGTGGCGAAATTGAAGAACCGCTTGCGCGTGCTCCGCGTCGGCGATCCGCTCGACAAGAACACCGACGTCGGCGCCATCGTCTCGCGCGACCAGCTCGAGACCGTGCAAAGCTACCTCGACGCGGGCACGAAGGAAGGCGCCACGATGTGGCAGCCATCGTGCCGTCTGCCGAAGAAGGGTTTTTATCTGCCGCCGACCATCTTCACCAACGTGACGATGAGCCACCGCATCGCGCGCGAGGAAATCTTCGGACCGGTGCTCTCGATCATCACGTTCCGCACCGTCGAGGAGGCGATCGAGAAGGCGAACAACACCGCCTACGGTCTCAGCGCCGGCGTGTGGACCGACAAGGGTTCGCGCATTCTCAAGATGTCCACCGAGCTGAAAGCCGGCGTCGTCTGGGCGAACACGTTCAACAAGTTCGACCCGACCTCGCCCTTCGGCGGCTACAAGGAATCCGGCTTCGGCCGCGAAGGCGGCCGCCAAGGCCTGCTCGATTACTGCAAGCTCGTCTGACGGCTCCCAGCAGTTTGGAACCACGAATGGACACGAATGGACACGAATCCGAACCGATCCTGCACAAGGAATTGGTGTATTCGGTCGTGGGCTGTGCGATGGAGGTGCTCAACGGACTCGGGCACGGTCTGCACGAGAAACCTTACGAGAACGCGCTGGTCGTCGAGTTCGGCCTGAAAGGGCTCCCGCTCGAACAACAGCGCAGGTTTCCGATTCACTACAAGTCGGTGCAGGTTAGTGAATATGTGCCGGACCTGCTTGTCGCCTCCAATCTCGTGGTGGACGCGAAGGTGATCGACCGCATCACGGACGTCGAGCGAGGTCAGATGTTGAATTATCTTCGCATCACCAAGCTCCGCGTCGGCGTCATTCTCAATTTCAAACTCCCGAAGCTCGAATGGGAGCGCGTAGTCCTCTGACCCATTCGTGTTCATTCGTGTCCATTCGTGGTTAAAAACTCCTTCCAGTCTCCTTCCGAGTGTCCCGTCTGCGGCGCGGCCGTGCCGCGCGGTGCGCGCGCCTGCCCGGAGTGTGGCGCGGACGAGCGCTCGGGCTGGAACGAGGACGACGCGCGCTACGACGGCCTCGATCTGCCGGACGAGGCGTTTGACGACGGCCGCTCACCCAAGCCGGCCGCGCGCCGGAACGCGAACGTCGTTTGGTCCGTCGTCGCCAGCCTCGTCATCCTCGCCGTGATCCTCGCCTTCGTCTTCCGCCGCTGATTTCCCCTGTTCCCCATGGCTGAATCGTTCCGCACCACCCCGATCAAGACCGACAAGATGCCGCCGGGCATCCCGTTCATCGTCGCCAACGAGGCGGCGGAGCGCTTCTGCTTCTACGGGCTGCGCGCCGTGCTCGTCATCTACATGACGCAGTATCTGCGCAACCGCGCCGGCGCGGTCGCGCCGATGAACGAGAACGAGGCGAACGGCTGGTATCACCTCTTCCTCGCCTCGAACTACTTCTTCCCGATGATGGGCGCGTTCCTCGCGGATGTCTGGTGGGGCAAGTATCGCACGGTCTTCTGGATCTCGCTCGTCTACTGCCTCGGTTGCGTGTTCCTCGCCGCTGACGACACGCGCCTCGGCCTCTTCATGGGCCTCGGCCTGATCGCGCTCGGCGCTGGCGGCATCAAGCCCTGCGTGGCGTCGAACGTTGGCGACCAGTTCGGCAAGGATAACCAGCACCTCGTCTCACGCGCGTTCGGCTGGTTCTACTTCGCGGTGAACTTCGGCTCGTTCTTCTCGATCTCGCTCACGCCAAAGCTGCTTAAATGGTATGGCCCCGGTGTCGCCTTCGGGCTGCCGGCGGTGCTGATGTTCGTTGCGACATTCATCTTCTGGTCCGGCCGTTACAAGTTCGCTCATCTGCCACCGAAAGGAAAAGCGTTTATCGCCGAGACCTTCAACCGCGAGAGCCTTACCGCGCTCGGTCGGCTTGCGATTCTCTTCGTGTTCGTGGCGGTGTTCTGGTCGCTCTGGGATCAAAGCGGCGGCGAATGGGTGCTGCAGGCGGAGAAGATGCAACGGCACGTGAATCTCTTCGGCTGGGAGTTCGAACTCGAGTCGTCCCAGATGCAGGCAGTCAACGCCATCATGATCCTGGCGCTGATTCCGGCGTTCCAATACGCGTTCTACCCCGCGATCAACGCCGTCTGGAAACTCACGCCGCTGCGCAAGATCGGCCTCGGCATCTTCACCATCGGCATTTCCTTCCTCATCAGCGCGTGGATCGAGGCGCGCCTCACCGCTGGCGTGAAGGTCAACGTCATGTGGCAATTGCCCGCGTATCTCGTGCTCTCGGCGGGCGAGGTGATGACCTCGATCACCTGCCTCGAATTCGCCTACACGCAGGCGCCGCGCCACCTGAAGGCCGTCGTCAACGCGCTCTATCTGCTTTCGATCTCGGCGGGCAACCTCTTCACCGCCGCGGTGCAGTTCTTCATCGCGAACCCCGACGGCACCTCGAAGCTCCACGGCGCCGCCTACTACAACTTCTTCGCCGCCTTCGCGGTGATTGCCTCGATCGTCTTCGCCGTCATCGCGCTCCGCTACAAGGAGGTCAGCTACCTCCAGGACGACGCGCCCGCCCAAGCCTGAGTAAACCAACCACGAATGAACACGAATAGACACGAATCGCTGCGCCGCGTCCGATGCCTCGGCCATTCATTCGTGTCCATTGGTGTCCATTCGTGGTTCAACTTTTTCCTCTTTTCGCCATGACCCGTCTGCCCGTCACCAAAACGCCCAAGTGCTACGTCGGAGGAGCGTTCATTCGCTCCGAGAGTTCGCGCGTGTTCCCGATCAAGGACGCCGCCGGCAACTTCTTCGCCAACATCCCGCAGTGCACGCGCAAGGACCTGCGCAATGCCGTCGAGGCCGCCGCCAAGGCCGGTCCCGGCTGGGCCAAGCGCACGGCCTACAACCGCGGCCAGATCATCTACCGCATGGCGGAGATGCTCGAGGCGCGCCAAGCCGACATGGCCGATGCGCTCGCGGTCGGTGGCACCTCCAAGGCGGCCGCGGCCAAGGAAATCGTCGCGACGATTGATCGCCTCATCCACTACGCCGGCTGGACCGACAAATACGAGTCGCTGCTCGGCAGCGTGAATCCCGTCGCCGCACCTTACTTCAATTTCACCGTGACCGATCCGATGGGCATCGTCGGTGTGATCGCGCCCGATGAAGCGCCGTTGCTCGCGCTGGTGTCGCTCATCGCGCCGATCATCACGAGCGGCAACACGGTCGTCGCGCTCGCGTCGTCCACGCAGCCGTATCCGAGCATCGTGCTCGGCGAGATGCTCGCGACGAGCGACCTGCCCGGCGGCGTCGTGAATCTGCTCACCGGTTTCCGCAAGGAGATCGTGCCGACGATGGCCACGCACGCGCACCTGCGCGCGCTGGCCGGCGTGGCCAATGCCGAGGAGCGCAAGGCGCTCAAGCTCGGCGCCGCCGAGAGCGTGAAGCGCGTGAAGCTTCACGCCGCCGAGGACAAGACCGATTGGTTCTCCGACCGCGCGCAGAGCCTCTACGAGATCCGCGACTTCGTGGAGTTCAAGACGACCTGGCACCCGGTCGGGGCCTGAGTCTGGAGCAAGCGGGCGCACGCGTTTTCGGAGGCGCCAAACTTGAAGGTGGTCGCCGCTGTCCCCAGCGGCGACTTGCACGCGAGCTCGCCGCGGAAAGGCGTCGGTAGGGACACCGACGCCCACCGCGGGCCCCTGCGGCGTGAGGGAAAATCAACCGTAGGTCAGCACGTAGGGTGCGGTGCCGATCGTGAAGCTCAGCACGAGCGAGGCCTTAGGCTGGAGTTTGGCCTTCGAGGTCGTCGTCCAGCCGGTGCCGTCGCCCCAGACTTGGTTCACCGTCGCCGCGCCGTTGGGCAGGTAGGTGACGAAGTAGGGGAAGTGCTCGAGCGTGGTCGCGACGACGGCTTGCAGGTTCTGGTTGAGCGGGAGTTTTTCCGCGACCGGGTGCGACGGGTAGGTCGAGGGATCGTCCCACGCGTGGTCGAGGAACACGGTCTTGTAGGCGGTGTTCGTCTTGATGAAGAACCACTCGCCGCCGAACTGGAAGAATGCGAAGCGCGTCCAGCCGTTGGCCCACGTCCATGCGCCGAGCGCCTGCGGGGCGAGCGGTTTGTCGGAGGCGGGTCCGAGCTGATAGGTGAAGACGTTGTTGGCCTTGCCGACATTGGTGTTGTAGCCGAGCAGATACGGCGTGCCACGGTAGAGATACGGCTGCACGAGCGTGAGGCCGGGCTGCGCGGGCAGGCCTTTCGTGACGATGCCGGAGATTTTGCCCACGGCGTTGATGGTGAAGAAACCGAAGTTGCCGGTGCTCGCGGTGTAGGCGACGAGCGCCGGGCCATTGTTGATCGTGAACGGTTGCACGATGTCCCAGCCGGGCCCGAGCGTGGCGCTGCCGGCGGCTTTCACGGCGAGTTTGCCGAGCGCGCCGGGTTTCACGGTGTAGAAATCAACGGCGCCGCTGGTGGCGTTGTAGCCGAGCAGGCAGGTCTGCGGGCCGACGGCGGTGGAGACGACTTGGGTGTAGCCGGCGGCGAGGCCGGTCTTGCTGCCGTTGACAGCGGCCCACGCGCGACTGAGGCGGGCGGGGCGGGATTTGAGAGCGTAGATGGTGGACATGGTGGATGTGGAGTTGGGGTGAGTTGCGTGGCGCGGGCGGTCAGGTGTTGGCCGGTTTCACGCGCTTGAATTGGATGTTGAGGAACTGGTTTCCGGTCAGCGTGAGGCCGGGCCAGGTTTGATCGAGCGAGGCGCCCATGGTCGTGGGCGCTGCGGGTTGCCAGAGGTAGTTTTTCAAACCGGCGGGCAGCGAGGCGGTGGGCGAGGGGCCCGGTGTGGCGCTGGACCAATGCTCCCACCACGCGACGTAGCCGGCGCCAGTGCACAGGAACGCACCGTCGAGACCGGCGGGCGGCGCGGCGGCGACGCCCTGCGCCCACGTCGCGAGCGCGGTGAGGAACGCGGGGTTGTTCGAGCCGGAGGCGAAGCCCGCGACGAGGTGCCGCGCGCTGCCGTGCATCCAGTCGATCGACTGCGGCAACAAGAACACGGGCGTCTCGAGCGCGAGCGTGCCGGTGAACGGTTGCGCGTAGCCGGCCGAGCTGGCGCCGGGGCTGAGGTCATACACGCCCTTGTGAGTGAGCGTGTAGGCGCGGCCGCCGACGGTGCCGGTGTTGTTGTCGTAGGCGGCCGGGCTGGCCCAGCAGAGCAGCGCGGTTTCCCAGGGCACGCCGGCGGGCAGGCCGGTTTGCGCGGGGACGCCGGGCAAGTAGGCCCAGAGACCGAGCGGTGGCTGCAGCAGGGCGCAGCCGGGGATGAAGGTGCCGCCGAGCAGTTCGAGGAACGAGGTGAGGTTGAGCGTGCTCAACGGATAACCTCGCCACACGCGGACATTGCCCGGCGCCACGACGTGGGACGTGGCGGTGCTCATGGCGCGTCAGCTTTTGAAGCCGCAGATGATGCTCCAGGTCGCGAGGCCGCTCATCACGGTCGTCCAGTAGCCGTATTTCGAATAATAGTATTCGGCGCACTTGCTCTGGAGGTCGTGGTTGAGCGAGCCGTTGATCGTGGGATCGGAGAGGTTGCGCACGCAGGCCCAGAGCGGCGGCGACTTCATCTCGGAGCACACGAGGCCGAGCACCGCGTCGTCCATCTCGACGGCCATGCCGAGCTTCGAGAGGTCGTTCACGGTTGTGCCGAACTCGAAGAAGTCCGTCGTGAGGATCGGATGGAACTTGGGAATCTGGCCGACGACGGGATACTTGCCGCCGTCGTAGTAAATCGTGGGCGCGGTGGGCTGCTTCGAGAGCGTGCAGACGGGCGAGGGTGGGGTTTCGCCGCCGAGTTTGCCGACGAAGAGCTTCATCAGTTGCATCGCCTCGGCGTTGTGCGCCTGCGGGACGGTCCAGTCGCTGTGGTAGGTTTTCCCGTTGAACGGGGCGTTCTTGTAGTGCTGCTCGCACATGAAGTGCGCGGCGCGGCTGACGGAGACGTCGCCGAGGCACATGTCGTTGTAGACGCCGCCGCTCGTGCCGGTGGTGAGGAAGAGCTTCGGCTTCGCCTCGGAGATCATCTGGGCGAGCATGTCCTTGATCGGGAGCGAATATTGGCCGTTCGGCAGGAGGATGCCGTCGGTGTGCATGTGGAGCTCGGTCTTGTAGACGAGCACTCGTTTGCCGCCGATGATCGAGAGGTAATAGCTGCCGAGGCGCTTGCTCTCGTGCGACGGGGCGTTGGGGCCGATCTGCGGGAGGTATTTCGTCTCGAAGAAACGCGCGTAGGGATACCAGTTGTAGCGGTCGACGCCCGGTGTGAGCACGTCGGCCATCGCGTTGCTTTCGGCGGAGGTGTCCATCATCGCGATGATGTCGACCTGCGGGAGGGGATCGTCGGGCTTCGGGGCGGGCGAGATCGCCTGGGGTTTGGGCGCGAGGCCGGTGGGGAACGGGATGTTGAGCGATTCCGAGCCGGCTTTGGCTTTGCCGGGAGCGACGAGGCGTTTGAGCGCGAACTCGTGACGGTGTGCGAATTCCTGCGGGGATTTGGTGGACTGCATGGGCGTCGATTTTTTCGCCGGGGTGACCGGTTTGTCTCCGCGTGTCGTCGAGAGACGTTGACGCTGGCCCGCGCGCGGACCGTCGGGAGGGCGAAACAGCGAGGCAAGCAGTATTCCTCCTCCCCGCCCACGTGGGGTTTGACGCCGCCATGCGGCCTCACGACGCTCGCGGGATGAGCGAGCTAACGAACGGCGCGTCGCGGATGCCGCCGCTGAAGGTCTGGTGGATCATCTGGGGCGCGATCCTGGTGAGCCTCGGCGCGATCTGGTGGAGCGTCGGGTTCCTGAAGCTGCCCGCCGCCGCGGCGCACAAGAACCCGTTTTACGACCTGGTCAGTTTGGTGCCGCTGTTCGTGAGCATCGTCGTGCGCTGGCTCGTGCTGCCGCGCTACACCGACGGCGCGCGGGCGTTCGTTGTTTTCGTCGCCGGCATCGCGTTGGCGGAGGTCGCGGGCATCCTCGGGATTTTTCTCGGTGGACCGTATCGCGACGACCTCTTCCTGCTCGGCGCGCTCGGCATCGCGCAATTCGTGCCGCTCTATACGAAGCGCCTGCAGGAGCCGAAGCCCGAGGGTTTCATCCCGAACAACTGACGCCCGCCGCGCCGCCGCAGACCTTTGTCGGCGCGAAGGTCACGGGCGGGATCGTCATGTGGTCGACGGGCGTCGCGCCGAGGTGGCGGGCGAGTTTGTCGAGCCAGCTCTCGCGGAAGACGGGGCGGTGGCCGGCGGTCGTCGCCGTCGGATCGAGTCGCAGCGTGGCGGTGATGTCGGATTCGTGGTCGGTCAGTTTCATGTTGTCCGCACCGTAGGTCAGTCGCTGCGCAAATCCAGTGGACGCCGCGCAATCGGCCGCTGTTGCGCGCGGCGATGTGGTCGCGTGTGCCGTTTGGGCGGGACGCCCGGCACAGTGCGTTTGCGCTGATACGAGACTTGCCAACGCCGAAAGGAGTCGGTCTGGTGACTAGGTGTTTCACCCTAGCAGAACACTGGTCGCCTTTTTCGCGCTTTGCGGCGTCGCCGCCGTGGCGAGCGGAGCGCCGGAGCCGGTGACGTTGCAACTGAAGTGGAAACACCAGTTCCAGTTCGCCGGTTACTACGCCGCGATCGCCCAGGGCTACTACCGCGACGCCGGGCTCGAGGTCCAGTTGCGCGAAGCCGAACCGGGCCGCGATCCGGTCGAGAGCGTGTTGCACGGCGAGGCCGATTTCGGCGTGGGCACATCGGAGCTGTTGCTGCTGCGCGGACAGGGCAAACCGGTCGTCGTGCTCGCGGCGATTTTCCAGCACTCGCCGCTGACGCTGCTCACGCGGCGCACCGAGCGCGTGAACGATCTGCAGGCGCTGCACGACCAGCCGATCATGATCGAGCCGCAGTCGGCCGAGCTCTTCGCCTACTTCCGCAACGAGGGCGTCGATCCCGCCAAACTGCACATCGTGCACCACACTTTCGAAGTGCGCGATCTGATCGACGGCCGCGTGGCTGCGATGTCCGCCTACGCGAGCGACGAGCCGTTCCTGCTGCGGCAGGCGGGCGTCGACTACCTCGCCTTCACGCCGCGCGCCGGCGGCATCGATTTCTACGGCGATAACCTTTTCACCACCGAGCGGCAGGTCCGCGAACACCCGGACCGCGTGCGCCGTTTCCGCGAGGCCAGCCTGCGCGGCTGGGATTATGCGCTCGCGCACCCCGACGAGATCGTGGCCCTCATCCTCCAGCACTACAGCCAGCGCAAGAGCCGCGAACACCTCCAATTCGAGGCGGCGCAAACCGCCCAACTCATGCATCCCGGCCTGATCGAAGTCGGCCACATGAACCCCGGCCGCTGGCGCCACATGGCGGACACCTACGCCGAATTCGGCATGCTGCCGCGCGATTTCGCGCTCGGCGCGTTCCTCTACGATCCCAACCCGAAACCCGACCTGCGCTGGGTTTATTGGACGCTCGGCGGCGCCGCGGCGTTGCTGGTCGCCGCCCTCGGCTGGGTGCTGCCCTTGATGCGGCTCAACCGCCGGCTGCGCGCCGCCGATGACTCGAAGACGCGCTTCCTCGCCTTCCTCGCTCACGAAATCCGCACGCCGCTCAACGGCATGGCGGGCGTCGTCGACCTGATGAAATCCGAGCCGCTCAGCGCAGCGCAACGCGAGCTGCTCGAGCTCCAGGAACGCTCCGCGCAAAACCTCCTGCGCCTCGTCGACAGCGTGCTCGACTACTCGCGCCTCGATGCCGGCAAGATGACCGTCGAGCGCGCGCCGGTCGAGCTCCGCACCTTCGCCGCCGACGTCTGCGAACTCTTCCGCACCGTTGCCCAAGCCCGCAAAGTCAACCTCCGCTGCGAAATCGCGCCCGACGTGCCGGCCTGCGTGCAGACCGACGGCGTGAAGCTGCGCCAGATCCTCGCCAACCTGCTCTCGAACGCCGTGAAATTCACGATCGTCGGCAATGTCACGCTCGCCATCGCGCGCGTCGGCACGACGCCGGACGGCGCGCTGCGTTTGCGGTTCAGCGTCACAGATACCGGGCCGGGCATCGCGCCCGACGCGCTGGCGCGGCTCTTTCAGCCGTTCGAGCAGGCCGACGCGACCGTCGTGCGCCGGCACGGAGGCAGCGGCCTCGGGTTGAACATCTCGCGCTCGCTGGCCCAACTGCTCGGCGGCGATATCCGCGTGGAGAGCCAGCCCGGCGTCGGCTCGACTTTCATGGTCGAGATCGTGGCCGCCGAGGTCGCCTACGCCTGATCAACGGCGGCGCTGCACTTCTGCGCGCATGCGCGCGAACTCGGTGCGCAGCCACTGCTTCGTCTCGGCGGACAACGCATTCCAGTGCGTGCCGCTCAATCCGCCTTCCACGGCGTAGGCCATGAGCACATTGACCGGGCGGCCGCTCTCGAGGAGGCGGCGGCACACGCCGATGGGACCGAGCTTCACGATCTGTGCGCGCGTGTGGATGCCGGCGGCGTCGAGCCACGCCGCGGTCTTGGGGCCGAGATTGAGCAGCGCGGCGACCTCGCCGGCGCGCCCACGCGGCGCCCGTTCGCGATCGATCAGGATTGGCTTCGGACGCGGCATGGTCAGACGGTGAGCTCGATGCGGTTGCCGTCGGGATCGAGCACGACACTTTCGTAGTAGCCGTCGCCGGTGCGGCGCGGCGCCGCGACCACGGCGATGCCCGCGGCGCGGAATCGTTCGGTCGTCTCATCGACCGCGCGCTCGCTGCCGAGCGAGAGCGCGAAATGCGCGAGCCCGAGTGCCTCGCGGCCGCCGTTTTCCGGGCGCGCCGCGATGTCGGGACGCTGCATCAACTCCAGCCGCGCTCCGCCGGCGAAGCTCAGGAAATACGAACGGAAATCCGTGCGCGGATTGTGGTAGGCGGCACCGGCCCGCGCGCCGCAATGCGTTTCGTAGAAACGCCGCGCGCGTTCCAAGTCGTCGGTCCACAAAGCGAGGTGCTCGATGCGCATTTCCCGTTGCAGATTGTCGACCGCGAGAGCGGAGGCAAGCGCCGCGCCGGTCGACGCGGGCGGCGTCGGACCGGGCGCGCCAACCCGAGCCGCGTATCTCACGGTGCGCCGCGGACGACGATCTTGCCGAAATGCTCGCCGCGACCCAGGCGGGCGAATGCGGCCGGTAACTCGGCGAACTCGAACACGCGATCGACGACGGGGCGGATGCGGTCACGCTCGAGCGCGCGGTTGAGCGCCTCGAAATCCGCGCGCGAACCGACGCGCAGGCCGTGGACCGTCGTGAGATTGCCAATGAGATCGAGCACGTTGACCGGCAGATCGTGTCCGCTGAGGAATCCGACGATCGCGATCCGGCCGCCGAGCGCGACCGAGCGCAGCGCCTCCGGAAAACTCGCCGGCCCGCCGACCTCGAGCACGAGCGCCGCGCCGCGTCCGCCGGTGATCGCGCGCACCCGTCTCGACCAATCCGGCACGGTCCGGTAGTTGATCGTTGCCTCAGCGCCGAGCGCGGTGGCGCGGGCGAGTTTGTCGTCGCTGCTGGAGGTGATGATCGCGCGGAAACCGGCGGCGTGGGCGAGTTGCAGGCCGAACAGCGAAACGCCGCCGGTGCCTTCGAACACGACCCAGTCGCCCGGGCGGAGATCGCGCCGTCCGAACAGCGCGTTCCACGCGGTGACCCCCGCGATGGGCAGCGTGGCGGCTTCCTCGAACGAGAGGTGGGCGGGCAGACGCACGATGCCGTCGGCGGGAAGCGCGGAGCATTCGGCGGCGAGTCCCGGTGCGAGGTGGCTCGCGAGGCTGCGCCGGAGGTTTTCCGGCGTCGCGGCACCGGCGAGCCAGCTCTGGATGTAGTGGCCGGCGACGCGGTCGCCGATTTTCCAGTTCGTGACGTCCGCGCCGACCGCGACGATTTCACCGGCGCCGTCGGACAGCGGCACGTAGGGAAACGGCAGGTTGGGCAGGTAGCTGCCCTGCACGAGCACGAGGTCGCGATAATTGACGGAGAACGCGCGCCAGCGCACGAGGACGTCGTGCGGGCCGGGTTGAGGTGCGGGTTGATCGACGAGCGTGAGCGCGTCGACGCCGAAGCGGGGGAGTTGCCAGGTTTTCATGGGACCGGATGGGCGCGGTTCACTGCAGGAGCAGTCGGATCAACTCGTGTTGATCCGGGGCGAGCAGGTAACACGCGGTGAGGATGGCCGGGCGGTCGCCGATGTTGTCGAAGTGGAGCACGCGCGCGTTGGCGGGTTCGTGGACGGCGTCGCCGGCGCGCAGGATTTGGCGCGGGCCGCCTTCCAGTTGGAAGAGGATCTCGCCCTCCATCACGACACCGATCACGGGACACGGATGCAGGTGCAGGCCCGTGGGGGAGTGCGGTTGCAGGGTGACGCGTTTGATCGCGATGCTGGCCACCGAACGCGCGGGATCGATGACCGCGTTCAGCAAGTCTTGGCGGGTCACGGCCGGAGTGGCGGCGACGGCGAGGGAGTGGAGCGCGGCGAAGCCGAGCAGTGGGAGCAGGCGCGAGCGGAGGAGGGCGGTGGGTTTCATGAGGGGACCACTTTACGCGCCGCGATCGCGACCGGCTAATGCCTCCTTTTTGGGCTCGTATGCCTTGGGGTAATGAGGCCCTTTTCGGGCATGGAATTGCGGCACCTGCGATATTTCGTGGCGGTGGCGGAGATATTGAATTTTTCCCGCGCCGCGATCCGCATGCAGGTCACGCAGCCCGCGCTCAGCCGGCAAATCCGTGACCTCGAACACGAGCTCGGCTGCACGCTGCTGCGGCGCGGAGCGAACGCCCGCACCGAGCTGACGCCCGAGGGCCGCCAGTTTCTGGCCGGGGCCCGCGAAGTGCTGGCGGCCGCGGAGCGGATCGTCGCGGAGGCGCGGAGCTCCCGCGCGCGACTGCGGCTCGGCCACTACGGCGCCATTTGGCTCGATTACTTCGCCGCCGGCCTGCAGCGCTTCGCGCGCCGGCATCCGCGCGTCGTGTTGCAACCGGTGGAGCTGACGCCCGGCGCGCTGCCCGCGGCGCTGCGGCGCGGCGAGGTGGAGGTGGCGCTGCTCGGGCAGACCGACGCGACGCTGCGCCGGGAATTCGCGACGACGCTGGCGGCCAGCATGCCGGCGCAGGTCATCCTCCCGGCCGGACATCCGCTGGCGAAACGCCGCCGGCTGCCGCTGCAGGAGTTGCGGGGCGCGAATTGGGTGACGTGGGACGAGGCGGAATTCCCCGGCCGCAAGCGGCTGCTGGTCGAGGCCTGTCGCGCGGCGGGTTTCCGGCCGCGCGTCACGCACCACACCGACAGTCTCGCGTCGATGCTGGTGCGCGTGTCCACGTGTGGCGAGGTCGGCCATTCCGTGCCGATGGCGGCGCGCTCGCGTCCACCGGGAGTCGTGTTCGCCGACACGGAGCCCGCCGGCGCGATGGTCTTCGAGATGCACGTGGGCTGGCTGAAGAACGCGCCGCGTGCGGCGTTGATCGCCGATCTCGTGGAGGAGCTGGCTCGCGTCCGACCGTGAGCGCGATCAGCTGCCGCTGAGGCGGCCGGTTTCGGCGAGGCGCTCGAGGAAGATCCAGCTGCGTTTCGCCTGCACCTCGGCGCTTTTCGCCTGGAAAATGTAGCGCACCACCTGGCGGCGTTGCGCGACGCTGTGCGCGAGCCAGCGCTGTTCCAGCTCGGGGCGCGCTTGGAACGTCTTGCGCATTTCCTCCGGCAGGTCGGGTTCGCGCGAGGCGGTGTCGGGCTCAAGGGTGAATTCGATCGTGTCGCCGGCGTCGACTTCGGCGGCGCGGAGCAGCTCGACCTTGAAGGCGAGTTTCAGTTTGCCGGGCTTGCCGGGCAGCAGCGTCACGCGGTCGATGTCGTCGTTGAAGCGCAGCACGGCGTTCCAGCCTTGGCCGCCGCCCTTGATCTCGGCGGGCGGTAACTCGAGTTCGGCGATGATGCGTTTCGGCAGATCGACCCAACGCACGAGTGAAACGCGATAGAGTTTGGCGCGGAATTCCTGGCGCATGGCGGCAGTGCGCGGCGCGGTCCGTTCAGCGCACGGCGTGCGCGCGCTCGCGGAGGAAGCGCGCGATCTCGCGCGTGTTGGGCATCGCCTCGGCGGTGCCGGGCTGCATGACGGCGAGCGCGGCGACGGCGTTGGCGAAGTGGGCGGCTTCGACGACGTTCTTCTTGAACTTCACCAACCCGGCCGCGAAGCCGCCGACGAACGCGTCGCCCGCGCCGGTGGAATCGATGACTTCGACCGGGTGCGCGTTCATGCGGAGATAGGCGTCGGGTTGGGAAACGAAGCAGCCGCGCGCGCCGAGGGTGAGGATGACGATGGGCACCTGGAGGCAGCGGCAGAGCCGGTGCAAGGCATCGGCCTTTAGCGCGTGCAGGGCGGTCTCGGTGAATTCTCCGACCTCGCGGTAGGCGGCGGTGCGCAGCAGCGCGGCGCAGGCGGAGTGCTGGCGCACGAGCGTGATGAACTCGGACTCGTTCGGGATCAGCACCTCGACGTGGCGCAGCAGCGCGAGATCGAAATCCGGCCGCATCGGCGCGGGATTCAGGACGGTGACGGCGCCGTTCTTGCGGCCGTGCCGCAGCACGTGGGAGACGGTCGTGTAGTCGGATTCGCCCTGGCAGACGACGACGTGCGCCAAGGCGAGCGGAGCCAGCGGGACGTCGTGCTTGTGCAGCGCCATGTTGGCGCCCGGCGCGATGACGATCTGGTTCTGACCGGCTTCGTCGATCGTGATGGAGGCGGTGCCGGTGGCGTATTTGTGTTTCTCGATGAAGTTCGTGCGCAGGCCGACCGACGCGGCGAATTTCTTCGCACTGCTGCCGAACGTGTCGCGGCCGATCGCGCCGATGAAAAGCGTCGGTGCGCCGGCGCGGGTGGCGGCCACCGCCTGATTGAAACCCTTGCCGCCCGGGCCGGTGCGAAAATCGCCGACCAACGTCTCGCCGGGCCGGGGGAACCGCCGCGCATAGAAGGCCAAATCCTGCATGAAACTGCCGACGATGACGACGCGGGATGACACGAAGGCCGAGCCTAGACGGGCGCGCGCGGCGAATGCACTTAAAATATCCGGAGGCGCGGAAATCGGGCCGGGGTTGATGGTTTTTTCGTAATTGGCGCGGGAGTTTTCCGCGGAGTGCCGCTCGACGCCGCACCGCGACCGTCCGTCCAAAGACACGCCCCGGGCGCGCGCGGGGCGCGTAGGTTGCGGGTGATGTCGACTCCCTCCGCTGTTCTCGCGCGTGTGCCCGGTCTTGCGCCGGCGACTCCCGCCGTGGTTCGCTCGTCCGCGATGAACCGCGCCCCAGTCGACGCCGCCGCCAAGCTCGAACGCGCCAAGCGCCGCCTCTACGTCGCCGCGCAGATCGGAGGGTGGGGCGCGTTCCTGCTGTTCCAGTTCGGCGTGGCGACGACCTTCGGGGATCCTTCGAAGGCGACGCGCGACGCCACCACGGAAAGCGCGATCTATTGGATGATCGCGCTGATGGGCCTGGTGCTGACGCATTACGCCCGGCGTTTCATGGAATCGTGGGGTTGGAAGAACATGAACTGGCGGGCGCTCACCCCGCGCGTGATTGGGATGGCTGCGGTGCTGGCGTTCCTCTGGTGCGCGGTCGGCTACGGCTATTCCTATGGCATCGTGGGCCTGGCGTGGCCGTCGAAGTTCAACCCGGTCGCCGTCTTCTTCTTCAGCTGGATCAACAGCCTCGTGGTGATGTTCGGCTGGTTGAGCGCGTATTTTTTCTACCACATCTTCGAGCGCCTGCAGCGCATGCAGGTCGAGCAGCTGCGCCTCGCGGCGAGCGCCAAGGAAGCCGAGTTGCGCGCGCTGAAATCGCAGGTGAATCCGCACTTCCTCTTCAACTCGCTCAACAGCCTGCGCGCGTTGATCGACGAGGACGCGCCGCGCGCCCGCGAGTCCGTCACGCGGCTGGCCAACATGCTCCGCTATTCGCTCCAGTCGGGCCAGCTGGAGACCGTGCCGTTCGAGGACGAGGTGCGCATCGTCGAGGATTACCTCGCGCTCGAGCAGATCCGGCACGAGTCGCGGCTCCGCGTCCGGTGGGACATCGCTGACGACGTGCGCGCCTGCGGCGTGCCGCCGATGCTGCTCCAGACGCTGGCGGAGAACGCGGTCAAATACGGCATCTCCGCGCGCCGCGGTGGCGGCGAGCTCGTCATCTCGGCTCAGTTGGTGGAGAAGGAACTCGTCATCCGCGTCACCAATCCCGGCGATCTGTCCCAGCCCGCCAGCAGCGCCGCGGCGAAGGCCGGCTCGTCCACGGGCGTGGGTCTGCGCAACGCCTCCGAACGCCTCCGAACGGCTCAAACTCCTCTTCGGCGACCGCGCCCGTCTGTCGCTCACGGCCGAGCCGGCCGGCTTCGTCACGGCCGAAGTGCGCATCCCCTGCCTGGCCCGCCCATGAAAGCCCTGCTCATCGATGACGAGCGCCTCGCGCGCAACGAACTGCGCCGCCTCCTCGCTGCGCACAAGGACATCGAGATCGTCGGCGAAGCGGTCGATGTCGAGGATGCGCTCGACAAGATCTCGGCGTTGAAACCGGACCTGATCTTCCTCGATGTGCAGATGCCGGGAGCGGACGGTTTCAGCCTGCTCGAGCAGCTCGAGACGACGTTGCCGGCCGTGATCTTCACGACCGCCTACGACGAGTTCGCCGTGAAGGCCTTCGAGTTCAACGCGCTCGATTACCTGCTCAAGCCCGTCGATCCGAACCGCCTCGGCGCCGCGCTGGAGAAGCTGCGCCTGCGCGCCGCGAGCGGTTCCCCGGCCGAGGCCGCCGGCCGCACGCGACTCTCGCTCGAGGACAAGGTCTTCGTCCGCGAAGGCGACCAGTGCTGGTTCGTGCCGGTGAAGAACATCCGCCTGCTCGAGTCGGAGGGGAACTACACCCGCGTGCATTTCGACGACAACAAGCCGCAGCTCTTCCGCTCGCTCACCGCGATGGAGGAGCGGCTCGACGCGAAGCACTTCTTCCGCGCCAACCGCAAGCAGGTCATCAATCTCGCTTGGGTCGACGGCATCGAACCGTGGTTCAGCGGCGGCCTGCTCGTGCGCCTGAAAGGCGGCCTGAAGGTCGAACTCTCGCGCCGACAGGCGCAGGATTTTCGCGAGCGGATGAGCCTGTGATTTCTCCTGTGAACGAACCCGAAAAAAACAACCCTGCCCGCCCCGGCGCACCCGCCGCCATCGCCATCGGCGTAGGTATTGGCGTGGCCCTCGGCGTCGCGCTCGGTTGGGCGACCGGCATTGCCATCGGCGTCGCGCTCGGTTGGGCGACCGGCATTGCCATCGGCGTCGCTCTGGGCGGGTCGCTCGCGCTCGCGTGGCGGCGCAACGGCTGACGCGCCGCACCTTTCACACGCCCGGCCGCGCCATCTTGTTCCAGCCAAGAGAGTGGCCGCCCCATCCCCGACATACACACAACATGATCGAAGCCTGTCACCTCACCAAGACGTTCAAAGATAAGAAACGCGGCACCATCACCGCGGTCGACGACGTCTCCTTCACCTGCCGCCCCGGTCAGATCTACGGCCTGCTCGGCGCCAACGGCGCGGGCAAGACCACCACGCTCCGCATCCTGGCCACGCTGCTCCAGCCCAGCACGGGGACCGCGACCGTGGCGGGCCACGATGTCAGCACCGCGCCCGAGCAAGTCCGCGCCAACGTCGGCTTCCTCGCCGCCAGCACCGCGCTCTATGGCCGCCTGAACGCTCGCGAAATGATCGCGTATTTCGGCCGCCTCAACGGCATGGACGACGCCACCATCCGCGCGCGCATCGACGTGCTCGCGCGCGAACTCGACATGCACGAGTTCCTCGATCGCCGATGCGACAAGTTCTCCACGGGCATGAAGCAGAAGACTTCCATCGCCCGCACCCTCGTGCACGACCCGGCGGTGATGATCTTCGACGAGCCGACGCTCGGCCTCGACGTCATGACGGCGCGCTCGATCGTGAAGTTCGTCCGCGCCTGCCGCGAGCGTGGCAAGACCGTCATCTATTCCACGCACGTGATGAGCGAGGTAGAGAAACTCTGCGACACCATCGGCATCATCCACAACGGCCGGCTCGTCGCCGAGGGCACGCTCGACCAGCTCCGCGCCCGCTTCGGCGAGCAGGATATGGAGGAAGTTTTCGTCAAAGCCGTCGGTGGCGAAGCTGCCGTCGCCGCCGCCCTCAACCGCTGACCCGCCACGCCCATGAACTGGAAAGCCATTTTCGTCGTCTACAAAAAGGAACTGAAGGATCAGCTGCGCGATCGCCGCACGATCATTTCCACCATCGTCATCCCGACCGTCGTGATGCCGCTCATCATGTTCGGCTTCGGCACGGTGATGTCCAAGATCATCCGCCAGGCTCAGGACGAGGGCACAAGTGTCATGGTCGTGAACTCCGCCGGCGCGCCCGAACTCGTGAAAGCCCTCAAGGCCGACACGAAGTTTCGCCTCGTGTCCGAGGCGGCCGACGTGAAACAGCGCATCGCGGACAAAAAGCTGCGCGTCGCGCTCGAACTGCCGGCCAACTTCGACGCCGCCATCGCGCGCGGCGAGACTCCGAAGGTCGGCGTGCTCTTCTACGACGGCGAAATCAAGTCCGGCATCGGTGCCCGCGAGGTGGAGTCGTTCCTCCAGAAATACCGCACCGGCATCCTCGACCAACGCCTGAAGGAGCGCGGCCTGCCGCCGGAGTTCACCAAGCCGTTTGAGATGGCCCGGCAGAACGTCGCCCCGCCCGAGAAGGTCGGCGGCGCCACCATCGGCGGCTTCATTCCTTATCTCATCATCATCCTTTGCTTCTCCGGCGCGATGTATCCCGCGATGGATCTCACTGCCGGCGAGAAGGAACGCGGCACGATGGAGACGCTGATGTGCAGCCCCACCGCGCGCATCAACATCGTCTTCGGCAAATTCCTCACCGTGCTCACCGCCTCGGTCGCGACGATCGTGTTCTCGATGACGTCGATGGCCGTGACCGGTTCGCTCGGCGGCAAGCTATTCCTCGGTGGCTCCGGCATGGCGGCCGCGTCGGCCTCGGGCAAGGGACAGGCGGCCGCGAGCATGATGCCGTCGTTCGACCCCGCCGGGTTCATCGGTGTCTTCGCCATGGTCGCGCCGGTAGCGATCCTCTTCGCGGCGTTGCTGCTCACCGTCTCGCTCTTCGCCAAGAGCTACAAGGAGGCGCAGAGCTACGCCGGCCCCATGATCCTCCTCGCGATCATCCCCGCCGTCTTCGGCATGCTGCCGGGCATGGAACTGAGCGCGAAGACCGCGCTCATCCCGATCCTGAACCTCTCGCTCGTGTGCAAGGAGATGCTCTCCGGCACCTGGAACTGGAACTACATCGCCCTCATCTTCGGTTCGTCGTGCCTCTACGCCGTCGTCGCGCTCGTGGCGTGCGTGAAGATGTTCAACCGCGAGGACGTGATGTTCCGCGCCTGACCGCGCTTTTGTTCGTAGTGCGAGGCCGCCGACCGGGATCGGCGGCCTTTTTATTGGGCAACGATTTGTAAAAACCCGGGCCGCGCCGTAAACGCCCCGTCAATACCGGCCGCCCCCGTAGGCAGCGCGCCACTTGTGCGGTAAGCTGCGGTCGTCAGTCACCGACAACGCCCATGAACACACCCGACAACGCGAACCCGACCGAACACCTGCGCTACGAAATCGCGCAGCTCGAGAAGATGCGGCAGCAGATTTTCTCCGACATGGAAGCCCTGCGTCAGCAGGAGCAGAACTTGCGCAGCTACGAATCCCGCCTGCGCGGCGCGCCGCCGCCGAGCGGCACGACGGTCGCGCCTTTCACCGGCGGCTCGCGCGAGATCGATGCCGAACGCGAGAAGCTCTCGCGCCAGCGCGCCCTGCTCGAGGCGGAGCGCCGCTCGCTGGCCGACGACCGCATCGTCCTGCGCGAGGAGCGGACCGCGCTCACGCAATACGCCGAGGCGCTGAAGAAGCGCGAGGCCTGGCTCGAGGTGCAGGAGCGCGAGTTGAAGGCGAAGTCCTTTGCGCCACCGCCGGCTCCGGCGAAGAAGCCTGCGAGCGTCGCGCCGTTCGGCCTGCGCCTCGGGTTCAACGAGGTGCCGTTCTCCGGTATTTTTGGTTCCAATCGTCGCAGCGCGTAGGTGTGCGCGCCGCATCGGTCTGTGCGGACAATCGAGGAGCCCGGGCTAGGGATGGCCCGGGCTCTTCACGTTTCCGCCGGACGAAGTGATCCGGCGCGACCCAACCGCTCCGGCGGTGAGCCAACGCGCCGAGGGCAAAGTTCTTAATGGATAACAAACGCTCCGCGTCGCGGAGGGACGACGGCGCGCGAAATCCGGCGGTGAAAACGGCGCAATCTCGGATCGTGCGCGCGGAGCGCGCGATCGGCTCGTGAGCGGCCAATCGCCTGCCGCTGGCGCTCAGGTCAGCTTTTCCAGTTCGCCCAGCTTCGTGGCCGCGGCTTCCCACTCGGCGGTGGCGGCGTGGAGCAGGTCGACCGTGGTCGTGAGCTCGCGATTCAGATGCTGGGCGCGGCCGGCTTGCGTGTAGGTCTCGGGCTTTTCGAGTTCGGCGGTGAGCTCGTTTTGCTTCGTCTCGAGTTCGCTGACGCGTTGCTCGAGTTTGCCGACTTCGGTGCGGAGTTTCTTCAACTCGCCGGGATTCGGTTTCTTTTCCGCCGGAGTCTGGCTGGTGGCTGACCGCTGATCGCTGACGGCTTTCTGCTGCTTCGGGCGTGCGTCGGTGAACCCGGCGGTGAGCGCGGCTCGGGCGCTCGTGGCCTTCGACTTGTCGAGGTAGTAGTCGTAATTGCCGGCGTAGGGCGTGAGGCGGCCGCTGTGGACGTGCAGGACGTTCAGCGCGAGTTGGCGGATGAAATAGACGTCGTGGCTGATAAAGAGCAGCGTGCCTTCGTAGTTTTTGAGCGCGTTCACGAGCGCATCGATCGACGGGATGTCGAGGTGCGTCGTCGGCTCGTCCATCAACAACAGGTTCGGCGGATTGATGAGCAGGCGGGCGAGGGCGAGGCGGGATTTTTCACCGCCGGAGAGCACGTCGACGGGCTTGAAGACATCGTCCTTGCGGAAAAGGAATCCGCCGAGCACGGCGCGGGCCTGCTGCTCAGTGAGCTGGTTCTCGGCGGTGCGCAGCTCCATCACGTTTTCGAGGACGGAGAGCTCGGTGTTGAGATTGTCGCCGCGGTTCTGGGCGAAGTAGCCGGGCACGACGTTGCTGCCGAGCTCGCGCAGGCCGCCCTGGATCGGGATGACGCCGGCGAGGATTTTCAGGAGCGTGGACTTGCCCGCGCCGTTGGGGCCGACGAGCACGATGCGCTGGCCGCGCTCGGCCTCGAAGTTCAGGTCGCGGTAGACGACGTGGTCGCCGTAGGCCTGCTCGACGTGTTCGAGCGTGATGACCTTCAAGCCGGAGCGCGGCGGCTGCGGGAAGCGGAAATTGATCTTCTTGAGATCCTCCCACGGCTCCTCGACAGCGACTTCCTTGAGACGCTCGATCTGCTTCTCCTTCGATTTCGCGCGGGAGGCCATCGAGGCCTTGGCGCCGAAGCGGTCGACGAACTTCTGCAAGTGCGCGATCTCGCGCTGCTGGTTCTTGAAGAGCGCGGCCTGTTGCTCGCGGCGGGCGTCCTTCTCGTTGAGGTAGTCGTCGTAGTTGCCGGTGTATTTGTTGAGCGTGCCGCCCTTGAGTTCGAGGATGCCGTTGCAGAGCGTGTTCAGGAATTCGCGGTCGTGCGAAATGATCAGCAGGCCACCGGGATAGCGCGTGAGATAATCCTGGAACCAGAGCAGCGCCTCGAGATCGAGGTGGTTCGTCGGTTCGTCGAGCAGCAGCAGCGCGGGCTCGCTGACGAGCAGGCGGGCGAGGTGCGCGCGCATGACCCAGCCGCCGGAGAACGACTTGGCGGGCTTGTCGTGATCTTCTTCGCGGAAGCCGAGGCCGGCCAAAATCTTTTTCGCGCGCGGCTCGAGCGTCCAATCGATGTCGTAATCGTCGTCGTTTTCCGGGACGAGCTTCTTGCCGCTCGTGGCGATCGCGAGGACGGTCTCGTCGCCGACGGGCGCGCTCTCCTGCGGGAGGTAGCCGAAGTCCGCGCCGCGTTCCCACTCGATGATGCCTTCGTCCGGCTGCTCCTCGCCGAGGATGAGGTTGAAGAGCGTGGACTTGCCCGCGCCGTTCGGGCCGACGAGGCCGTAGCGGTCGGTGCGCGCGACGAAGAGCGACACCTCGGAAAACAGTTCACGGGTGCCGTAGGACTTGGCGACGTCGGCAAGGGTCAGCATGGAAAAGCCGCCGAGTGAGCCGACCGCGCCCGCCGCCGTCAACCGTGGGTTTTTCAGCCGCCTCCCGCGCAAATGTAACCTATTAGGTTACATTTGCCCGGGAGAGGATTTACCCGGAGGGAATGTCGCGGAATGGGCGCTGAGCGCCGGGGCGTGCGCGGTGCCGCACGGCGGGGGAGCACGCGGAGGTGCGAATCGCCGTTGGAGCGTGCGGACGCGGGAGGCCGCGGCGAGGCGGGGCGTGAAAGCGCCGAGTTTAGCACGCGCGGTGTCAGAGCGTTGAGCTTCAGCGCGCGAGCGTCAGCGCCACGGCGCCGACCACGGCGATCGCACCGCCGACCAGCGACCGACGCGACGGCCGCTCGCCTTCGATCCAGTAGGCGAGGGGAATCACCGCGAGCGGCGCGCAGGCCGTGATGGGCAACACGAGTCCGCTCGGCGTCGAGGCGAGGGCGAGTTGGAAGGTGGCCATGCCGAAGACCGGCCCGGCGAGCGCGTGAATGAGAATCCAGCCGTGCGCGCGGAGCGGCGGCGCGGGCCGTGCCTCGCGTTTGCGATCGAGCCATGCGCGCGCGGCGAACCATGCGGCGGTGAGCGCGATGCCGCCCAACACGCGTTGGTAGGCTGCCGTCAATCCGTCGAGATGCGCGCCAGCCGCCGCGGTGATCTCGAAGCCGCGCCGGCTCAACACCGCGCCGAGGCCCTGACCGGTTGCGGCGATCAGGCCCAGCACGACGCCGAGCGGGCGCACACGAACTTTGGGCGGCGAGTGGCGCGTCGGCACGAGCGCGACGACGATGCCGGCGATGATCACGGCGATGCAGAGGAATTGTCTGCCGCTCAGCGTCGTGCCGAGCCACAGCCATTCGATGCCGATCGCGACCGGCACGCTGAGGCATTGGTTCATCGTGGTCGTCAGGCGCGAGCCGAGGCGCGGCAGTGCGGCGAAAAACGCGAGATCGCCGAGGCCCATGCCGGCGAGGCCGCTGAGCAGGAAGGTCGTGAAGGCCGGCCCGCCGTGTCCCTGGCCGAAGAGATACGCCCACGCGCCGAGGCAGACTAGGCCGACAGTGAGGCGGCCGAGGTTCGCGCGCGCCGGGCCGACGAGGTTCTGGCTCTTGTGCGCCAGCACGGACGAGGCGGCGAAGAGGAACGTGGTGACGAACGCGTAGAGCACGGGAAAGCAATCACGTTGCCGCGCGCCGCAGCGATGGACGAGTGCGAAGTCGTGCCGGCGGTTTGTAACGTATTATATTACAAATCGGTCGGCGCCCGGGTGGGGGAAAAGCCCGCGGTTGCGTTCGGCGGCGGGCGGGATTGCTTCGCGCGATGCCGAACCGCCTCGCCACGGAAAAGTCGCCCTATTTGCGCCAGCATGCGGACAACCCGGTCGATTGGTTTCCGTGGGGCGAGGAGGCCTTCGCCAAGGCGCGCGCGGAACAGAAGCCGGTTTTCCTCAGCATCGGCTACTCGACCTGCCACTGGTGCCACGTGATGGCGCACGAGTCGTTCGAGAGCGCGGTGGTCGCCGAGGCGCTCAACCGCGACTTCGTCGCCATCAAGCTCGACCGCGAGGAGCGGCCGGACCTCGACCGGCTCTACATGACGTATGTGCAGCAGACGACCGGGCACGGCGGCTGGCCGATGAGCGTGTGGCTGACGCCCGAGGGCAAGCCCTTCCACGGCGGCACGTATTTCCCGCCGGAAGACCGGCACGGCCGGCCGGGTTTCGTGACGCTGCTCAACGCCATCGCGCAGCACTGGCGGAACGAGCGCGCAAAAATCGAGGCCGGCGCCGAGGAAATCGTGCAGGCGCTGCGCCGCTACGCGAGCGAGGGGCCGGCACGCGAAATCAAGGAGGGCGAAACCGCCGCGCGCGCGCCGCTGCACGAGGCGGCCGGCGCGGCGTTCGACCAGTGCTTCCAATATTTCTACGAGGGCCACGATCCCGTGTGGGGCGGCTTCGGCGGCGCGCCGAAATTCCCACGCGCGTCGTCGCTGAACTTTCTTTTCCGCGTCGCGGCGCTGCAGGGCGTGCAGTCCGAGGCCGGCGCCGAAGCGGTGAAGATGGCGGCGTTCACGCTCCAGCGCATGGCCGAGGGCGGCATCCACGACCACATCGGCGGCGGTTTTCACCGCTACTCCGTGGACGAGAAGTGGCATGTGCCGCATTTCGAGAAGATGCTCTACGACCAGGCGCTGATCGCGGTGAACCTGCTCGAGGCGCGGCAGGCGACGGGCGTCGAGGTCTACGCGTGGGTGGCGCGGGGGATCTTCGACTACGTGGCGCGCGACCTGACAAGCCCGCGCGGAGGCTTCTATTCGGCGGAGGATGCCGATTCGCTGATCGCGCACGATCGGACCGAGCATGCGGAAGGGGCGTTCTACGTCTGGACGAAGGACGAGGTCGATGTGGCGCTCGGTGAGGATGCGGGATTCTTCTCCGCGCACTTCGGCGTGAAGGCCGGCGGCAACGTCGATCCGGCGCACGATCCGCACGGCGAATTCGCGGGCAAAAACGTGCTCATGCAGCAGCGTCCGCTCGCGCAGACGGCGGCGGATTTGAAAATGGATCTGCCGGTCGCCGCAGAGAAACTCGTGCGCGGTCTCGAGAAACTTCGCGTGGTCCGCGCGCAGCGTCCGCGTCCGCACCTCGACGACAAGGTGATCACGGCGTGGAACGGCCTGATGATCTCCGCGCTCGCGCGGGGTGCGCAGGTGCTCGGCGAGCGTGCCTATCTCGATCAGGCGGTGCGCGCGGCGGAGTTTTTGCGCGCCGAGCTTTGGGACGAGGCGGGCGGCACGCTTTATCGCAGCTGGCGCGAGACGCGCAGCGACATCCCCGGTTTCGCGGAGGACTACGCGTTTCTCGTGCAGGGATTGCTCGATCTCTACGAGGCGGGCTTCGACGTGCGCTGGCTGCAATGGGCCGAGCGTTTGCAGGCGAGGATGGATGCGCTTTTCGCCGATCCGGAGCGCGGCGGCTATTTCAACTCCCGGGTGGACGACGCGAGCGTGATCGTGCGTCTGAAAGAAGACTACGACGGGGCCGAGCCGGCGCCGGGCTCGGTGGCGGCGATGAACTTGATCCGCCTCGACTGGATGCTCGGGTTGCCGGGCGCAAAGGAGCGGGCGCACGCGGCGATCGAGTCGATGCGCACGCAGTGGACGAGCCATCCGCACGCACTGCCGCAGATGCTGTGCGCCGTGGAACTTGCGCTCGAGCCGCCGCGCACGGTGGTGTTGGCGGGCGACGCGGCGGCGGACGATTTTCGCGCGCTCGCCGCGGTATTGCCCGAACGGCTCGGCCCGCGACGGGCGTTGTTGCACGCCGACGGCGGGACGGCGCAGGCGTGGCTGGCGGAGCGCCGGCCCTACCTGAGGGAGATGCGGCCGGTCGACGGAGCGGCGACGGCGTTCGTGTGCGAGGAGTTTGCCTGTCGCGCGCCGGCGACCTCGCCGGCGGAGTTCCGGGCGCTCTTGGGGGGTGCGGGGTGAACCGGGGTTGTGGACGCAATGGCGTCGACTATCCTAAAGTCTGGCCCCGGGCCGGCCGATTCCTAGCCTTTGCCCCGTGAACAATCCCCCGCCCGATAACGTTCTCCGGCGGTCCTTGCTGATGGCAGGTGGCGCCATCGTGGCGCTCAGCTTGGTGGTGCTGGTCGGGCGTTTCGCCGGGCACCCGGCGTGGGTGAGGATATTGCCGGACGGCGCGCCGATGGCGTTCGTCACCGCGGTGGGTTTTCTTCTGAGCGGCAGCGCATTGCTGGCTCACGGCGTGGGGCAGCGGCGTCCGGCAGCGGCGCTCGGTGGATTGGTGCTGGCGTGGGGTGTCGGCACGGTGGCGCTGTATTTGCTGGCGGAGCCGTTGGCGCTCACGGCGCTCCAGTTCGATCCGGGCAAATTATCCACCGGCTACCGGTTCGATGGGCGCATGTCGCCGAATGCGGCGTGTTCGTTTGCGGTGCTCGGCGCCTGCCTGATGTTGATGGCCCGCCAGCGGCCGTGGCCGCGCACCTTGGCGGTGCTGGCTTCGGCTTTGCTCGCGGTGTCGTTCCTGGCGCTGGGCAGTTATTTCGTGGGCCTGCGGGTGTCGTCGGGATGGTGGCGTTTCACCGGCATGGCGGTGCACACGGCTGCGGCATTCATCGTGGCGGCGGGCGCGGTGGTTTGGTGGGGCATTCGCCGCACGCCGGCGCTCGAGCGATCGACGGCGCATTCGCTGCCCCTGTTCGCGTCGGCCGGCGGATTGATTTTGGTGGTGGGGGCGATCACTTGGGTGAGCAACCAGCAGCTGCTCACGACTTCGCAATGGGTGGTGCACTCGCATGTGGTGCGCGGGGTGATGGACCGCATCGTGTCGGAGGTCGCGCGCATGGAGTCGTCGGCGCGCGGCTACGCGTTGACCGGGGGGACGTCTTTCCGGTCGCGCGTGGGGGACCACCGGACCGAGGTCGAGGCGGGCGTGAAGCGATTCGGCGAATTGGTGGCGGACAATGCCCGCCAGTCCGAGCGGGCGCGGCGCTTGCGCGAGCTGGCCGAACAGAAGATCGCCGCCGCGGCTGAACTGGTGCGCATGCGCGAGACCGAGGGACAGGCGGGCGCGCAGCGCCTGTTGACAGAGCAGCCGTCGGCCGAAGGGAGCGCGCTGGTGAATCTCGCGGATGAGATCCGCGCCGAGGAGACGCGCTTGCTGGTGACGCGCGAGCGCGAGTGGAACCGGACGGAGCGTGGCTCCCGCCAAGTCCAGGTCATTGCCGGGGCGATGGCGATGTTCCTGGTGATTCTGGCTTTCGGCCTCGAATATCGCGCGTCGCGCGCCCGGCAGCGCGCGGAGACGGCGTTGCGGCAAACGAACGAGAGCCTGGAGCTGCGCGTGCATGCGCGCACGGCCGAGTTGCGCGAGGCCGTCGATCAGCTCGTCCAGGCCGAGCAGCGCTACCGCACGGTCGCCGTGACCTTGCCGCAGCTGGTCTGGACGTGCTCCGCGGACGGACTTTGCGATTGGCTCGGGCCGCAGTGGTTCGCCTACACCGGTGGCGACGAGAGTTCGGAACTCGGTTACGGCTGGGCGGACCGCGTCCATCCGGACGACCGTCCGCAGGCGACCGAGGCCTGGCGCGCGACGATCGGCGCCGGCGAGCCCATCGACGTCGAGTTTCGCATCCGGCGGCACGACGGCGAGTATCGGTGGTTCAAGACCCGCGCGGTGCCGTTGCGCGACACGGACGGCACGATTCTGCGGTGGTTCGGCACCAACACGGACATCCACGATCAGAAGGCGGCGGCGGTCGTGCTCGAACAGCGCGTGCGCGAGCGCACGGCCGAGCTGGCGCAAGTCAACCGGCTCCAGCGCGCGGTGCTCGACGGCAATGCCTTCGGCATCATCGCGACCAAGCCTGACGGCGTGATCGAGATTTTCAGTCGCGGCGCGGAGCGGATGCTCGGCTACCGTGCCGACGAGGTCGTGGGGCGGTTGAAGCCGCTGGCGTTTCACGTGCCGGCCGAGGTGCAGGCGCGAGCGCGGGAGTTGAGCGCC
The DNA here is from genome assembly GCA_019634575.1 of Candidatus Didemnitutus sp. Lineage (NCBI taxonomy): Bacteria > Pseudomonadati > Verrucomicrobiota > Opitutia > Opitutales > Opitutaceae > Candidatus Didemnitutus > Candidatus Didemnitutus sp. The sequence continues at coordinate 3,210,154 of JAHCAY010000001.1, forward strand.
CAGCTCGGACGCGAGGTTGCGGTTGGTCTAGAGACGCTCAGCGCCCAGGCGCTTGTGAGCGGGGCCGATGAGCGCGAATGGACCTATGTGCGCAAGGACGGCGCGACGGTGCCGGTGCGATTGAGCGTGACGGTGCTGCGCGACGCCGCGGGTGGCGTCGCCGGCTTCCTCGGCATCGCGCAGGACCTGACGCAGCACAAAAAGGCCGAGGTGGCGTTGCAGGCCAGCGAGCAGAGGCTCGTGCAGGTGCTGGGCAAGGCGGACTGCCTGCTCTGGGAGGCGCAGGTGCGCCTCGCGCCGGACGACTGGGACTGGCACTTCATCGTGCAGCCATCGGCGCTCTATCACCGTCTGTTCGGCCCGGAGATGCCGAGCGAGAACGTCGGGCTCTGGTATCGCTTCGCCATTCCGGAACAAGCCGAGATGAACCAGCGCAGCCGGCGCGCGATCGAGCGCGGGTTGCCCGGCTACGAGCAGGAATTCCATTTCCGGCACGAGGGTCGCGAGATTTGGATGCACGAGTCGGTCTCGATCACGCAGCCGGAGCCGGGCTACTGCTGGCTGGTCGGCGTGGCGACCGACATCACCGAGCGCAAACGTCTCGAGGCGGATTTGCGCAGCGCGCGCGATCAGGCGCTCGAGGCCTCGCGCCTGAAATCGGAGTTCCTCGCCAACATGAGCCACGAGATTCGCACGCCGATGAACGGCGTCATCGGCATGTCGGATCTCCTGCTCGAAACGTCGCTCGATGCCGAGCAGCGGCAGATGGCGGAGGTGGTGCAGAAGAGCGCGGAGAGCCTGCTGACAATCGTGAACGACGTGCTCGATTTCTCGAAGATGGAGGCCGGCCGGATGCAGGTGGAAATCCGCGAGTTCGACTTGCACGAACTGGTCGAGGCGACGGCGGCGCTGCTGGCACCGCGTGGGGCGAGCAAGCACCTGAAGGTGACGGCGACGATCGCGCCGGATGTGCCGCGCCAGGTGCGCGGCGATCCGGTGCGGGTGCGACAGGTGTTGACGAATCTGCTCAGCAACGCGGTGAAATTCACCGATGCGGGCGCGGTGGACCTGCGGCTCACGGCGGTGACGCGGAACGAGACGGAAGTGCGCGTGCGGTGCGAGGTGCAGGACACGGGCCCGGGCATCGCGTCGGAGCTGCAAAGGCGGTTGTTCCAGGCGTTCACGCAGGCGGACGGATCGAACACGCGGCGGCATGGCGGCACCGGACTCGGGTTGGCGATCTCACGTCAGCTGGTGCAGCTGATGGGCGGCGACATCGGCTTGGTCAGCGAGGTGGGGCAGGGGTCGACATTCTGGTTCGAATTGTCGTTCGAGGTCGGTCGCGGAGTAGCGGTGCAGCCGGTGCGTGCGCCGGCTGCACCGCCGGGCGCCAGCCTGCGTGTGCTGCTGGCGGAGGATAATCCGGCGAACCAAGCCGTGGCGGAGGCGTTGTTGCAGCAACTCGGGCACGTCGTGGTGACTGCGGAGGACGGCGCGGTGGCGTTGCAGTTGCTCGCGAGCGAGCGCTTCGACGCCGTGCTGCTCGATTGTCAGATGCCGCGCGTCGACGGCTATACCGTCGCGCGGGAAGTGCGCGCGGGCAAGGTGCCCGGGTGCGAGCGCCTGCCGATCATCGCGCTCACCGCCTACGCGATGCCCGGCGATCGCGAGCGCTGCCTCGCGGCCGGCATGGATTATTACCTCGCCAAGCCGCTGCGCGCGCCCGCGCTGCGCCAGGCGTTCGAGGCGTGCGGACTCATGTCGGCTGGCCGCACGGTGGCGGAGGCTCCGGTGCCGCCGGCTCCAGTGGCGCCCGCTCCGGTGACGCCGCTCGATGCCTCGCAGATCGCGCAACTGCGCGAGATCCCCGGTCGCGTGCGGGAGTGGCTGTTGGACGAGTTGATCGAGATTTTCCGGGATTCGACGCCGACGCAGCTGCGCGCGCTCGCGGAGGCTGTCGGCGCGAAGCGTGGCGACCCGATCGAACAGCTGGCGCACAAGCTCGCTGGCAGTTGCGCGCATCTGGGAGCGTTTGCGATGCGGGCCACGGCGCTGGAGCTCGAGGCGGCGGCGCGTCGGAAGGATTGGTCGACGATCGAGCCGTTGTTGCATCGGCTGGAGGAGCAGTCCGCGGACGTGATGCGCGCGCTCGATGAACTCGAGACCTGAGCGGCGGGGCCTGTTCCGGAGCCGTTCCGGCTTGCGAGTGAAGGGGGCGGCGTTTGCGGTGCGGTTGTAGTCGTAGCTCTCGGCGCATCACCGGCCGCGGGCTTGGTCGCGCTATTTTCGCGAGGGGAACCGTTTGGGCACGATCAAGCTCGCTGCCTACCGCAGGGGGAACGCACCGGGTTTCGTTTTCACGGGTGAGTGCGACAGGTGCGGGGCTATTTGTCCTCGGCTACGCGCAGTTGCGGCGCGTCGTCGTCTGCGACGGCGGCGGGCAGCAGGTCGCAGATCGAACGGAGAATGGAGAGGAGCTCCGGGTTGTCGGCCGCGCGGGTCAGCAGGCGGATGTCGGATTCGCGCAACCCGGCCCGCCGCACGGTTTCCTCGAGCTTCGCCGCGGCGCGACTGGTGGAGCGGCTGTAGGCGGCGATCTTCTGGCGGGTTTGCCCGAGGGCGGAGGGCTCGGCGAGATCGAGTCCGCTGACGGCTTCGAGCCACAGCAGCGCCAGGCTGGCCATCTCGGGCGAGTCGGAGGGGTAGCCCATCTTGGTCGCGAGCCGGGCGAGGGTCTCGAAGCGCACCGGCCGGCCGGCCTCGACATTCACCACGGTGTTCCGGTGACAGCGGGCGAGGCGGGCGACCGTCTCGTGGGTCAGGCCTTTCTGCTCCCGAAGCTGGCGGAAAAACAGCGTGTAGTGCATCCGAGGCGTGGATGCCGCTGTGCCGTGAAATTGTCAACGCACACGGCGGGTGTGGATCGAGTGTTGACAAGGTGTGGTTGCCCACGAATCGTGGGCGCATCGGTATGCCGACACACCACCGCCAGGGCCGGACGGGGGCGCGGGCGCGGGGACAAAACGGTCACGCCCTGCGCCTGTTGCGGACATTTATCCGGGTGTGCCGGACCTTGGAGAAGGTGCAGAGCGGCGAAGCGCTCCGGGCGACCCGCGCGGTGCGCCAGCGACTGGCACGCTGGGCGGCGGAATCGCCCGCAGGAGACCGGCCATGATCGCGGTGGAAACATCCCTGCTGGCGGGAGCATCGGTGCTGGTGGTCGACGACGATCCGGCGTTGCGCGCGCTCGTCTGCGCCTTTTTCGAACGGGCCGGCTGCATCGTCGGCTCGGCGTCGGATTGCGCGGCCGCGGAAGTCCGGGCCGGTGCCGCGCGCTGGCAGCTCGCGGTGCTCGACGTCGACTTGCCGGATGGGAACGGGATCGAGCTCGCGACGCGGTTGCGGGCGCTGGCTGCGCGGCCGGATTTGCCCGTAGTGTTTGTCACGGGGCGGCCCGATGCGGCGCGGCGGTTGCGTATCGCGGGCTTGCGCGGAGCGGTTCTGGTGCCGAAGCCGTTCGCGAGCGGCGAGCTCCTGACTGCGGCGGCCCTGATGCTGGGCAATTGGGCGCCGGGACCTTAGCGCGTGAGGGCTTCGCGGATCAGCCGGTCGTCGCCTTCGTTGGGCGCGGGGCGGATGCCGAGGACGGCGCAGAGCAGGTTGTAGAGGTGGATGTTTTCCACGTCGGCGAATTCGTGGCCGTGGCGGAACGCGGGGCCGTGGGCGAGGAAGAGCGCGCCCATGTCCGGCAGCGCCGGGTCCCAGCCGTGCGTGCCCTTGACGTAGTTGGCGCGGCGCGCGGGCCAGCCGATCTTGCTCTCGATGTTCCAATGCGGCGCGGCGAGCAGGACGACGTCGGGGATGCGCGGATTGTCGCGGTAGTGCAGGCGCGCGGGCATTTCCTCGCGGAGGTAAACCTCGAGCTGCGGCGGAGCCTTGGCGCGGATGCTGGCGGCGAGTGCGGCGGCGGAGACGGTGCCGGGGAGCGGACGCACGCCGCCGTTGGGGCCGGTGGATTCGATGCGCACTTTCGAGACGTCCATCAGGTCCTCGAGGAAGATGATGCGGTCCGGTCCGCAGGCGGACATGCCGTGGTCGGCGACGATGACGAGGTTGGTCTGCTCGCTCAGTCCGCGCGCCGCGAGGCCGGCGAGGAGACGCGCGACGGCGGCATCGGCCTCGTGGACGGCGGCGGCGCACTCGGCGGATTCGGGGCCGAAGTTGTGGCCGGCGTGGTCGACGAGGTCGAAATAGAGGGTGGCGAATTTCGGGCGTTGCTCCGGGGGGACGTCGAGCCACGCGAGGAGACCGTCGACGCGCGCGGCGGATTTCTGTTTGCCGTCGAATTTCTGGTAGCGCGACGGGCGCACGCCCTGGACGTCGGTCTCGGAGCCGGGCCAGAAATAGCAGACGCTGCGCACGCCCTGTTTTTCCGCGGTGATCCAGACGGGCTCGCCCTCGTCCCACCAGCGCGACTGCGAGTTGCTGTCGGGCTTGCTCATGCCGAACGTCTCCGCGAACGCGGGATCCCAGAACCAGTTCGAGACAATGCCGTGTTTTTCCGGGCGCAGGCCGGTGACGAGCGTGTAGTGGTTGGGAAAAGTCTTGGAGGGGAACGACGGCGTCATCCGTCGCGCGTGCACGCCGTCGCGCGCGAGCTGGCGCAGCGTCGGCGCGTCGTAGCGGTCGAGGTAATCCCAGCGGAAGCCGTCGATCGACAGGAGAATCAGCAGCTCGCCCGGCGGTCGCTTGGCCGGGGAGTCGGCGGGCGGGTGCTGGCAGGAGGTCGAGCCGAGCAGCGTGGCGAGGAGCAACGAGAGCGAGACGAACCGCATCCGGCGAGACTCTGGGATTGGCGCGCGGCGGCGCAATGCGCATTCTGCCCGCGATGAACGAAGCCGAGAGACTCATGCGCCTCGAGGAGCGCTATGCGCACTTGCAGCGCCATGTCGTGGAACAGGACAAGGCGATGCTCGAACTCGCGGAGGAGCTCGCGCGCCTGAAGGCGGAACTCGCCGCGCTCCGCGCCCAAGGAGCCAGCGGCAGTTCGCCGGTAGGCGAAACCGAAGCGGCGGACGAACGGCCGCCGCACTACTGAGCGGGAGGAACGGGCCGAGCGGGTCGGAGACCGGCCCGATTCAGAACAGCGCCGTGACTTCGGTGTGGCGGCCGGCTTCGAGGACGATTTCGCCGGTGAGGCCGGCAGTTTCGTCGTTCTTGTAGAGCTTGCAACGGACCGGGCCGGCGGCGTCGTGCGTCGACCAGCCCCATTTTCCAATGGAGACGAACTGCATCGGCACGCCATGATCCCACGAAAGGCCCGGGCCGTCGCCGCGGATGAAGAGCTTGTTGCCAATGCCGATGTAGGCCGTCGCGAGGAGGCGCGTGGCACCATCGGACGAGGTCGACGATTCGATTTCCGCCGCACTGGCGGCCGGTTCGCTGACCGGCTCGCTGGCGGGTTCATCGTCCTCCGGCGCAGACGCCGGAGCGACAACCGGGGCCGCATCGGGTTCGGCGGGCGGTGGGGTAGATTCGACCGGAGCGACGGCGGGCTCGGCGGGTTGCTCGGTGGCAGCCGGCTCGGAGGCGGGCACGGGCTCGAGCGACATGGTGGCGAGCGTTTCCTCGGGCTTGGGCTTGCGTGGCGCGCGAGGCTTTTTCGGCTTGGGCGGCTCGACTGGCGTGGCGGGCGTATCGGCGGCGGGAGCTTCAGGTGCAGGCGCGGCGGTTTCCGGAGTTGGAGCGGCTTCGCTGACGACGGTGGGCTCGACGGGTGCCGCATGCGGCGCGGAGACCGGCGCCGGTTCGGGCTCCGGAGTGGGGGCGGGCGGCTCGGCGATCGCGTGTTTCGCCGCGGCGGCGACGGCGGGCGCGGCGGCAGCGGCGACGGTGATGGTGGTGGGAACGCTCGCGGCGGCTTGCTTCAGGTCGGCGATTTTCGCGTCGAGCTCCTTTAAGGCACTGCTGACCTTCGTCTGGAATTCCGTGGCGGCCTCGCCGGAGCCGGCGTGCAGTTTGGCCAGCGCAGCTTCGGCGGCGGTGAGCTGTTTGCGCGTCGCGACTTCGAGGGCGGACCAGTCGGTGGCGGCCTTGGCGATCTTTTCGGCGGTGGTTTTGAGGTGGTCGCTGTTGGCGGCGCGCAGTTCCTCGAGTTCGGTTTCGAGGGCTTCGCGATCGCTTTCCTCCTTGGCGGCGAGGGCCTCGTTGAATTCCGCCAATTTCTCCTGCATGCGATACGGCAGCGTCTCGGCGTCGCGGGCGGATTTGTGGACGGCTTCCTCGACGGCTTTGATCTGTGCGGCGGCGCGGGCGAGGCTCTCGGTGGCGGCGTGGAGGCGGGCGACCTGGTCGTTCACGCGCTCGCGTTCGCGTTCGATGGCTTCGGCGGTGTCGGCCGCGTAGTCGACGAGGAACGGCACGAGCCCGATCACAGCGGCGAGTGCGGCGCAGAGGACCGCGCTGACGAACGGCAGCGGCGCGTAGGGGTCCTTGGCAAAATAGACGATGACGAACGCGATGAGCAGCAGGCCGGCATCGATCGCGAGGAAGATCCACTTCGGGAGTCGGGGAGCGGGTTCGAGATTCATGGGGCGATTCGAGCGCTGGGCTCGTTTTCCCTCGGAGAACGCCGCTTCACAAGGCTAAACCGGCCGCGCGCCCGAGTGAAATCCGCCCTTGTGCCGCGCGGGCTTCGGCGCATCGTCGCGCGGTCCCCATGAGTTCCCCGCATTTCGTGCGCATCGATCGGGATGGCAACGCCGCTGCCGGACGCCACTTCGTGGTGCACACGCACAACCCGCAGTTCACCGTCGAACTGACGCCGGACCGCGACGCGCCGGACAAGGTCGGCGGCGGCGTGATCAAGCGCGTGTGCGTGCCGAATTCGTGGGCGGGAGACTACGGCAAATACGCGAAGCTGCTCACGCAGGCGCAGGAGTTCTTCGTTGCCTCGGGCGGCGGCCCCGCGCCGAAACGGTTGCAGGGCTGACGCCGCCGCGGGAGTTCAGCGGGCGAGCGCGCGCCACGTCGTGATGGCGAGTGAGAGCAACATGCCGATGCGCACGGCCCCTTCAAACGTCAGGATGACGAGCGTCCATTTGAGGCTCGTGGCAGCGCGCAATCCGTAGCCAATCCAAGTGGTGGCGAGCAGCACGAAACCCTGCGCGCGTCCGACCGGGTGGAGGAGCAGGGTCGCCATCCAGACGAAATACACGATCAGCCCGCCGGCCCACGTCGCGGCCATCGCGCTCGACATCGGCAGCTCGCGCGGGTCGGCGTTGGCGCGGATGCGGCGGATGCCGAGATAGCGCTCGCCGACGAACAGTTGCCACAGCTCGAACGCGAAGAAGAGCGGCGCGAGCAGGGCGAGCGGGTTCACGCGCGCAGCATCGGCGCGGGCCGCGCGGGCGCCAGATTTTTCCGCCGGAGGGTCGCGGGGATGTCGCGGCAGCGTCGGCGAAGCGGGAGTATCGCCCGCCTTTTTTCGCTGCGATCGCGGCAGACAGTGCGCGGCGTGGGCGGGCTTTGGTCGCGCGGCGATTTTTGCTGCGACTTGGCGGGGGCGGGCGGGGTTGTGGCTGCAACACCCACGTTCCCCCATGTTCTCCGACCTCCGCCTTTCCGCGCGGACTCTCGTGAAGAGTCCGCTGTTCTGCGTCGTGGCCATCGTCACGCTCGGTCTCGGCATCGGCGTGAACACGGCGATGTTCTCCATCATCAACGGCATCCTGTGGCGCGGGCTGCCGTTTCCGGAACAGGAGCGCATCGTGGCGGCGGTGGGGCGCAACGAGGCACAGCCGCGCGATCGCTTCGGGATGTCGTGGGCGGAGTTCGAGGACTTCCGCCGCGGGCAGCGTTCGTTCGTGGACGTGGCGGCCTACGAGGACCGGACCACGACGCTGAGCGGACCGGGCGGCGATCCGGAGCGGATTTCGGGCACGGCGATGTCGGCGGCCGGCATGACGATGCTGCCGGGGCCGCTCGCGCATGGGCGCTGGTTCACGGCGGAGGATGACAAGCCGGGCGCGCCGGGCGCGATCGTGTTGAGCCACGCGTTGTGGACGAATCGTTTCAAGGCCGACCCGGCGATCGTCGGGCAGTCGATCAAGGTGAACAGCGAGTGGACGACGGTGGTGGGCGTCGCGGCGGAGGGTTTCCGGTTTCCGGACGATGGCGGGGCGTTCGTGCCGCTGCGCGACCTGCGCTTGAAGGACAAACGCGACGAGCGCGCGCTGACGGTTTTTGGCCGGTTGAAGCCGGGCGTCACACTCGTGCAGGCGAACGCGGAGCTCGCGGCGTTCGGTGCGCAGCTGGCGAAGGATCATGCGGACACGAATCGCGGCATCACCTTCGGGGCGCAGACGCTGTTTGCGCGTTTTTCCGGCGACGAGGACCGGCAGCTTTTCGGCGTGATGCTGGGCGCCGTGCTGCTCGTGATGCTCATTGCGTGCGCCAACGTCGGCAACCTGCTTCTCGCGCGTTCGTCGGTGCGGGAGAAGGAGCTCGCGGTGCGCGCCGCGCTCGGTGCGGGCCGCGCGCGCGTCGTGCGACTGCTGCTCACGGAGGCGATGTTGCTCTCGGTGGCGGGGGCGGTGCTCGGTTGTGGTGTCGCGGCGGGCAGTCTCGCGCTGTTCCGGCGCGCCGTGGTGGATGCGCATCCGCCTTACTGGATGCATTTCGATCTCGATGCCGCGGCCTTGCTCTACGCGATCGGGCTCGCGGGGGCGTCGTGTTTGCTGGCCGGGCTTTATCCGGCGTGGCGGCACTCGCGGCCGGATCTGAATTCCGTGCTGAAGGATGCCGGGCGTGGCTCGACCAGCGCGGGTGTGGGGCGGTTCGCGCGGATGATGATCGTGGGCGAAGTGGCGCTGTCGTGCCTGCTGCTGGTGTTGTCCGGCCTGACGATTCGCAGCGTCATCCAGACGCAATCGCTGCCGATGGGCTTCACGTCGGCGGGCGTCTATTCGGGACGCGTGGCGCTGCTCGACCGCGAGTTCGACGACGTGGCGAAGCAAAAGCAGTTTTTCGCGCGGTTGATCGAGCGCCTGCGCGAGCGGCCGGAGATCGCGGACTTCACGATCAGCGACATGCAGCCGACGTGGGACAATAGCCAGCCGATCCTCATCGAGGGCCGCGCGCCGGAGCCGGACGGCAAGCCGCCGCTCGCCTCGAGCGTGAAGTCGGTGGCGCCGCATTTCTTTTCCACGCTCGGCATCGGGTTGCTGCAAGGCCGCGACTTCACCGACGCGGACGCGCCGGAAGCGACGCGCGTGGCGATCGTGAACACCGCGTTCGGCCAGAAATACTGGCCGAACCAGAGCGCGATCGGGCGGCGTTTCCGGCTCGGTGCGGGCAAGCCGGGCGAGGACGAGCATTGGCTGACGGTCGTCGGCGTGGTGACGCCGATCATGGAAGGCCGTTTCAATTCGCAGCCGGGGCCGCAGGCTTACGTGCCGTTCACGCAGGCGAGCGACGTGCGGCGCATGACGGTGATGGCGAAGGCGCGCGGCGGCGATGCCGCGGCGCTCGCGCCGGTGTTGCGGCGGACGGTGCGCAGCCTGAACGACGATTTGCCGATCTATTTCGCGCAGACGCTCGACCAGATGCTCGAGGAGGCGCGTTTCTCGAAACGGATCATCGCGTGGATTTTCGGCGTGTTCGGCGCGGTGGCGCTCGTGCTTGCCGGCGTGGGCCTCTACGGCGTGATGAGCTACTCGGTGGCGCAACGCACGTCCGAGATCGGCGTGCGCGTGGCGCTCGGGGCGACGCCGCGCGACGTGCTCGGACTCGTGCTGCGGCAGAGCGGCTGGCAGGTGGGGCTCGGCCTCGCCCTGGGAATAGGCGTGTCGTTTTTCGCCGGGCAACTGATGGCGGGTTTTCTCTACGCGGTCAGCCCGCGCGATCCGGGCACGTTCATCGGAACAGTGCTCGCGCTCGGTTCGGCGGGTGTGTTTGCGACGCTGGTGCCGGCGTTGCGGGCGCTGCGCGTCAATCCCGTCGTGGCGCTGCGCAACGAGTGATGCGTCAGCGGCGCTGCGTTGCTTGCAGGATCGCCGTGATCGCCAGGGCGAACGCGGCGGTCGTGCCGCAGTAGAGCAGCAGCAGGAGCCACCAGCGGCGGTGGATCACCGCGGTGTCGGACCACACGTCGGCGGCCGCGCCGGCGTATTGCATGAGCAGGGTCGCGTGGTCGATGGGATCGAGCCGGATGCCGGTGCGCTCGGCGTAGGCGCGCGCCGGGGCGGTCAGTTGTTCGCCGTGCACGGCGCGACCGTGGTTGTAGGAAGCCGTCCAGTCGGACAGGCGCCCGACGTAGCTGAAATAGAGCGCGCCGCCGCCGACGAGCGCGAGCAGGCCGACAGCGAGCCACAGGCCGCGGTGACGGCAGAAATTGCGGGCGACGAAGAACAGCACGGCGACGATCAGCGTGAGGCCGAAGCGGGCGAAGTTGTAGCCGGTGCCGCCTTGCTGCTGCTCGAGATCGAGCAGGTTCGCCGGGGGCGGGTAGATGAAAGTGGCGAACACCGACAGGAACCACAGCGCGGCCTGCGTCGCGACCGCCCAGTGGTTCTTCAAGACCTTGAGGAAATTCATGGCGCGCTGATATCGACCGACTTGGTGCCGGTGCCGAGGACGTCGATCGGAGTTTCCGGGCCCTTGCGGGGATGCTCGCCGGGAGCGACAGCCCAGAAAATGTAGGCGCCGGCGCGGATCGGCCGGGTGGTGGGGCTGCTGCGCAGATCGAACCGCTTGGCCTTCTCGATCTCGTCGGGCGCGCGACGATAGTGCACTTCGAGGTTCGGGACTTCGGCGCCGGTCGCGTCGCGCGTGTGCACTTCAACGTCGATCGGCTGGGCGAAATCCCCGGTGAACTGCTCGGCTTGGCGGCGCTTCACCGTCATGTCGCGGGCGACCGCCGCGAGCTGGAGTCGTTCGTCGGCGTTGAAATTCCAAGTGGAAAACGCGCCGGAGGCTTTGCTCCAGGTGTCGCCTTCGCCGGGAGACTCGGCCGAGGCGAACGGATTTCCGGTGTTCGGGTTGGTCTTCGCGAACTCACGCGCGGCGGCGTGCAGCGCGATCTGGCGGAGGCGGCGGCTGTTGTCCTCGATCTCCGCGAGGTAATCGGCGGGGATGTCGCCCGGCACTTTCAGCGCGATCTGCGTCAGCGAGTCGCTGGCGCCGCCCCACGCGAGCGTGAGGGGTTGCGCGCCGGATTTGGGGCCGTGGGTGAGGAGCGCTTTGACCGAGAAGATGTTCTTCTGCGCCTTCTCGGAAAAGCGGACCGATGGGGCAGAGACGGGAGCGGTGGCGAACGCCGCCGCGAGCACGGCGAGAGCCGGCAGGCAGAGCAGGATTCTCATGGGCGGATGACGTGGAGTCGCGTGGAGTGGATGGGCCCGCGCGATTCCGATAGCCGCCCGCCGAGTCGCGAGCAAGTCGCGAACTCGCCGAGCGCGGTCAGGGCCGCTCGCCGGCGCGGAACTCGACCCAGGGCTGGCTCGGGCGGCTCTTCAGCAGGCCGGTCATCCAGTCGTATTGCGGGTGGGCTTCGAGAAACTGGTCGGCGTCGAACGCGAGGCCGTCGGCGGAACCCCAGCGGGCGGCGAAGCGCATTTCCTTCGCCATGGCGGCGTCGACGACCTTGGCGTCGCAGGTGCCGGCGGGCTTGAAGGGCTCGCGGCGGGGATTGACGAATTGCGCGCCAAGGTCGCCGCGGGCGTTGAGGGCGAGCGCGGCCGGGCGGTCGGTGGTGTTGAAGCAGGCGTCGGTGCAGTCCGCCTCGAATTCCTTGGCTTTCGCGAGGTCGATCTGGCCGACGTTGGCTTTCATGAGCTGTTTCCAGCGGACGCGGCGGGCGACGGGCGAGGTGCGGATGTCGGTGTCGTGCATCTCGGTTTCGAGGCGGAGGATTTTCAGGTTTTCGGCGATGTTGGAGCCGACGAAGTAGCCGTCCTTCGTGCGCTCGAAGCCGATGTATTTCAGACCGAGTTCGAGGCGGACGATCTCGTCGGTGTTGATATCGCCGACGAGCCAGGAGTTGGCGTAGCCGCCGTTATTGCCGCGTTTCATGATCTCGCACCACTCGTCGAGCGAGCCGGCGTCCTGGGTGGCGCGGCGGAAGCGGATGAACTCGGGCACGCCTTTTTCGGTGAAGCCCTTGAAATCGCCGATGGTGGTCTCGCAGCCGACGAGGCCGGCGTCGGTGATAAAGAAATCCGTGCCGCTGTGGATCCAGCCGGCCTGCGTCTGCATGAGGATGCGGTGGCCTTTCGCCGGCACGACGTCGAGGACGACGTTGTAGAGCGCGAGCGTGAAGTCGGACATGGTGTTGTGGCCGAGGACGATTTTGCCGTCCTTGGTCATCTTGCCGGTCGCGATGAAGGCGGAGCACATTTCCTTCGGCGTGGTGACGACGGTGGCGCTGCCGGAGAATTTGCTCGCGACCTCGGGCCACCAGTAGCCGGTGGTGTCGATGGAGGCGTTGTAGGCGAGGATGTCGTCGTAGGTCGTGGGCACGCCGGCGGCGTTCATGCCCTCGGCGATGCCTTCCATCTCGGCGTGGTTCTCGGGGTCGACGCCGGCGCCGATGAAGCCGTTGGTCTGCTCCTTCAGCCAAGCCCAGTCGAAGCTGCTCGTGTGCTCCCAATCGGCGGCGGTGATGCGCATGGACTCGGCAATTTCCTTGGCCAGCAGATAGCCGTGTTGGAAGCCGCGGGCGCGCGGCTCGCCTTCGATGTGGAGGTAGATCCAGCCGGCTTTTTCGTGGCGTTGGGCCGCAGCGAGCCAGGTCTTTTGCTGGGCGGAGAGTTCGGTGGCGCGGAGGGCCGGCAGAGCCAGCGTGAGCGCCGCGAGCGTGGCGAGTAAGCGGGGCAACATGGGGCGGAAGCTAGGCAGCGCGGACGGTCTGGCGAACAGAAAGCGGGCTGCCGCCCGCACTTCCTAGCCGCGGCAAAACCAGCCGAGCTCCATCCAGCTGCGGAACCAGCCTTGCACGGTGGCGGCCCAATCCTCGCGCGGACGCTTCGCGCGCGGGATGCCGGCCGCGAGCGCGCGATCGAGCGGCTGGCCGGAACGGATGGCGGCGAGGATTTTGAAGGCGGCGGGCTCGAGACGCTTGAAGTAGATTTTTCCGTGGTGCCGGTGCACGGCGACGCGGCACGGCGCACGGCGCGGGCGCGGGACTTTGCTGTCGGCGCGAACACGGAGCGCGGTGGGCGCGTTCGAGGCGTCGCCGCGGAGGAGCGACTCGCGTTTGCGGATGGCGATGAGGTAATCGTCGACCGGGTAGCGTAACTCGAGCAGCTGCAGGTAAGGCTGGAGCGCGAGACGGAGTTTGGCGGGATCGGAGTCGAGCAGGTCGTCGACGGTGAACACGGGGCGCGCGGCGCCGTCGTAGACTTCGACCTGCGCCCATTCGAAGCGCGCGATGTCTTCGCAGAGGGCGGTGTGCGGCGCGGTCAGGCGCGGCGTGCGGCGGATGAAGTCGGCGAGGCGTTGCGGCAGGTCGCGGAGCGTCCAGTAGCTCGACGGGTGTTTCAGGAGAAACGCTTCGGCGAGGCGCATGAATTTCCGTTCGCCGAGGGCGGCGCGCAGACCCGGGCAGTCCTCGTGCAGGCTGTCGAGCACGCGGAACCAATACATGCGGTTGTAGATTTCGAGGCGCTCGAAGGCGGTGAGGCGGTCGTTGGGCTTCGCGATGGCGGCGACAGCGGACTTGGTGGCGCGGCCGTCGCGCAGGCGCGGTGCGGTGCGGTTGGCGCGCGTGAGTGGGTTCATCACGACGGCGAGCGTGGCGCGCTGGAGCGCGCGCAGCTCGGCGCGCGAGCGGGCGGTGAGTTTTTCCCTGGAGGATTTCGCGGCGTGGCGCGGCATCAGCGGACGGATTTCGCGGGTTTCGCGCCCAGCGCGGCGCGGGCTTCGGCGATGTAGGCGTTGGCCTTCAGGGCCTCGTCGTGCACTTCCTGGAAGGAGGGAATCTTGTCGTCCCACTCGAGGAGCGTGGCGGTGACGCCGCAGAGTTTGGTGGCGTGCGCATACATCTTCCACACCGGGTCGAGCACGGGATGGTCGTGCGTATCGAGGATGTATTTCTCGAATTTGGTGTGGCCGGCGATGTGCATCTGCGCGACGCGACGGTGTGGGATGTTGTTCAGGTAATCGTAGGGGTCGAAGCTGTGGTTCTTCGAGGAGACGTAGATGTTGTTTACGTCGAGCAGGATTCCGCAGTCGGCGCGCTCGACGACTTCGGTGAGGAATTCCCACTCGGTCATCTCGGAGGCGTGGAACTCGGTGTAGGAGCTGACGTTTTCGACGGCGAAGGGGAGCTCGAGGTAATCGGAGGCGTGGCGGATGTTGGCGGCGACGTGCTTGGCGGCGGCGAGCGTGTAGGGCATCGGCAGCAGGTCGTGCGAGACGGTGCCGTCGACGCTGCCCCAGCAGAGGTGATCGGAGATCCAAGGCGTTTTCGTGCGTTTGGTGAGCGCCTTGAGTTTCTTGAGGTGATCCTTGTTCGGGAAGTCGGTCGAGCCGAGGTAGAGCGAGACGCCGTGCTGGACGACCTTGTATTGGGCGAGGATGCGATCGAGCACTTCGAGCGGGCGGCCGCCGTCGACCATGAACGTCTCGGAGATGATTTCGAACCAATCGACGGTCGGTTTCTCCGAGAGAATGTGGTCGTAGTGCGGGACGCGCAGACCGATGCCGATGCCGTAGTCGGTGTAGCCGTTGAATTTGTTGGCGGGCATTTGCGGGGGGCGGGCTTGGCTCTGCGCCCGGAGCGTGGCGCGGAGGCAGGGCGAAGCAAACCTTCGGGAGAAACAGAGACCGACGCGCGTGGCGTCGGCCTCCGGAGACACACACTGAAAAGCCGGATTAAATCCACCCGGCGTGAAAAAGCTTACTTAGCGGGCTCGTCCTTCTTGTCCTTGGCCTTGCAGCCATCCTTGCCCTTGCAGGATTCCTTACCCTTGCAGCCGTCCTTGCCCTTGCAGGACTCCTTACCTTTGCAGCCGTCCTTGCCTTTGCAGGACTCTTTGCCCTTGCAGCCGTCTTTACCCTTACAGCCGTCCTTGCCCTTGCAGGAGTCTTTGCCCTTTTCGTCGCCGACGATCTGGGTGCCGGCATTGACGTTGGTGGAAGCGGAGGCCTTGAGGGCAAGGGCTCCGGCGTAGAGGCCGGCCATGGCGGCGGCCGCGATGATGGTGCGGGTGGATTTGTTCATGTCAGTGATACGGGGGTTGTTTTCAGGAACATTGCGGCACTGTGCCGCAGTGTTCGGGAAAGGCATGGATTACGGCGGGTTGGAGCCAAGGGGGCGGAAGATATTCCCGAAAATTACGGCCGGGGGCCGGGAATGGACGCATCCAGGCACCGGGATGGTGGTGGGCGAGGGTTTTGCGACCAAATGCCGGTGTGGCGCGAGGAACCCGTTGGAAGGGCGGCGACGTGGCCGGCGGAAGCGGTTCAACGCGTGGCGACGGGCGACGGCTGGGGCGCGGTGGGCGGGGGACCGGCGAGGGGGAGGACGAGGATGAAGCGCGTGCCTTGGCCGAGCTGGCTTTCGCAGCGAATCTCGCCGCCGAGGGCGGCCGTCATCTGTTTCACGATCCAGAGGCCGATGCCGATGCTCTTTTCGCCGCCGGTGGGGCGCGCGGGGCCGCGGGAGAATTTGCGGAAGAGCAGCTCGATGTCGCGGGGCGCGAGGCCGGGCCCCTGATCGTGGACCGCGATCGTCGCCTGGCCGGCTTCCGCCTGCAGGGTGAGCTGGATGGTGCGGCCGGGAGGCGAGTATTTCACGGCGTTGGAGAGGAGGTTGTCGACGATCTGGCGCAAGGCGCCTTCGTCGGTCACGGCGAAGACGGGTTGCACCGGTGGCAGGTAGCGGAGTTGGAGGGCTTTGGCTCCGGCCATTTCCAGAAAGGCGTCGCGAGCTTGGGCGAGCGTGCGGGTGAGATCGATCGAGGTGAAGCGGAGGCGCCGGTGGCCGGATTCGATGACGTCGGCGTCCATGAGGTCGTCGATGAGGCGGGTCATGTTGGCGGCGTTGAAGCGCAGGCCCTCGACCACGGAGGACTGCTCGTGAGAGAGGCCGCCGACGCGGAGGAGGTTCGCGCCCATGACGAAGGAGGCGAGGGGATTGCGGAGATCGTGCACGAGCATGCGCATGAGCTCGGATTTCTCCTCGCTGGCGGCGGCGAGGCGGTCGCGCACCTCCTCGAGTTGCCGCTGGATGCGGCGGCGCTCGGCGAGTTCGCGGGCGAGGCGGCGGCGTTGCAGGAAGAACAACAAAGCCAGCGCGGTGAGGAACGCGGCCCAGATGGAGGCGGCGCGAAAGGCCATGAGCCACCAGCGGTCTTGCGTGTAGTCGACGGAGAGCCAGCGGTCGCGGATGCGGCGGTGTTCCTCGGGGGTGATGGAGGCGAGGGCTTTGTCGATGATCGAGGCGAGCAGGGGATGGCGCCGGGTGGAGGCGAGGTAAACGTCGGCGTTTTCGTCGTAGATGACGCCGATGTTCACGTTGGAGAGGCCGTCGGCCTTGATGGCGTGCATGGCGACGAGGGCGTCGACCATGGCGGCGTCGACCTGCCCGCGGGCGACGGCGCGGATGGCGTCGCGCATGTTGTCGAAGCCGACGATTTGGGCGGCGGGCGCGCGGGCGATCGGCGGGCTCGAGCGCGCCATGCCGACGCGGAGACCATCGAGCTGCCGCATGTCGACCAGCACGGGCGAGTGCACGCGAGTGACGATCACGTCGGGCGAGAAGATGAACGGCTGGCCGAAGATGAGGCTGCGTTCGCGGGTGGGCGTGCGGCCGATGCCGGCCACGAGGTCGAGGCGGCCGTCTGCAGCGCGGGTGAAAATCTCGGACCAGACGCGATCGGCGTCGTGGGCGAAGTGCAGCCCGGTGCGCTCGGCGATGAGCGCGAGATAGTCGACGTTCAAGCCGGAGGGTTCGCCGTGGCTGTCGCGGACGAAATACGGCGCGGCGCCGTCGAGGTGGCCGACGCGGACGACCGGGTGCTGGGCGATCCAGGCCTGTTCGGCAGGAGAGAGCGGGAGGCCGGCGGGCGGGGCGGCAAGGCCGGCTGAGACGACGAGCAAACCGAGCAAGGGGGCGCGCAGGCGCGCGAGCGGAGTTTTCACCGATCGAGGGAGGAGGCGAGAGAGTGACCGAGGAGGGCGCACGAGGGCGGCTGGCTCTGCGCAGTGCCGCCGGGGGGCTTGGTCGACCGGAGCGTGACCGCGCGGGGCTGATTTGGGGCGCCGCCTTGCTGAAATATACGCTTTTCCGGGAGCGCGAGGGACAACAAAAACGCGGCCCGGTCTGACGATGGAAAAGAAAACGGCCCTGTCCGGAAAGGAGCAGGGCCGTGAGAGGTTCAGATGCTACCCAAAGCTTAGAACTGCTTGCGCAGTTGCAGGTAGACGAAGCGTCCGATGTTGTTGTGCGTGCGCGTGTCGAAGCTGTCGTTGAACGCGCCAGCGGCGAACGGAGCGAGCTTGTCGAACACGTTCGTGGCGCCGAGCGTCACGGAGAGGTGCTCGAGGAACACGTTGTCGCTCTGGAAGCTGTAGGTCGTCTGGAGGTCGACCGTCTTGAACGCGGCGATGCGGCGGTAGCCGCCGACCTTGGGCTGCGAGATATCGGAGAGGAACGCCGCGAAGAGCGGATCAGACTTCGGGGTGCCCGCGTCGATGAAGGCCTGCATCTTCGGCGTGAGCACGAAGAGCGGGTCGTCCTGATACGAGCCGATGTAGTTGAACGTCGCGGTGCTCGACCAGTTGCCGTAGGTCCAGCCGGTGGAGAAGTTGCCCTTCCAACGCGGGATGCTGCCGGGCGAGATCGGGTCGCCGACGGTGCTGACGAAGCGGCCGAGGTAGCTGACCGTCGGCAGGCCGGGGCCGGAGTTCTGGTCGAACTTCAGGAACTGGTTCGCGGCGGCGGTGAACTTGAAGCGGCCCCAGTCGGTCGTGTTGTAGAGGTAGGTGGCCGTATATTCGAGGCCCTGCACCTTGCGCGAACCGATGTTGAGGTAGTCGGAGAGCACGGCGCCCTTCGAGATGATGCCGTCGGCCGCGAAGCTGCCGCTGCTGTTCAGGCGGCCGTTGGCGGAACGACGGATCAGGTTCGCGAACGGAGCGTTCGGGTTGATGGTCGCGGCGTTGCCGGGGACGAAGCCGGGGCCTTGGCCCGCGGCATTCGCGGCGAGGATCGCACCCGCGTTGTTGGCGACGATGCCGCTGACATCGATCGAGTAGAAGTCGACCGAGAAGCTCAGGTTCTTGAGCAGGTTGCGCGGCGAGCCGACGAGGCCGACGGAGAAGGCCTTCGACTCGGCGGGGTGCAAATCGGGATTCGTGCGGATCACGATTTGCGTCTGCGCCGAATAGGGGAAGCCGAGCGGGTCGACGAGGGTCGGGTTGCTCGTGCCGGGCGTGCCGAAGACGGTGCCCGGGATCGGCACGACGAAGCCTTTGCTCCAGCTCGCGCGGACGAGGTAGTCCGCCGTGGGCGCCCAGTGGAGGTTCACGCTCGGGTTGGTCTTGGTGTAGCTGCGCGAGTCCGTGCCGTCGCCGATCTCCTGATCTTCGCGACGCGCCAGGGCGCCGACGGAGAGGCTGTGCACGAGCGGCAGGCGGTTCTTTTCACCGATGATGGGAACCTTGACTTCGGCGAAGAGCGAATCGCTCTGCTGCTTGGTGAAGGAGTCGGAGAAGGAGTTCAGGCCGAGCACGCTGCCGGAGGCATAGAGGTCGTCCGGATCGAAGGTATTGCGGCTGGTGTAGGTTTCGTAGCCCGCGGCGAAGCCGAGGTCACCGGCCGGCAGTTCCCAGAGGGCGCCGGTCACGCGGAAGTCGTAGAAGCGGTTGCGGATCGGGTTCACCTGGCGGGCCTTGATGGCGGAAGCCTGGAGCGCCTTCTCGTTGTCCCACGTGTAGGTCTGGCCGCCGATGGTGGCCGTGCCCTTGGAAAACGCGGGAGCGAACGGATTGAAGCGTCCGGCTTGGATCTCGGCGTCGAGGGCGGGCAGCGACGGCACGCCGCCGTCGATTTGCTCGAAATCCTCGCGCTCGATCGTCATCGCGCTTTCCCACGACCACTTGTCGGAGATCTGGCCGCGCAGGCCGACCTGCCAGCGATAGTCGGTGAAGGTCTGCTCGTTCGTGCGGTTGCCGAGTTCGACCGAGCGGTAGCGGAAGAAGTCGGTCGCGGGGTTGAGGATGCCTTGGTTATAGGGACCGAAGGACGTCGCGCTGCCGACGGCCGGACCGGCCGGGTCGACGTCGAGCGCGAAGGGCGCCGGGGCGAGGCCGTTTTCGGTCTTCAGGCGCGAGTAGAGGAAGCCGCCGAAGAGCTTCAGCTTGTCGCCGGCAATCGCGTGATCGATGCTGACCATGAAGGACTGACGGTCCTGTCCGGGCGCCGACGGCGAATACTGGCGGAAGTTGAACAGCTGGTTCGAGCTGAAGCCGTTCGTGTCGAAATCGATGTAGTCCGCGGCCGTCGGGGTGGCGTTGGTCGGGAAGTTCGGGCGCAGGATCTTGGGAGCGCCGCCGATGCTGACCACGCCGGGGAACGTGGGCGAGCCGCCGTTGGTGCCGCCGAGACGGCGGTTGTCGGACTGCGCGCTGTTCGGGCGGTTGTTCGCGTAGATCGTGCGGTTGTGGAAGAGACTGCCGGTGGCGACGATCGAGGTCTTCTCGTTCGAAACGCCAGTGGCGAACGAAACCTGGTAGGTCTCGCGGCCGCCGGGCGAGCGCGTGGCGCCGCCGGCGCTGACGTTCAGCGTCGAGCCGTTATAGTTCTTCTTGAGGATGATGTTCACCGCGCCGCCGATGGCCGCGGAGCCGTAGATGACGCCCGCGCCGTCGCGGAGCACTTCGACGCGCTCGATCGCTTCGATCGGGAGCAGCTGGATGTTGGCGAACTGGAGCGTGACGCGGCCGTCGATCAGGACGAGCGTCTGGCCGGCGCCGAGACCGCGGAGGCTGACCGCGGTCGAGCCGTTGCCGCCGTTCGAGTCGTTTTCGGTCGGGCCGGGATTGCCGATGAAGGAGGGCAAGCTGCGCAGCGCCTGGATGGGCGTGAACGCACCGGTGGAGCGGATGTCGCTTTCCGTGAAGACCGCGACCGGGCCGACGGGCTCGGAGCTGGCCTGTGGAATGAACGAACCGGTGACGACGAACTTATCGAGCTTCAGGGGCTCATCCTGCTTGGCTGCGTTGTCGGTGGAGGTTCCGGTCTGGCCGAAGGCCAGGGCGGGGAGCGCCAGCAATGCGGACAGGCGCAGGCCGAGAAGGCGCGCGCGGGCCGCATGCGAGTTGCATGGTTTCATTTTGATCATGGGTTTGATCGGGTGTTAGTGTGTTGCGGCGCTCCCGATTGACGGAGGCCCGCAGGGTGGTCCCTTTGCTGGGGCGAAGGGAAATTCTCTCAATGGTGCGGCGACACGGCGCGGGTTGACGGGATAACCTGCGCGGAGGTGCGACGACCGGGAATCAGCGTGCGAGGGCGTGCTTGAGCTGGCCGAAGTAGTTCCGGCTCACGCGCACGGGGGTGCCGTCGAGCAGTTCGAGGCGGTAGTCGCCGGAGTTCAGCGGCACGAGGCGGCGCACGTAGCGGAGATTCACGATTGCGGATTTGTGCACGCGTTCGAAAATCCCGGGCGTGGCGCGCGCGAGGAAACCCTTCATCGTCTCGCGCACGAGCGCGTTGCCGAGCGTGCTGTGGATTTTCAGGTAGTCGCCCTGCGCCTCGATCCACTTGATCTGGTCGGGTTTGAAGACGTGGATGTCGTTGCCCGATTTGGCCATGAACTGGGGTTCGGACGAGGTTCCGACGAGGGGGGAATTGGTCGCGCTGCTCGGCGGCTGATCCCCGAGATGGCGCACGATGCTGTGGAGCTGCGAGGCGATCGACTCGAGGGCGGGCTGGCGCAGGTGGCGGCGGGCGCGATCGAGCGCGTTGCGGAAGCGCTCGTCGGTATAGGGCTTGAGCAGGTAGTCGAGGGCGCGGATCTCGAAGGCCTCGGCGGCGAACTCGCGATGTCCGGTGGTGAAGACGATCGCGGGTCGGCGAGCGGCGGGGAGGCGGGCGAGCACGCCGAAGCCGGTCATGTCGGGCAGCTCGACGTCGACGAAGGCGAGGTCGAGCGTGGCGGTCTCGAGGAGCGAGAGGGCGGAGGCTCCATCGCCGGCTTCGCCCACGACGCACATGTCGCGCTCGGCACCGAGCAGGCGGGAGAGATTGGCGCGGGCGAGGGGATCGTCGTCGACGAGGAGGATGTTGAGCGGACTCATGCGGGGAGCTGCAGCGTGGCGGCGAGGCCGTGCGGCGGCTGCGCGGCGAAGGTGAAGGTGGCGCGTCCGCCGTAGAGGGCGGCGAGGCGTTCGCGCGTGGCGCGCTGGCCGTAGCCGAGGCCGGCGGGGACAGGTTTGTCGCGGAGCGGAGGATCGTTGCGCACTTCGAGGCAGAGCGCGCCGTCACGCCGGCCGGCGAACACCTCGATGCGGCCCTGTCCGGCGCGGCGCGCGATGCCGTGCTTCACGGCGTTCTCCACCAGGGGGAGCAGAATCAGGTTGGGCACGGGCAGGTCGCGCACTTCCGGATCGCATTCGACGACCACGCGCAGGCTGTCGCCGAAGCGGATGCGCTCGAAGCCGAGGTAGAGTTGGATGAGGTCGAGCTCCTCGCTCAGCGGCACGAAGGTGCGATCGTCTTTCTCGACGAGATGGCGTTCGAGTTCGGCGAGGTGGAAGATGGCGCGCGCGGCCTCGTCGTTGCGCTGGAGGCGGACGAGGGTGCCGACGGCGTGAAGGGCGTTGAAGAGGAAGTGTGCGTGCAGGCGGGCGACCGGCCGCGTCGGGGCGGCGGTGCTGGGGGCGACGGAGACAGTCCCTGGCTCGCTAAAGAGAACGCTGCGGTAGAGGGCAGGTTTGAGCAGGGTGGTGGCGGAATGCATGAACGCGGAAGATCGGTTGGAGAGTGGAGGAAAAGTTGGACCGAAACGGTGCGTGGAGCGCAGGCGTCCGGCCGGTTTCCGAGGGAAACCGCCCGAGCCCGAACCGGGAAAGGGGGCGAGCGCAGAGTGCGTGGAGTCGTCCCCGATGCATTTGGTTAGGGCGGGCTAACTGATATACGGATTTCAGGGGCGCGAAGGGCCGCGGATTTGACGCTTCGGGCCCTCCCGAAGCGCCCGCGCCGGTGACGGCGCGGGCGCGGGGCGGTCAAATCACTGCGCGGCGGGAGCGGCGTCGAAGGCGAGGACGCCTTCGGCGGAGGCCGCGCGGCTGCCGCCCGCGGTGACGCGGACAACGAGCTGGCCGTCCACGACGGTGGTCGCGACGTCGTAGCCGGCACCGGGTGTGAGGTCGTTGACGACGACGTAGGTCGCGGCGTTCGGCACGCGGAACTCGATCGCGCCCGTGACCGGCAGGCCGGTGCGGCTGAAGAGCACGGCGGCATTCGTGCCGCCGGCGGAAGCGGCGATGTGCGCGCCCTCGACGTCGCCGGAGGTGACGTTGCCGGCGGAGGCGGCGAGCGCGGTGGCGTTGCCGGCGGTCGATTCGGAGCCGGCGGCATCGAACACGGTGACCCACGTGGTGTCGGTCGCGGGCGTGCCGGGACGGATTTCCATGCGGTGAACCTTGTTGCGGTTGAACATGTTCACCGGCGTGACGACGCGGCCGACGGGGAGCAGCGCGGTCATGCGGCCGCGATAGAGGTTGCCACCGTAGGCGGCGCGGCGATCGACGACGTTGAAGACCGTGGCGGCGGGCGTGTTCGAAACGAGTTCGGGGCCGTTGGCGATGGTCCACGACATCCAGTTATCGACGCTGGCGCTGGACATCTTGGTGCGGTCATAGACCACGAAGACCTGCGGGCGCACGTAGACGACGGAGCGCTCCCACTTCACGATGGGCTCGGGGTCCCAGTAGAGGTCTTCGAGCTTGGTGGCGCGCATCATCACGTGGCGGCCGCCCTCCTCGAACTTCGAGAGCGTGGTGTGCGCGGCCTCGGGGCCGACGCCGATTTCGCTGAAGAAGCCGACGAGTTCACCGCGGATGGTGCGGTGCGAGTAGAACGTGTTGAAGAGGCGGCGCGCCTGGCGATAGCCCTCGGGGACGGAGTCGCCGTAGAGCTCGGTGTAGAGCTGGTTGAACGGACGCTCGCCAGTCACAGGGTCGCGATCCTCGCCGTCGGTCGTGCCCGGCGTGTGGCGGAGCATTTCGCCCCAGGCGTTGACGACGAAGCGGACGTTACCGCGCTGGATGGTGAGGCCGCCTTGGTCGTAGAACATTTCCGACGAGTCGGGCGAACCGGTGTAGGGGCCGGCTTGGAAGGCGGCCAACACGGTGTCGGCGTTCCACGATTGGCGCATCGAGACTTGGCCGTCGCCGCCGGTGCGGTAGCTGAGGGCGGTGCGGTAATTTTGCGTGGGCGCGGCGGCGTCGAAGAACAGGAACTCGACCCACGCCTCGCCGCGGTCGCGGTTGGGGAGCGCGCGGAGGTCGAGGGCGTATTGCTGGGCGATGGGCGCGTCGGCGCCGTTGGCCATGCGGAGCAGGCCGGCGTATTGCGTGGCCCAGGCGGCGGAGGCCGGCGTGGGATTCGAACTCGAGTAGAGGAAGCCGCGATCCATGACCGAGGTGAGGTCGGGCCAGGTGAAGTGCGCCATCCAGCGGGCGTGGCCGTTCGGATAGGCGAAGGGCTGCTGCGGATGGTTGATCAGGTCGAGGCCCTTGGCGGTGCGGGCGGCGACGAGCGGGCGCACCATGTTGAGCGTCTCGTTCGGGCCATAGTTCCAGCCGTCGGTGGCGCTGCCGCCGGTGAGCCAGGCTTGGTGATACGGCACGACCATGCTGAAGTGCAGGCGATTGAGCCAATCGTTCCACATCGCGTCGGCCTTCGGGTTGTCGCCTTCGGTGGCGAGAGCTCCGAGGCCTTTGGCGGCGTAGTAGCCGGCAAAGTAGTTGCCGACGGGGAAGGTGCGGCTGAACCCGCTGACGTCATACCACTCCACCCAGCGGTTGATCTCGGAGAAGATCTGCGCGCGGTCGGAGTTGCTGAGGATCGGGTAAAGCCAGTCGTAGCCGAGCGCGAGCGCGGGCACGTAGGCGCGGATGCTCCAGCCGGAGTCGGTGGACTCGCGACCGTGGCGCACGGGGTCGGACATCTTCAGGACGATCTCGCGGGCCTTGGCGCCGTAGGCGGCGGCGCGCGTCGGGTCGATCTGCGCGGCGATCTGGAAGCCGAGCGAGAGGTCGGCCACCGGGCGGTAGTAGTCGAAGTATTGATAACCGCCGTTGATGGTGCCGCTGGCGGACGACTCGTCGGGCCAGCGCACGGGCATCGTGGCCCACTGGTCGCAGGCGTTGCGCAACGCGATCCACGCGGGATCGTTGGCGCGGGCGCGGGCGACAAGTTGCTCGACGAGAGTGGGCGTGAGCCACACGCGCGGGTGCGCGACGCTGCCGTTGCCGGGCGTGTAGAGGATGACGGTGGTCGTCATCGTGGTGGTGCCGACGCCGTTTTGTGTGCTCAGGGTGTAGACGGTGGTCTGCGTGGGCGTGACGCTGACGCTGTTGCCCGTGACGACGCCGGGGCTCGCACCGACATCAGCGGCGATGCTGATGGTGTCGGCGCCGGAGACGTTCCAGGAGAGCGTGGCGCTGGCGCCGGAGCCGGCCTCGAGATAGGCGGGCGACGCGCTGAACGAGGCGATCACGGGCGCGGTGGGACCGGTAACGACGACCGGGTAGGTGCGCGTGGTCTCGCCGTATTGGTTGCGCGCGGTGAGCGTGTAGATGGTGTCCTCGGTCGGCGTGACGTTGACGCTGTTGCCCGTGACAACGCCCGGGCTCGCGCCGACGTCGGCGGCGATGCTGACTTCGGTGGCACCGGTGACGACCCAGTTGAGCGTCGTGCTGCCGCCGAGCGGGATCGTGCTCGGATTGGCGGTGAACGAGTTGACGGTCGGCGGCGCGGGCTGCGTGACGTTCAGCGTGACGGTGCGCGTGGCCGGGCCGTATTGGTTCGACGCGGTGAGCGTGTAGGTGGTGGTCTGCGTCGGATTGACGGTGACGCTCGTGCCGGTGACGGTGCCGACACCGGGCGAGATCGAGAGCGTGTCGGCGGCGGTGACGGACCAGTTCAACGTGGCGGAATCGCCGAGGTTGATGGTGGACGGAGTGGCGAGGAAGGAGTCGATCACCGGCACCGGCGGCGGCGGGGCGGCGTTGACCGTAACCTGCGTGACGGAGCGCGTGACGGAGCCGCCCGCGCTGGTCGCGACCATCGTGTAGAGCGTCGAAGTGACGGGCGTGACGGTGATGTTGCCTTGTGCGCCGGTGACGGTGCCGGGGCTTTCGCCGCGCTCGGCGGTGATGACGAGCGTCGCGGCGCCGCGGACATCCCAGTAGAGTTTCGTGGATTGGCCGTAGTCGATGACGTTGGGCCAGGAGACGAAGGAGCCGATGACTGGCGGCAGATCGGAGACCGTCACGGTGACGGTGCGCGTGACCGAGCTGCCGTCGTTCGTGGCGGTGAGCGTGTAGACCGTGGTCTGCGTCGGGCTGACGCTGACGCTCTCGCCGGTGACGTTGCCGGGCGAGGTGCCGACGTCGGCGAGCACGGTGAGGTGCGTGGCGCCGGTGACGGACCAGGCGAGCGTGGCGCTCGTGCCGGGGCTGACGTTCGCGGGCGTGGCGATGAAGGAGTTGATCACGGGCGCGGGCGCCGTGACGGTGACGGCTACGCTGCGGATCGTGACGTCGCCGTTTTGGTTGGCGGCGGTGAGCGTGTAGGTCGTGTTCACCGTCGGGCTGACGACGACGGTGTTGCCCGTGACGTTGCCCGGGCTGGCGCCGGTGCTGGCGGTGATGGTGACGGAGGCGGCGCCGGTGACGTCCCACGCGAGCGTGGTCGACGCGCCGAGCGTGATGGAAGCCGGCGTGGCGGTGAAGGAGTTGATGGTCGGCGCGGGCTCGGGGAGGTTGACCGTGAGCGTGACCGAGCGCGTGACGCTGCCGCCGTCATTCTCGGCGGTGAGCGTGTAGGTGGTGGTCTGGCTCGGGGTGACGGTCGCGCTGTTGCCGGAGACCTCGCCGAGGCCCGGGGCGATGCTGACGCGCGTGGCGCCGTCGACGGACCAGGTCAGCTCTGCGCTCTCGCCCTGCGTGATCGTGGCGGGCGAGACTTGGAAGGCTTGGATGAAGGGCGGCGGGACGTTGACCGTGACCTGCGTCGTGGCGGACACGCTGCCGGATTCGTTGCTGACGGTGAGCGTGTAGCTCGTGGTGGCGACAGGTGAGACGGAGACGCTGTTGCCGCTGACCACGCCGAGGCCGGCGATGGAGACGACTTCGCCGTTTTCAACCGACCAACTGAGCGTGGTCGAGCCGCCGCGTTCGATGATCGCGGGCGTGGCGATGAAGGTGTGAATCACGGGCGCGGGCGCGCGCACGACGACCGAGACAGAGCGCGTGACGAAGCCAGTGCTGTTGGTGGCGGTGAGCGTGTAGGTCGTGTCGGCGAGCGGCGAGACGGTGACGCTGTTGCCCGTCACGTCGCCGAGACCGGAGATGTTGATGCGCTCGGCGCCGGTGGCGGACCAGGTGAGCGTGGTGGATTGGCCGCGGATGATCGTCGTGGGCGAGGCGGTGAATGACGAAATCTCGGGGAGCGGCAGCGGACGCGGCGTGACGGTGACGTCGACGGTGCGCGTGGTGGTGCCGTTCGCGTTGGTGGCGGCGAGCGTGTAGGTGCGGCTCGAGTCGGGCGTCACGGTGACGCTGTTGCCGGTGACGGCGCCGACGTCGGGCGAGAGGGCGAGCGAGGTGGCGCCGGACACCGCCCACGCCAGCGTCGTGGCATCACCCTGAGTCACGGACGCGGGCGTGGCGGTGAAGGAGGAAATGACCGGCTTCGCGCCGACCGTGCCGACGGGCAGCGTGAGCGTGCGCGTGGTGGAGCCGGCGGGATTGTAGGCCGTGAGCGTGTAGGTCGTGGTGGTGCGCGGGCGCACGGTCGTGCTCGTGGTGAAGAAGCGGCCGGGGTCGTTGCCGTTGTCGGCGGCGAGGTAATAATATGTGGCTCCGGGCGCGGTCCATTTGAGGCGCGCCGATTGACCGGGCGCGATGCTCTCCGGCGTGGCGGTGAACGACGTGATCGCGGGCGGCACGATCACGGTGATCTTGCGGCTCTTCGTGACGGCGCCGGCGGCGTTGCGCGCGGTGAGCACGTAGGTCGTGGTCGCTTCGGGTTTGACCGTGATCCAGGTGGTGCCGGTGACGTCGCCGATGCCGGGCGAGAGCGTGACGGTTTCGGCGTTGTTGCTGACGGACCAGTTGAGGTCGACGGATTCGCCGGCGTTGATGGTGCCGGAGCCGGACATGTTGAACGCCCAGATGGTGGGCGGTTTCGTGGTATCGACGGCGCGGGCGAACGGCAGCGCGACGATCAGCGCCGTCCAGCACAGGAGTGCGACGCGCGCGAGCGGGTTGAGCAGGCGGTTTGGTTTCATGTTGGTTCGTTTTGGGAAAGGAGCGAGCCGGTCGCGGTGCGGTGCAGCGCTGCGGTGTGCGGTCGAGGACACGTGGGCCGTAGCCTTCGGTCGCGCCCGGTTCGTGCAGGAGATTAGCAACAGCGCGTCGGCGTGGCTAATGCCGTGTCCTTTGACCCCCTATGCGCGGGGAGCATCGCAGCCGTTGCGCCGCGCCCGGCCGCGATTCGGCGCGAGTTTCCGCGGGTGGTCGCGCGAGGGAATCGCCCGCGTCGCCGCCGGGGTGCGATGCGGCTCAGGCGCGCTTCGTCGCCGCGGCGCGGCGGGCTTCCACTCCGATGGTCTCTGCGAGCAAGCGCGCGGAGACGGAGGATTTCGCGTGGGCGACGTGGAGCGGGAGCAGGATGCCAGGTGGCTTCAGCGGTATGCAGGCCAGTCCGGGGAAAAGCGTGCTGCGGATGCCGGCGCCGAAGGTGCCGGCGAGGCCGACTGCGCCGCGCTGGGCGCCCAGCAGGAGCGCTTCCTGGAACGTGGCCCCGGCGGAGAAAATCCGCGGGGTGAAATCCGCCGCGCGGCACGCCGCGATCAACGCGCGGTCGCGGCCGGGCGCGCTCTCGGGCGAGAGGCTGGCGATCTCCTGGCCGCGCAACTCCTCGAGCGCGAGCTGACGCTTCTTGGCCAGCGGATGATCGAGAGCCACGAGCACGGAGACGGGAAACTCGCAGGCCGTCTCGATGGTCACGCCGGGCGCGTTCGGCAGGTCGCCGGGGCCGAGGACGGCCACGTCGAGCGCGCCGTCGCGCAGCGCGACGATCATCTGCGCGTTGGTCAGCTCCTGCACGGCGTAGGTGACTTCCGGCTGGCGGCGCGTGCGTTTCTCCAGCGCGGGGGCGAGCACGCGGCTCCAGATCACCATCGTGCCGTAGTAGCCGACGCGCAGCACGGCGGGCTCCCGTGCCGCCTCGCCTTGGGCGAAGCTGAGCGCGGCCTCCATCTTCGCGAGCGCGGGCGCGCCGCGTTCGCGCAGGGCCTGGCCGGTGGCGGTGAGGCGGAGTCCGGCGGGATGGCGCACGAAGAGCGAGTGGCCGACTTCGCGTTCGAGTTCGCGGATTTGGCGGCTGAGCGCGGGTTGGGTGACGTTCAGCCGGCGCGCGGCGGCGGAAATGCTCAACGTCTCGGCGGCGGCGAGGAAGGTGCGGAGGTGTCGTAGTTCCACGCGAAAAATTCAGAGCCGCTCGATCACGCGGCGTGCCTCGGCGGCGATGAGTTCGGCGAGCGGCGCGGCGAGCGGCACCGTCTCGGCGTGCGCGACGTGCAATTCGAGGCGCACGCCGGGAGGCTTGAGCTTGATGAAGACGACGCCGGGGTGCGGCGCGGTCATCGCGAAGTTGCCGGCGATGCCGAGGGCCTGCCGCTGGATGCCCGCGGTGATCGCCTCGGGGATGTTGCGGCCGATGGGCAGGAGTTTCGGCACGAAGCCCGCCGCGCGGCACGCCTCGGCGAACGCCCGGTCGCGTCCCGGCGCGGACTCCTCGGTGAGCGTCACGATCTCCTCGTCGCGCAATTCCTCGAGCGCGAGCTGGCGCTTTTTCGCCAGGCGATGGTTGATCGGCGCGAGCACGGCGGCGGGGAAACCGCTGGCGACGCCGATCGTGACGCCGGGAATGCGCGGATACTCGCCCGGCCCGAGCAGGGCGACGTCGACCCGGCCCTCGCGCAAATCGCCGAGCAGTTCGCCGCAGCTGCGATCGGTCACGGCGTAGCTCAACCCCGGCACGCGGCGCGCGAGCTTGTCCATGGCGGGCGCGAGGATCTTGGCCCATGTGTCCATCGTCGCGTAGTAGCCGACGCGCAGCAGCGGCGGTCCGCTCTGCGCGTCGCCGCGGACGATGCGCAGCGTCTCCTCGAGCGCGGCGACGATCTTCGCGCCGCGGGTGCGCAGCTCCTCGCCGGCGGCCGTGAGGCGCAGTCCCTTGTAGTGCCGCACGAAGAGCGGCTGGCCGACGACGTGCTCGAGCTCGCGGATCTGGCGGCTGAGTGCGGGCTGCGTCACGTGCAGCTGGCGCGAGGCGGCGGAGATGCTGAGCGTCTCGGCGGCGGCGAGAAAGGTTCTGAGATGACGCAACTCCACGGCGCGACGAAGCGGGCGTTCAGCGGCGCGGCGCGCGGGCCGGGGACGGGAGAGGAGACGGAAGCAGCCGGACGGTCGGGGCGATCATGGGGGCGAAAGAGCCCCGAAAATATCAAACGGCCGCGACCCGCGCTAATACCATGTCGTTGGGGAGCCCATGCCGGAACGTTATTGCCCGCCGCACCGGGACGACTCCGCGCGCCGGCGTGGCGGACGGATTACTTCGCGCGGAACGTGTCGCGCGCGGCCTGTTGGGCGTGGCCGGCGAGGATGCGCACCAGATCGCGCGCCGCCGCCGACGCGCGCGCGGCGTGCGCCGTGTAGAGGGACACCGGCACGCCGGGCGGCTTCAAGGGCAGGAAGACCACGCCGGGGTGCGACACGGCGCGCACGAACGCGCTGAGGATCGCCACGCCGCGGCGCTTGCGGACCGCCACGCACAACTCGGGGAAAATCGAAGCGACGTGCGACACGCGGGGCGTGATGCCCTCCACGCGGCACGCCTCGAGGAAGGGCCGGTATTTGCCCGGCGCATCCTGATGCTTGAAGCCGATGATCTCCTCGTCGCGCAAATCGGCGAGCGACACCGAGCGGCGGCCCGCGAGTCGGTGGTCGGGCGCGACGACGGCGAGGGAGGGGATGGTGCACGCGATCTCGGTGACCACGCCGGGCAGGGCGCGGTAGTCGCCTTCGCCGAGGAGGGCCACGTCGAGTTGCCCGGCTTGCAAATCCGCCGCGAGGTGCACGGAGGATTCCTCGACCATGTTCAGCGTCACCGCCGGATGGAGGCGGCCGAACTCCTCGATCGCGGGGGCGAGGATGTTTTCCCATACGCTGATGCCGTAGTAGCCGAAGCGCACGACGGTGCCCTCCTTCGAGCCGGCGCCGCGGGCGTGCTGGAGCGCGGTGTCGGCCGCCTCGACGGCTTTCAGGCCGTAGTCGCGCAAGGTCATGCCGGTGGCCGTGAGGCGCAGTCCGGAGCGATGGCGCACGAACAGCGGGTGGCCGACCTGATGTTCCAGCAGGTGGATGTGCCGGCTCAACGCGGGTTGCGTCACGTGCAGACGCCGCGCGGCGGCGGAGATGTTCAAGGTCTCCGCGACCACGAGGAAGGTCTTGAGGTGGCGCAATTCCATCGGCGAAAAGGGAAGGCCCGCGGTGCGCTGGGCGGGCGCGAGGGGCACGCGCGGTCAAACGCCGTCGGGGCGTTTTTGACAAGCAAATCGTCGGGCGAAGGGGTCAGCGATCGCCTTCGTCTTTCGGCCACCCTGCGCGCCGCGGCGTCGGTGTGGGCCGTGCCGCGCCACCGCGTCAGACGATGCGATCGAGCAGCGGCAGGCCGCTGACGAAGCGCTGGAGGTTGCCCGTGAAATGCCGCACGAGGCTCTCGTCCTGCTCGCGGTGTCCGCCGGCGAGGTGCGGCGTGATGTGGCAGTTCGGCTCGGCCCAGAGCGCGTGGTCGGGCGGCAACGGCTCGGGATCGAGCGCGTCGAGGAACGCGCCGCGGAGCTGGCCGCTGCGGAGAGCGGATTGGAGCGCCACCTGGTCGACGGTGCAGCCGCGGCCGACATTGTAGAAATAGGCGCCGCGCCGGACCTGCGCGAAGAACACGGCGTCGCAGAAGCGCTGCGTGCCGGGCGCGTCGGGCAGGCAGTTCACGACGTGATCGGCGAGGCCGAGCACGGTGCCGACCTCGGCGTCGCGGACCATCTCGATGCCCTCGTCGCCGCGCGGCTGGCGGCGCACGCCGATGACGCGGCAGCGGAACGGCGTGAGGAGGTCGTGCAGGCGCTGGCCGATGGCGCCGTAGCCGAGGATGACGACGGTTTTGCCCTGCAACGTCTCGATGGAATAGCGGCCGTCGGTGTAGTTCCACTCGCGGGCGGCGTGCTTGTTGGCGATGTAGCGCGGGAGCTCGCGGGTGAAGGTCATCATCATCGCCAGCGCGTGCTCCGCGCAGGGATTGGCGAACACGCTCGAGGCGTTCGTCACGATCGTGCCGCGCGTGCGCATGGCGGAGCGGAAATCGTCGCGATCGTAGCGCGTGTAGCCGGCGGTGGAGAGCGCGACCCAGCGCAGTTTCGGTGCGCGCAGGATGTCGTCCGGCGCCGGCTGGCCATAGGCGATGTCGGCTTCGAGGAGCGTGGGGTCGGGCGCGCCGGGGGTGAGGACCGATCGGGAGGATTTTTCCGATTGGATGACGCGACAGCCCAGCCGGGCGAGGCTGTCGTAGAATAGTTCACGCGCACCAGGACGGAGCTCGTGGTTGGCCCAAACCGTGAGACTCATGAAAAACGGGGAGAGATAACGCGGAATTGCGGCGATGCGACGCACGCGCGGCAAGCGCGAAGCGTGGGTCTAGGTAATCCAGCCCACGCGGGGATTTTCGTCGCGGGTTTTGCGGAATTGGTCGCGCGTGCGGCGGCGGTGGCCGCGCCAGTCAATGATGACCGCCGCAGTCGCAGTGTCCGCAATCGTGACTCCCGGCGTCGTGCGACGAATGATGTCCGCCGGAATCGCCGTGGGAATGATGGTGGCTGTCGCTGCCGGTATCGGGTGGGAGCAGGATGTCCGTGTCGCCGGAGCTCGGAGGTTGCCCTGGGGCACGGCGGCCGGACCGGGCGCTCATGAGCGAGTAGACGAGGAGCAGCAGAACGATGGTGCCGATCAGAAGGACCATGGGGATGAGCGAAGAGAGGACGGTCCGCGCGCCTTGTCCAGCCTCGGCCGGCGAAACGGCGCCGGGAAAGAAAAAGCCCGCGACATCAGTCGCGGGCTTGAAACGGGTCGGGCGATGCGGGTCGGGCGTGGCGCGCTTACCAGATCTTGGTGCGCAGCTCGGGCTTCATCCACATCGGGTCGCCTTCCTTGATGCCGAAGGTGTCGTAGAACTCCTGCAAGTTCACGAGCGGACCGTAGGCGCGGAATTCGCCGGGCGAGTGCGGGTCGGCCTGGAGGTAGAACTTCATGCGCTCGTCGCGGGTCTTGGTCTTCCAGACCTGCGCCCACGAGAGGAAGAAGCGCTGCTCGGGCGTGAGGCCGTCGATGAGCTTGCGCTCCTTGCCGACGAGCGAGCGCTCGAGCGCCTCGTAGGCGATGGAGACGCCGGCGAGGTCGGCGATGTTTTCGCCGAGCGTGAGCTGGCCGTTGACCTTGAGGCCGGGGAGCGCCTCGTAGGCGCCGAACTGGTTCACGAGCTTGTCGGAGCGGGCCTTGAATTCCGTGGCGTCCTTCTCGGTCCACCAGTCCTTCAGGTTGCCGGAGGCGTCGTAGAGGCGGCCTTGGTCGTCGAAGCCGTGCGTGATTTCGTGGCCGATGACGGCGCAGATCGCGCCGAAGTTGACGGCGTCGTCCATCTCGGCGTCGAAATACGGCGGCTGCAAAATACCGGCGAGGAACACGAGCTGGTTGGCCGAGGGCTGGTTGTAGGCGTTGACCTGGTGCGGCGAGGCGAGGAACTCGTCGCGGTCGAACGGCTGGCCGAATTTAGCCAGCTGGCGCTTCACTTCAAAAAAGGAGGCGGCGCGGATGTTGCCGTAGAAGTCGTCGCGCGCGATCGAGAGACCGGAGTAGTCGCGCCACTTCGGCGGAGCGCCGACCATGATGCGATACGCGGCGAGTTTCTCGAGCGCCTTGGCCTTGGTGGCGTCGGTCATCCAGTCGAGCTTCTGGATGCGGTCGTGGAGGACATCCTTCATGATCGCGATCATGCCGTCGAGGCGGGCCTTCACGGCGGGCGGGAAATATTTCGCGACGTAGAGTTCGGAGATGGCGTAGCCGATCTGACCGTCCATGCGCTTGGCGACGCGCTGCCAGCGCGGCTCCGGTTGCGGCGTGCCGTTGAGCGTCTGGCCGAAGAAGCGGAAGCTCTCGTCCTCGAAGGCCGACGACAGGAACGGCGCGGAATCCTTCAGCGCGTGGTAGCGGAGGTAGACCTTCCACTCGGCGAGGCGCGGCTCGAGCAGCGTGCCGAGCGTGGCGAAGAACTTCGGCTGCATGACGACGATCTCCTGCTCGCTGGCGGGGATCATCGCGAGCGACAGGTAGCGCTCGAGCGGGAAGCCCGGCATGGCGGCGTCGGCTTCGGCGCGGGTCATCTTGTTGTAGTTCGCGAGCGGGTTGCGCAGCTCGGTCTGGGATTTGGAGACCTCGGCGAGGGTTTTCTCGAGCGCGAAGACGGTGGCGGCGTCGGCCTTGGCGGATTCGGGCGTGGCGCCGGCGAGTTCGAACATCTTCGCCATGTGCACGACGAATTCGTCGCGGAACTTCGCATACTTCTCGTCGAAGTAGTAGTCGCGCGTCGGCAGGCTGAGACCGCCTTGGGCGAGGTAGAAGCAGATCTTCGAGTTGTCCTTGAAGTCGGCGTAGATCGCGGTGCCGAAGAGCGGCCCGCCGATGTGGTTCTGCGCGTCGGCGACGGCGACGATGAGGTCGTCGACCGTCTTGATCGCGGCGATCTGGTCGAGCGTGGGCTGGAGGGGTTTGAGGCCGGCGGCGTTGATCGCCTCGGTGTTCATCGCCGAGGCGTAGAAGTCGCCGACCTTTTGTTGGATGGAGCCGGGTGCGCCGGATTTGGCGGCGGCGTCCTCGAGGATGCTGCGGACGCGGGCCCAGTTGTTTTCGCCGAGCATGTCGCCGGAGCCCCAGCGGGCCTTGTCGGCGGGGATGGCGGTGCGGGTGCCCCAACCGCCCCAGGCGTATTTGGCGAAGTCGACGCCGGGCGACACGGAGCGGTCCATGTGCTCGACGGAGAATTTGAGGTCGGCGGCTGGCACGACGGCGGCGGACGCGGCGGAGGCGCCCAGCGTCGCGACCAGAGCGGCGAGGAGGAGGCGGGGTGTGTTCATCGAGCGGCGACGTTGGCGGTCCGCCGGACGACCGGCAATGCCGCACTGACCAGCGGGGGAAGGCGTGCGACGAACGCGTCTTTTCGCGGGGCGGGCGGTGGGGAGGGGACCAGCTACGCAACTCTGCGTAGGCTGCGCCGGCACGCTCCGGTTGACCCGGCTGCTGCGCTTCCCTTGAGTGGAGGCCGATGGCGTTGCCCCCGTTTTTTTCCCGCCTCCTCGCGATGGTCGGGTTCGTCGCCCTGTCTGCGGTCGCGGTCGCTGCGCCGCAGCCGGAGGAAGGATTGCCGCTGCTCCGCATCTACACGCGGACCGAATATCGGGCGCAGTCGGATTTCTGGTCGGGCTTTGCCCACGCGCGCAATGGCCGCGTCTATTTCGGGAATCACCTCGGATTGCTGGAATTCGATGGGCGCTTCTGGCGGGCGCTCGTCTCGACGTTGGGCTATTGCCGGGCGATCGCCGAGGGACCGGCGGGCGAGATTTTCGCCGCCGACGACGATGCGCTGGGTTTCTTCCCGACACCGGACACGGGCGAGCCGCAGTGGACTTCGCTGACCGAGAAGGTGCCCGCGACGGTCCGCCCGCTGGGTCGGATTCGCAACATCGTCCGCTGGCGCGGTGCGATGTGGTTCGCGGCCGAGAGTGCGGTCTTGCGGTGGAACGGCGAAAAAATCGACGTCTGGCCGGCCGCCGCTCCCGGGGCGGCGCGACTCTTCGCCGTCGGCGATCGATTGCTCCTGCAGCGCGTCGGCGAGGGCTTGGCAGAGTTCACCGGCCGCGCGTTCCAACCGCTCGCGCGCGATCCGCTGGTGGCGCGCGGCGAGATCATCCACGTCGCCCCGCGCGGGAAGGATTTGCTCCTCGTATCGGCCGGCGACGGGCTGCTGCGGCTCTCGGCGCAGGGTGCGCTGACGCCGTGGCTCGCCGAGCTGCCCGAGGACGTGCGCGGCGCCGCGTTCACGGCGGCGATCACGCTGCGCGATGGAGCGCTGGCGTGCGCGACGCAGGCCGGAGTGCTCGCGATCTTCGCCGCCGATGGCGGATTGCTGGCGCTGCACACCCGCGAGAGCGGTCTCCCGCATGCAGATATCCTCTCGTTGACCGAGGACCCTGCCGGCCAGCTCTGGATCGGCACCACGAATGGACCGACCAAACTCGACTGGCGCGCGCGCGCGACGTGTTTCGACAGCCGCAGCGGCCTCGGCAGCACGCGGATTCGCGCGATCGCGCGCCACGACGGGACGTTTTATCTGCTCAACGGCGACGGCCTGCAACGCCTCGTGCCCGGCGCGCCGGGGCGGCCCGCGCACTTTGAAGTCGATCCGCGCGGCGCGACCATCGATCGGCCCACGTTGTTGCTCAGCCACGCGGAAGGCCTGCTCGTCGTCGCGCGCAATGGCCTGCATCTGCTCGGGGCGGACGGTGCACGGCAGCTGGCGGCTCCCGAGGGCGGCGCAGTGACGGTCGTCGCGGCCACGCACGATCCGGCGCGGCTCTTCATCGGCACGGCGCACGGCATCCTCACCGGCCGTTTGCGCGGCGGCGTGTGGCAGGCCGAAGGTCCGCTCGAGGGCTTCGACGCCGAACTCGCCGACCTCGTCTACGATGCCGACGGCACGCTGTGGGCGAGCACGATCAGCAAGGGCGTCTACCGCCTCCGCGCCCACGAGGGACAATGGCTCCGGCCCGACATCCGCCAATTCACGGCGCAGGACGGACTGCCCGCGAACCACGGCGCGATCTACGCCTGGCACAGCTCGCTCGGGGCGCACTTCGACACTGCGCAAGGCATGTATCGCTACGACGCGACGCACGAGCGGATGGAGTTCGACCGCGCCCTCGTGGCGTTCGACGCGCGCAAGCTCGTGCTCAATCCCCTCGCGGCCGGCGGCGGCGGCGAGATTTGGACCAACGGCATCCTCACGACGCGCGACATTCCGTATCCGCTCGCGCGCCTCCGCGCCCGGCGCGATGGCGGCTTCGACCTGCAGCGCGCGCCAGTGAGTGTGCATGGATTTTTCGCGCCCGGCGGCGCCTACCGGATTTTCGCCGAACCGGAAACCGGCATCGTCTGGGCCGCCGGCGAGCGCGGCTTGTTGCGCGTCGAGACCGCCGCCTACGAGACCGCGCGCGCCTTGCCGGCGCCGCAATTCACGGCCTTCACCGCTGAGGGCGCGACGAAGATCGTGCCGCTCGACGGGACGCCGCGCAAAGCCCCGCTTCTGCTCAACTTCTCGCGCGAGCAACTGACCGTCGCCTACGCCTCGCGCACGTTCGCCGATCCCGCACTCGAGCGTTTCCAGGTGCGCCTGCTCGGCTTCAACCCCGAATGGTCTGCGCCGACGGAGAAGACGGAAACAGTCTACACCAACCTCGAGGGCGGCCCCTTCACTTTCCAGGTCCGCACGGTCGCGCCGGATGGCACGGTGAGCCCGCCCGTCGAGCTCACGCTGGTCGTGCTGCCGCCATGGGAGCGCACGCGGCTCGCCTACGCGCTCTACGCCGTCGCGCTCGTCGCCGGCATCGCCGCCTTCATCCGCTGGCGCCTCGCTGCGTCGCGGCGCGAGCAGGCGCGGCTCGAGCGCATCGTGCAGCAGCGCACGCGCGAACTCGCCGCGGCGCGCGACGAGGCCGAGGCCGCCAGCCGCGCGAAGAGCACCTTCCTCGCGCACATGAGTCACGAGCTGCGCACGCCCCTCAACGGCATCATCGGCTACGCTCAGGTGTTGCTCAAGGACGCCGCCATCGCCGGGCGCCAGCGCGAACGCGTGAACATCGTCCACGCGAGCGGCCTGCACCTGCTGCGCATGATCAACGAGGTGCTCGATTTCTCGAAGATCGAGGCGGGCAAGATCGAGCGGCACGACGCGCCGTTCCACTTCGGCCAGCTCTTGCGCGAGCTCGCCGTCGCGCACGAAGCCGCCGCGCACGCGCGCGGCCTGACCTTCGCGCTCGAGACGCCGTCCGACCTGCCGAGCCACGTGAGCGGCGATGCGCAGAAGCTCCGCCAGATCCTCGACAATCTGCTCTCCAACGCCGTGAAGTTCACGCCGCAGGGCCGCGTCACATTGCGGGTCGAGCGCCTCGAATCTTGTAGGGCGGGGTCTCCCGACCCCGCCGCAGCGCGCGCCGCCGTCGGAACGGCGGGGTCGGGAGACCCCGCCCTACATGCGCCGAGCTGGCGGTTCACTGTCGTCGACACCGGTGTCGGCCTCGGCCCGGAGGATCGCGCGCGGCTGTTTCAACCGTTCGAGCAGGCGCGCAGCGGACGTCCGGCGGAGCCCGGCACCGGCCTCGGCCTCGCCATCACGCTGCGCCTTGTGCAACTGCTCGGCGGCGAACTCCAACTTGAGAGCGAGCCCGGTCGCGGCAGCCAGTTTTCCTTTGTCCTCGCATTGCCCGCCGTCGCGACCCCCGAGACGGCCGCGCGTCCGGCGCAGCCCTTGACCGGTTACGCGGGACCGCGCCGCCGCATCCTCGTGGTCGACGACAACGCGGTGAACCGCTCGCTCCTCTCCGACCTGCTCACGCCGCTCGGCTTCGTCGTCGCGGAATACGCCAGCGCCGAGGAAATGCTCGCGGCCGGACCGGGCGAGCTGCGCGGCGATCTGGCGTTCCTCGACGTGAAACTGCCGGGCATCGACGGCCTCGAACTCGCGCGTCGGCTGCGCACGCGGGGCGACTCGCGCGCGATGCCGATCGTGTTCACCTCGGCGTCGGTGCTCACTTTCGATCGCGCTGCCGCGGAGGCGATCGGTTGTCCGGATTTTCTGCCCAAGCCGTTCGCCGAGCCGCAGCTGAACGAGCTCCTGCTGCGCCTGCTGAAACTCGAGTGGCAACACGGCGCTGCACCCGTGCGCGAGTCGCCGTCCGCGGCGGCGTTGCCACGCGCACTGCTCGAGCAGCTGCTCGCGCTCGCCGACAGCGGCGACATCGCCGCGTTGCGCGCCGCACTGGCCGAGGCGCGGCGCACCCACGCGCACGATGTGACGCTCGGGCAGGTTGAAACGGCGGCGGCGTCCTACCAGCTTGAGCAGGTCCGCTCGCTGCTCCGCACCGCGCTCGCATGAAAAGCCCCACCGTCCTCGTCGTCGACGATACGCCCGCCAATGTCGGCGTCGTGCTCGAATCCCTTGGCAGCGCCGGTCTGCGCGTGCTCATGGCCGAGAGCGGCGAGCGCGCGCTCGAATTGCTCGGACGGCAGGCGATCGATCTCGTGCTGCTCGACGTGATCATGCCCGGCCGCGATGGTTTCGCGACGTTCGCCGAGATCCGGCGCCATGCGGAGTGGGCCGACATCCCGGTGCTGTTCATGACGGCGGTCGACGAGCCGGCGCAGAAAGTCCGCGCGCTCGATGCCGGCGCGGTCGACTACATTTCGAAACCGGTCCATCCGCCCGAGGTGCTCGCGCGCGTGCGCACGCATCTCGAGCTCCGCGCCGCGCGGCGCGAGCTCGAACGGCAGAACGCGAAGCTCGAAGCGGAAATGGCCGTGCGTCTCGACGCGGAGGCGCAGCTCGCGCACTCGCTCGACCGTGCGGTGTTGATCGCGGACGCCGACGGCCGCGTGGTATTCCAAACGCTCGCGGCGACGCACCTCCTGCACAAACACCTGCCGCAACCGCCGGCCGGGCGCTTGCCGGCGGAGTTGCGCGCGAGCGACCGCATCGTCGGGCCCGCGGGCACGCTGCTCGTGCAGCGTTTCAGCGGCGGCCACGGCGGCGAGCCGCTGCAGGTCGTGCATCTCGCGGAGGAATTCGCGCCGCCCGGTCCGGCGGCGCTCGTCGCGCTCGGGCTCACGCCGCGGCAAGCGGAGGTGCTTTACTGGATCGCGCAGGGCAAGACGAACGGCGAGACCGCCGTCATCCTCGGCACGAGTCCGCGCACGGTGGACAAGCACGTCGAGCAGCTGCTCGAGCGTCTCGGCGTGGAGAACCGCCTCGCCGCCGCCGCGCGTGCGAACGACGTGCTGCGCCCGACGGCGCGATAGGTTGGTGTAACGCGGTGCTTTAACCGCAAATCCGCACTGCGAGAGAGAGGCGGGAGCTTCCCGCTCCCGAGTCGAAACACCTCGAACAACGAGAGCTGGAAGCTCCCGCTACTCTGGCTCCACGCCTCGCACCATCGCATCGTTTACCCGAGAATCGCTTCGATCTTCGCCAGTTCCTCGGCGCCCAGCGGCGGCTGGGCGAGCGCGCCGTGGAGGTCGTCGAGTTGCGAGACTTTGCTGGCGCCGATCAGCACGGTGGTGATTTCCGGGCGGCGGAAGAGCCACAGCACGGCGAGTTGCGCGAGTGTGGCGCCGCGGGCGGTGGCGACGTCGTTCAGCGCGCGGATTTTCGCGAGCACTTCCGGCGTGATGCGCTCGGTGGGCAGGAACGGCGACACGCCGCGGCCGGCGCGCGAGTCGGCGGGAATGCCGTGGAGGTAGCGGTTCGTGAGCAGGCCTTGCGCGAGCGGCGAGAACGGGATGCAGCCCGCGCCGACGTCGTTGAGCGCAGGCAACAGCTCCGGCTCCACCCAGCGGTTGAACATGTTGTAGACCGGTTGGTGGATGAGCAGCGGGACGCCGAGGGATTTCAGAATTGCGGCGGCTTCGCGCGTGCGCTTCGCGTCGTAGTTGGAAATGCCAGCGTAGAGCGCGCGGCCGCTGCGCACGGCGTCGGCGAGCGCGGTCATCGTTTCCTCGAGCGGCGTGTCGTAGTCGGGCCGGTGCGAGTAGAAGATGTCGACGTAGGCGAGGCCCATGCGGCGGAGGCTCTGGTCGAGCGAGGCGAGGAGGTATTTGCGCGAGCCCCATTCGCCGTAGGGGCCGGGCCACATGAGGTAGCCGGCCTTGGTGGAGACGATCAGCTCGTCGCGGTGCGCGGCGAAGTCCTCGCGGAGCAACTTGCCGAAATTCTCCTCCGCGCTGCCGGGCGGCGGGCCGTAGTTGTTGGCGAGGTCGAAATGCGTGCAGCCGAGGTCGAAGGCGCGGCGCAGGAGCGCGCGCTGGTTCTCGAGCGCGTCGACGTGGCCGAAGTTGTGCCAGAGGCCGAGCGAGAGGCGCGGAAGCTTCAGGCCGGAGCGGCCGCAACGCGCGTAGCGGCCGGCTTCGTAGCGATTCGGGGCAGGGGTGTAGGACGACATCGGGGCGAAACGTGCGCGAACCCGGCGCGCGGCTCAACGGGATTTCGCCAGATGACGCTTGGATGGCGCGAGCCGGCGCGGACCGCGCGGAGAATCGACTCGCGCGGGCGCGACGGGATTTCAGATTCGCCGCATGGAACCGTTGCCGCCTGCGTTCACCCTGCGCCAATGGCGTGACGACGATCTCGATGCGTTCGCCGAGATGAACGCGGATCCGGAAGTGATGCGGCACATGCCGGCCGTGCTGACGCGCGACGAGGCCGCGGCGACGCTGGCGCGCGTGCGCGACGGCATCGCGGAACGCGGCTGGGGTTTGTGGGCGGTGGAAGTCGGCGGCGAACTGGCCGGTTGGACCGGACTGAATCCGCCGCCGTGGACGGCGCACTTCACGCCGTGCGTGGAGGTCGGCTGGCGGCTGCGGCGCAAATTCTGGGGGCGCGGCCTCGCGACCGCGGCGGCGCGCGAGGCGGTGCGCTACGGCTTCGAAACGCTGCAGCTCGACGAGATCGTGTCGTTCACGGTGCTCGCGAACGAGCGGTCGTGGCGCGTGATGGAGCGACTGGGTTTCGCGCGCGATTTGGCGGGGGACTTCGATCATCCGCGTCTGCCCGAGGGGCATCCATTGCGGCGGCACATCCTCTATCGGAAGAAAAATCCGGCGCGACGGACATAGCGTGCGGCGTCCGCGGATGAACCACGCAGCCTGGTAGCGGAATTCGTGGGAGTTTCGCGAGGAGCGCGGGAGAAGGCGGAATTCCTGCGAATTCCGCGACGGAACGGCGACGAAGGGTAAGGCGGGGCACGGGGGATTTTTTCGGGAATAACCCGGCGCGGTCCGGCTCCCATGAGCCATGAATCCGCGCACGCTCCTCGACACCTTCGACCGCTCCGCCTCGCACCTGCAGGCCCCGTTGCTGTTTTTGCTCCGCGTCTACTGGGGCGTGTCGTTCGCGCAGACCGGCTGGGGCAAGCTGATGCATCTGGAGCGCACGACGGAGTTCTTTGCCTCGCTCGGGTTGCCCGCGGCGAAGCTCAACGCGATCGCCGCCGGTTCGACGGAGATGCTCGGCGGCGCGTTGCTGGCGCTGGGATTGTTCGCCCGCCCGGCGGCGGTGCCGCTCACGTTCACGATGATCGTGGCGTATCTCACGGCCGATCGCGAGGCGGTGCAGGCGATCTTCAGCGATCCAGACATGTTCACCGGCGCGGCGCCGTTTCTGTTTCTGGTGGTTTCGCTGCTCGTGCTCGCGTTCGGGCCGGGCAAGTGGTCGCTCGATCACTGGCGCCGCGTGCGCCAGCCGGCGGCAAAATAGCTTCATCGCGTCCGCCTGTCTGGCGGCGGCGTAGATTGGACGGCGAGGTGCGTTCAGAACCGGTCACACTGCCTGGAGGACTCGGTTGGGAGAGCGCGCCTCGCCGTTTACTTTTCATGAAGTCGATGCGCAGTTGTTCGTTGTTCCTCGTCCTGCTGGCCGCCGCGTTCGCCGGCGAATCGCCGTCGCCGTCGCCGCTGCCGTGGCGCGCGTGGTCGCCGGAGGTTTTCGCCGAAGCGCGGCGAACGAACAAACCCGTGCTGCTCGATCTCGAGGCGGTGTGGTGCCACTGGTGCCATGTGATGGACGCGACGACCTATCGCGATCCGGCGGTCGTGGAGCTGTTGCGCGAGCGTTTCCTGCTCGTGCGGGT
The DNA here is from genome assembly GCA_019634575.1 of Candidatus Didemnitutus sp. Taxonomy (NCBI): domain Bacteria; kingdom Pseudomonadati; phylum Verrucomicrobiota; class Opitutia; order Opitutales; family Opitutaceae; genus Candidatus Didemnitutus; species Candidatus Didemnitutus sp. The sequence goes on from JAHCAY010000001.1 coordinate 3,252,456, forward strand.
CGATCAGGAGTCGCGTCCCGATCTCGCCAACCGCTACGAAGATTACGGCTGGCCGGCGACGGTGATCTTCGCGCCGGACGGCGCGGAGCGCGTGAAGAAGCAGGGCTACATCGCGCCGCGGGCGATGGAGGAGCTGCTCCGCGACGTGCTGGCCGATCCGACGCCGCCGAAGGCGCGGCCGAGTGCGGTTGCCGCGGAGCCGGCCGGTGCGCCGACGCTCGAGGCGGCGCGACGCGCGGAGCTGGTGCAGCAATGGCGCGATGGCTACGACGAGCGCGCGGGCGGCTGGGGGTTTTCGCACAAGCTGCTGGACTGGGACACGGTCGAGTTCGCGTTGCGCGCGGCGCGGCAGGGCGATGCCGAGGCGGGACGCCGTGCACGGGCGACGCTGGATTTGCAGCGCCAGCTGCTCGATCCGGTGTGGGGCGGGGTTTACCAGTATTCGGTCGGCGGCGATTGGCATGAGCCGCACTTCGAGAAGCTCGTGCAGATGCAGGCGGAGAACCTGCGGCTCTACGCGCTCGCCTACGCGCGCGACGGCGAGCCGGCGGATCGCGCCATGGGCGAGGCCATCCTGCGCTACTTGCGGACATTCCTGCGCGGACCGGAGGGCGCGTTCTACGTGTCGCAGGACGCGGACCTCGTGCCCGGCGAACACAGCGCGGACTACTTTGCGTTGGACGATGCGGCGCGCCGGGCGCGCGGTGTGCCGCGCGTGGATCGCCATCTCTATGCGCGGGAAAACGGCTGGGTCATCGCCGCTCTCGCGCAATGGTCCGCGGTGACCGGCGACGCGACGGCGCGCACGGATGCGGAGCGGGCGGCGCGCTGGCTGGTCGAGCATCGCGCCTTGCCGGCGGGCGGGTTTCGCCACGACGAGCGGGACAGCGCCGGACCTTACCTCGGCGACACGTTGGCGGCGGGGCGGGCGTTTCTCGCGCTGCACCAGCTCACGCAGGAACCCGAGTGGCTCGCTCACGCCGAGGCGGCGGCGATGTTCATTGCCCGGAATTTCGCACGCCCGGGCGCGCCGGGGTTGGTTTCTAGTGCGGGAGATGGCGCCGGTCCGATCGCGCCGCAGCCGCAGTTCGACGAGAACGTGGGCGTGGCGCGTTTCGGGGCCGCGTTGGCGCGGGCGACGGGACGGCGGGATTATCTGGATTTGGCGGAGTGCGCGTTGCGTTGGCTCAACGCGCCGGAGGTGACACGAGAGCGCTTTTTCTATGTGGGCGGCCTGCTGCTGGCGGAGGAGGAAGTGCGCACCGAGCCGGCGCACGTCACGATCGTGGGGCGGCGCGACGATCCGGTGGCGCGCGGGCTTTTTGCGTTGGCGCTGCGGATGCCCGAGACGCACAAGCTCGTCGAGTGGTGGGACCCGGCGGCCGGGCCGGCTCCGCGCGGCGAAGAGATTTTCCCGGCGCTCGATCGGGCCGCGGCGTTTCTGTGCGCAGGAGGGGCATGCTCGTCGCCGCTCGAGACGCCCGATGCATTGCAACGGCGCCTGGCGAAGCTCGGGCTCGCGCCGAAATGAAAACGGCGCCCGCGGAAGGGCGCCGTCGAAAGCGGGGGCGGCTTCGCCGTGCTTATTGGCGCGGGCCGACGAGCTGTTCGTAGGCGGCCGCGAGGGCTGCGTAGAAGAACGGCGCAGTGAGCACGACGCCGATGAGCAGGACGACGGTGCCGAGCGAGGAGGCGATCGCGGCGACGAGCACGAGGAAGAAGAACGCGAACCAGTTCGCCGAAATGATGCGGCGGCTGACTTCCATGGCGGGCCAGAAGTCGAGCTTGTGGTCCAGGATCAGCAGGTAGGTGAACTTGTAGGCGATATAGAGATAGAGGCCGGGCAGGATCAGGCAGACGAGGCCGACCAGCGTCAGCACGATGCTGACGAGGCTGCCGAGGAGCAGCGCACCGGTCATCGTGTTGAAGCCGATGAAGCAATCGCCGAACTCGGGGCGCTCGCCGCGGAGTTTGCGCACGAAGTAATACTCGAGGCCGCCGACGAGCGGGCCGTAGAGGAGCAGGCCGGCGAGCGGGATGAAGTTCACCGCGGCGATGACGATCGTCATCACCAGCGTCACGCCGACGAAGGTCCAGTAATCGGTCTTGAGCAGGTCGAGGCCGCGACTGAGGGCGGCGCCGAAGTCGAGTTTCGCGCCGCGCGCGAGGATGGTGTCGGCGTAGGCCTTGGGGTCGGGATTCAGCGCGGGAGTGGCGGGCTTGGGCGTCTGGCCCCAGGCGTCGCGCTGGGGCGGCGGCGGAGGCGGCGGGGCGCCGAAGGCGTCGGCGAATTCCGGCAGCGAGCCGAGTGTGCTCCACGCGGCTTCGCCGTCGCGGCGGCACTGCGTTTGGGCATTTGCGCGTCCGCTGGCGATCCACTCGCGCAGCTTGTCGGCCGAAACCGGCCCGTATTCCTTACCGTCGGCGCCAATGATGGTGAACATGGTGGGCGGAGGCTAGAGGGCCCGGCCGGGAGGTCAACGATGCGGCGGTGAGCGGTTTACCCGGGTGACGAGCGGGGGCGACGCGCCGCCGACGGGTCATGTGCTCACTCGTCGCCGCGTTTCTCGCGGACGCGCTGGCGGAGCTGCTTGGTGACCTTTTTCCACTCCGTCTTGTGCTTCTGCGAGGCGCGGCGGTCGACGCGGCGGACCTCGAAGGCGGTCTCGCGCTGGAGGCGCTGGTAGCTTTGCCAGCGGGAGAGTTCGAGCGTGCCGTCGGCGAGCGCGGCGCACACGGCGCAGCCGGGCTCGGTGGTGTGCGAGCAGTCGGTGAATTTGCAGCGCAGCGTGATCGCGCGGATGTCGGCGAAGACGTCTTCGACCGCTTCGTCGGCCTGCCAGGGCTGGAGTTCGCGCATGCCGGGCGTGTCGATGATGAGCACGCCTTCGGGGGAGACGACGAGTTCGCGCAGGGTGGTGGTGTGCCGGCCCTTGCCGTCGATGTCGCGGACTTCCTGCGTGGCGAGCAGGTCGTCGCCGACGAGTTCGTTGATGAGAGTGGATTTGCCGACGCCGGAGGAGCCGAGGAACGCGACGGTGGTGCGCGGGCGGAGCCACTCGCGCAACGGCGTGGTGCCGCCGCGTTTCAGGGCGCTGGTGACGACGATGGGCGTGCCCGGCGCGATGGCGTCGACCTCGGCGCGGCGCGCGGCGGCTTCGCGGGTGAGGTCGGATTTGTTGAGCACGATGACGGGCTGCGCGCCGCTGCTGCGGGCGGCGGCGAGGTAGCGCTCGATGCGGCGGAGGTTGAAGTTGGCGTCGAGCGAGCTGACGAGGAAGACGGTATCGATGTTCGCGGCGACGACCTGCTCGATCACTTGCAGCCCGGCGGCTTTGCGGGAGAACTTGGTGCGGCGCGGCAGCACGGCGTGGATCAGCGCGCGGGTGTCGTCGCCGGGCAGCGGCTCGATGGCGACCCAATCGCCGACGGCGGGCATGTCGGAGATGGCGCCGGTCTCGGCGAGGAACTTGCCGGTGCATTGCGCGAGGCGCGCGGTGTCGGGCGTGGTGACTTCCCAGAAGCCTTTCAACTGGAGCGTGACGCGCGCAGCCAGCAGCCCGCCCGCGGCGTGCGGCGCGAAGGCGGCGGCGAGGGCGTCGGTCCAGCCGAGGTCGGCAAGCGTCATGGACTTGGGAAATTGCGCCGCGGTCGCGCCGGTGCAACGCCGCACTTTGGACGCGGTCGCGCGACGCTAGCCGATGGAGTTAGGCTTTTTGGCGTAATGGGGGCATTCAAGGCATGCGCACCCTTGGGCAAGCGATGCAGGGGCTGAAAAGCGGGAAGGTCGTATCATGGGACATGCTCGACACGATCCACGCTCTATCCCCGGCGACGGATGTAATGAAAACCACTACAGCTCGGCGCCTCCCCGCTTCTGTTCTCGCCAGTCCGCGCTATGCGGCCGGTTCCTGGCGTTACTACGGATGCTCCAATCCCCGCGGCACGTTGATCATCGCGATCCTCGTCTCCGTCGGCATGCACGTGATGTTCCTCTACGGGTTCAATCACAAGGCCAAGGTCGTCAAGGCCGCGGCTCCGGTCGAGGAGATCATCCAGATCGCCATGCCGGACCTGAAGGAGGATGAACCCGACAAGGTCGAGGAGCTCGGCGACTCGTCCGACGACCAGACCCCGGCCATCGCCGTGCCGCAACTGGCTGACGTGCCCTCTTCGGTCTCGGTCAACCAGTTCGTGCAGCCGTTGCAGGTCCAGCCGCAGATCGCGGAGAACCTCAACGCCGCCAAGGTCGCCAAGATCCCGCTCAGCGCCACCCGCGCCCAGAAGATCGCCAACCTCGGCAAGGTGTTCGAAATCTCCCAGCTCGACCGCGCACCCTCGCCCATCGCGCAACCGCCGCCCGCGTTCCCGTATTCCCTGCGCCAGCAAGTCTCCGAGGCGAAGGTCACGCTCGAGTTCATCGTCGACTCCAACGGCGAAGTCGTCGCCCCCATGGTCACCGACTCCTCGCACCACGGCTTCGATGAGGCGGCGATGGTCGGCGTCTCGAAGTGGAAGTTCCGCCCCGGCATGAAGGCCGGTCGCAAGGTCAATACCCGCGTCCGCCAGGTGATCAACTTCACCATCGGCGACGAGTGAGAATCTGAATTTGCCGGGTGAGCGGGAGATATTTGCCCGCCGCCCGGTCGAGCATCCGGGCCGGTCCCGCGTGTGGTTTTTCCGCGGGGCCGCGCCACGGGTGCGGGCCACCTACGCAGCTCTGCGTATGGGCCTCGCGCCGAGGCGCTGTTAGGTTGGGAGCGCAGATTGCGCTCCATGAAGAAACTTACCCCGCTCCTCGCGCTGTGGCTTGCGTTGGCCACCTCGCTCCTTGCCGGCACCGCCGCGAAATCCATCTGGACCCAGGCCCTCGGCGCCGACGCCAAATGGTATCAGCTCACTTCGGCCGGCACGCTCCTGGTCGGCACCGCGGAGGCCTTGGTCTCCGTCAATCCCGACGACGGCAAAGTGCTCTGGAAGCGCGCCGACATCGCGAAATCCACCCGCAACAACGCCGTCGAGATCGCCGGCACGCCTTGGATCGTCGCCAATAATTTCGCCGGCCTGGGCAACTCCAAGGTCACGATGCAGGCGCTCGATCTCCTCACCGGCGAGACCGTCTGGAAGACGCCCCAGATGAACGGCCAATACCTCGACACCATCGCCGCGCCGCACAAGGGCCTCGTGATTTTCGTCCTCCAAACCTGGGGCGAGAAAGACGACGGCATCTACCTCCGCGCCCACGACCTCGCGACCGGTGCGGCGAAGTGGTCGGTGAAATTCTGCAAATCCCAAGGCATCCCGCTCCACCTCGCCGACGGCAGCGGCAAGTTCATGCCGACGATGGATCTCTCCGGTTACCACGATCCCGTTTTCGACGGCGACGAGATGTTCCTCGGCTACCTCGGCATCCACTGCATCGACCTCAACACCGGCGCCATCAAGTGGGGCGTGGATTTCCCGCCCGGTGCCAAGGGCCTCAAAAAGACCTACGCGCCGCTCCGCCTCGAGGGCGACATGATCTACGGTGCCGGCGGCGGTAGCGTCGTCGCCGTCAATCGCCGCACCGGCCAGCAGGTCTGGAAGAGCGAGCGCATTTCCGAATACGCCGGCCTCTTCAAGGCGCGCGACAACGCCATCGTCTCCCAGCTCGAAGTCGTAGACGGAAAAATCTTCGCACGCTTCGGCGGCAACTTCTCCGACGGCAACCAAGTCCTCCTTCGCGAACCGCTCGGCGTCGTCGTGCTCGACGGCGCGACCGGCAACCCCATCTACAAGGACCAGAAAATCGAAGGCGGCCTCACCAACCTCATGGTGCTGCCCGAGGCGCACGCCGTGATGTTCGCCGACGGCAAGGAACTCGTCGGCCTCTCCACGCAGGGCGCGACCGTCACCGAAACGTTCCGCGTGCCGATCGAGTTCAAGCGCAAGATGGGCGGCAGCGACGTCGCCAAGATCGGTCTCGGCCTCACCGGCGGCCTCATGGGCACGATCAAAGCCGTCAGCTCCTCCAGCAAGGCCCGCCTCGACGTGCCGGTCGCGATCACGCGCCAGAACGGGCACATCGTCGTGCAAGGCAAGCAGCACCTCCTCGGCTTCGACCCGCTCGCGAAGCAGCAGAAGTGGTCGCTCTACTACGCCGCGCCGAGCGACGCCTTCGCGACGCTCGCGATGTTCGCCGTCACCGCGCTCGCCTCCGCGCAAGGCAACATGCAGGTCGCGCAGAATGGCGGCATCCTGAACAGCGGCGGCCAGCAGGGCATGAACAACATCCAGTCCGCCCTCGACCGCTACAACTCCTACACTGAAAAACGCGCCGCTCGCGCCGGCGGCTCGAAGGCCACCGAGAGCTACACCTACATCGTGACGAAGCTGCCGAAATCCGGCCTCGGTCTCTACGGCGTGAACCTCGCCAGCGGCGAGACGGACCGCGAGATCGCGCTCGGCGCGAAGGACCCCGACTACCTCGCCGACGAGAAGACCGGCCGCGTCTACTATTTCAAGGACCACGACACCATCGTCGCCTATGCGTTCAACTGAGCGCGGAACCTTTCCCGCGCGCGTGCGTCAGACGCGTCCGAACCCATTGTCCTGAACGCGAGCGGGGGACATGCGCCCGCCAGCTCAGATCCACAATACTGCGGCCTCGCACTCCGAAATCGCGGAGGCGAGGCCGCGCTGCATTTGAGGATCTCTTAACGCTTCGGGGATTCCCCCGATGCGCAGCGGCGTGGCGGGAGGTGCGCGCGAGTAGCGGGAAATCCGAGATGGATTGTCGCGGGGGGCATGAACCGGACCGTTTCTCGTCGCATCAGCTGCCTGTTTGGGGGCGCATTCGTCGCGCTCTTTGCGCTGACACAAACCACCCTGGCGGCGAACGCCTATTATTTCGGCACCTGGGCGGGCACCTCGAGCAGCGGCACGGCCGACGGGGCCGGCAGCGTGGCGCGCTTCTACAATCCCGCAGCGCTCGCCGCCGATGCCGGCGGCAATCTCTATGTCGCCGACACGGGCAACCACACGCTGCGTGTCGTCACGCCGGCGGGCGTGGTGAGCACGCTGGCCGGCACGCCGGGACAGGCGGGGCGCAACGATGGCCCGGGCACGACGGCGCTGCTTAACATGCCGCAGGCGGTCGTGCTGCATTCCGACGGCAACCTCTATGTGGGCGAAGCCACGGGGATCAGTCGTGTGACCCGCGACGGTCGGGTCACGAATCTGCTCGGCACAACCGTTTTCCCCAATGGTGTCATCGCATTGGCCAGCGATTCAACCGGGACGCTCCTTGCCGCCGACCAGTCGCACATTGTGCGCGTCACCCTGCTCGGCGAAGCCGTGACACTCTACAATGTGGCGAACATTTGGTCCGGTCCGTCCAGCGCCGCGACCGCTTCGATCGGCGCGCTCGCGCACGATACCGCAGGCAATATTTTCGTGGCGATCAATGGCGTCGTGCCGGGCTCGAATGGCTCCTCCAATCAGAATCAGGCACGCGTCTACCGCATCGCGCCGGGCGGGTCCATGGCGGCGATCGGCGATGAAACCAATGGTCTCGCCGGAGTCGGCCACATTCGTGGCCTCACGGTCGACAGCCAAGGCGCAGTTTACGCCGCAGCTTCGAGCTGTGCCATTTTCCGTATCTCGGGCGGACAGCTCTCAGTCTACGCCGGCATGTCCGGCAGTGTCGGAGCGCGCGACGGCGCGGCGGCGCAGGCGCTCTTCAACAACCCGCTGGGTCTCGCCTTCGACGGCACCGGCAACCTTTTCGTCTGCGAAATGAACAACACCATCCGGCGCATCACGTCGGCGGGTGTCGTGAGCACGGTGGCGGGCATTCCTGCGGAGGACAGCGCCCGTCACTTCGATGCGCGCGGCAGCGCCGCCCGCTTCAATGGGCCGGCCGCGATCGCGCTGGCGGCGAACGGCGTCGTCTATGTCGCCGATCGTTCGAACCACGTCATCCGCCGCATCGCGGCCGACGGCACGGTGACGACACTCGCCGGCGCGCCCGGCCAGGCCGGCTACGTCGACGGCCCGGCCGGCGAGGCACGTTTCAATCTTCCGAGCGATCTCGCGGTCGATGCCGCCGGCAATGTCTATGTGATCGAGAGCAGCGGCGGTGTCCGCAAAATCACGCCGAGCGGCGATGTGTCGACGCTCACCGGCGGAGCCGCGATGGGCACCGCGCCGGCCCCGGATGGGCAGGGCAGTGCCGCGAAATTCGGCGTGTTGACGAGCATCGCGGTTTCGCCAGCGGGCGATATCTACGTGGCCGAGGCGCCGGGCTACTCGGCGACCTATGGATCGGTCTGGGCCCGCCTGCGGCGCATCACGCCGACGGGCGTTGTGACCACGATCTCGTCGCTCCCCGTCAATCCGCACACGTATTTCTCCAGCCTCGCGTTCGATCGTGACGGAGTGCTCTACGCGGCGGACCCGATCTACGGCTCCATCGTCAAGGTCCCGCCGCAAGGCACGGGCGAGCGGATTCGCACCGATGAATTTTTTCCGCGGCGACTTGCGGTCGACAGCGGCGGCAACCTGATCATGACCGAGGATCGCGCCTACGGGGCGACTCGTGTCGCGCGCTTCACCGCCGGTGGACAACTCGAGGTGATCGGCGGTGCCCGCTACGCGTTCGGACATCACGACGCTGTCGGGACGCGCGCCCGATTCTACTCGCTCACCGGCATCGCGGTGGACGGGCAGGGAGCGATCTACCTGACGGACGACGATGACACCGTGCGCAAAGGTGTGCCGGCCTCCGCACCGAGCATTCTCAGCCAGCCAGCCGGGCAATCGGTGACCAGTGGCGCAGCAGTGACGTTTGCGGTTTCCGCGGCCGCGGTGCCGGAGCCGCTCTACCAATGGTATTTCAACGGCACGGCGATCGTCGGCGCCACGAGCAGCAGCTACACGATCGCCGCCGCGACGTCCGCGCACGCCGGCAACTATCACGTCGTCGTTGCCAACGAACTCGACTCCGTCGCCAGTGCGACTGCCGCGCTCACCGTGACCGCGGCGCCGAGCGGAGGCGGCAGCGGGAGCGGAACGGGTGTCGCGAGCGGCGGCGGCGGTGCGCCGTCGGACTTCTTTCTTGCCGCCTGCGGCATGCTCGCGCTCGCCCGCTGGTGGCAGCGGCGCCGTGCGTCAGTTTGCGGCGAGTAGCTTCGAGCCTTCCGGGCCGGGCCGCCAGAAGAGCGCCGTGTGACCCACGGCGCCGACGCACAGGCACGCCGCGTCGCGCTCGATCACCTCGCACAGCGCCGCGCGTTCGTGGCGATCCTGGCCGCCGGTGAAGCGCAGCTTCACCAGTTCGCGCGCGTCGAGCTGGCGGAGCAGCTCGGCGAGGAACTCCGTCGTCACGCCGTCGCGGCCGAGCCACGCGTGGTCGGGCAGCGTTTGGCCGCGACCGCGGAGCTGGGTCTTTTGCGCGCCGGTGAGAGCAGGGAGAGACATGCGCGCAACAGAGGCGAAACAGTCGCGCATGAAAAGCCCGGAATGACGGTGCCGGTCGGCGCGGCGATTTTCCCACACGCGGGACGGACCGTTCCCGTGCGCGCGGATTCCGGCCGGGGGCCGAAAGGCGAAGCGGAAATTTAACTCGTTGAGCGCGCGTGCGCTTCCAGCCGTCGCCGCGCGTTGGCACGTCCATTGCAAAAGGGAAGCGCACCATCCGCCCGCGCCGCGCTTTTCAGTTTCTGAAACTTCCGCGCCGCTTGCGGGGTGAGACTAGCAACAAGACTTCCCGCCCACTTTTCCCATGATGACCACGAACACGCTCCGCAAATCCCGCCCGGCCCGTCCGCATTTTCCGCGCGGCGCCTCCACGGCGCTGCCGATGACGCCCGCGCCGGCTGGCAGCTGGCGCTATCCGTCCGCACCGAAGGCGCACTGGAGTCTCGCGCTCGCGATCGTCGCCGCGCTCAGCCTGCACGCCGCGATGTTCTACGGTTTCAACTCGAAGCCCGTGCGCCCGCGCGCTGCGGCGCCGCAAACGGCCGAGCAGGTCATCCAGCTCGAGATGCCGCCGGTCGTGCCCGAGGAAACCGAGGACAAGCCCACCGAGCTCGCCGAGGAATCTGCTCCCACCGTTGCGGTGCCGCAGCTGGCCGAGGTGCCGACCAGCGTCTCGCTGACGGATTTCACGCAGACGATCGATCTGCGCCCGAAGACCGAAGTCGACGCCAACGCGCTCCGCTCGATGACCATCCCGGTCAATCACGGCCGCGGCGGCAACGGCCTCGGGCACGGCGGCGACATCTTCAAGCTGTCCGATCTCGATCGCGTGCCCCAGGTCGTCGCGCAACCGGAGCCGCAGTTTCCGCAGGATCAAGGACTCGAAGGCGGCGTCGTGCGCGTGAGCTTCATCGTCGATGTCGACGGCAACGTCCGCGACCCGAAGATTGTCGACGCCACCGACCACGCGTTCGAGAACCCGGCGATCAGCGGGGTGAAGAAGTGGAAATTCCGCCCCGGCATGAAGGGTGGCCGCAAGGTCGCGACGCTGATGGAAGTGCCCATCCGCTTCGTGCTGACCGATCCGCAGGGCTGAGTTTTCCCACCGGGAAATGGGTCGCGCGCCGCGAACGCCGGCGCGCGCTTCTTTTATCCGGGCGACGGTTCCGCCTGACACGCAGGCGTTGCGGAAAAGTCACATTGTGCGCCGCCCTGTCGCGCGACCGCGGGTAAATTGCGGCGGGATTTGCGAAGATTCGGTGACGGCGGGGGAGGTCACTTGAGTTTCGTTCCGTTCATCCCTCTGTGTGCGCTGCCGGAATCCCGGCGCCTCCCGAATGCCTATGAAAACTCACGATCTTCTCCGTTCCACGCGCTGTGTGCGCGCTCATTTCCCGCTCGCTCCGCTCGACGCGCGAGTCCCGCTCTCCTCCGCTCGCGGCGATTGGCGCTACCCGAAAACGCCGAAGACTGGCGGCGCGCTCGTCGTCGGCGCGCTGGCCGCGCTCGGCCTGCACGCGGCGATGTTCTACGCCCTGCCCAAACCTCCGCCGCGCGCCGTCCGCGCGGTCGTGACGAACACCGAGCCGACGATCCAGATCGCGCTGCCGCCACCTCCGCCGGAGGAAGCCGACGAGGCGCCCCGCGAACTCGTCGACCAATCCGCCGCGGCGGTCGCGGTGCCGCAGCTCGCGGAGTTGCCCACCAGCGTCGCGCTCAGCGATTTCACGCAGACGGTCGATTTGCGCCCGCGCGTGGACGCGGACGTAGGCGCGCTGAAGTCGATGACGATTCCCGTTCTCCGCGGACGCGGCGGCGCCGGCTTCGGCGGCGCGGGCGCCATTTTCAACCTCGCGCAACTCGACCGTGTGCCCGAGCCGATCGCGCAGCCGATGCCGGCGTTCCCGAAAGGCGTCCGCCTTGTCGGCATCGATCGGGTGGTCGTCGAAGTGGAATTCATCGTCGATGCGGAAGGCCGCGTGCTCGAGCCGCGCATCGCGAGCTCGAACGCCCACGAATTCGACCACGCTGCGCTCGCCGGCGTCGCGCGGTGGAAATTCCGCCCCGGCGTCCTGTCGGGTCGCAAGGTGGCGACGCGGATGTCCGTGCCGCTGAAGTTCGACCTCACCGCGCGCGAATAGGCGCGCGCGTCGCGTCGCTCACGCGAACGTGTTCAACGGCAGCTCGCGCCACGTGCCCGGCGCGAGCTCGCCGAGTTCGAGATGGCCGAAGCGCGCGCGATGCAGCGTGAGCACTTCGCCGCCCTGGCTCGCGAACATGCGGCGCACTTGGTGATAGCGGCCTTCGGTCAGCGTGAGCTCCGCCTCGCGCGGGCCGAGCACGCGCAGCTCGGCGGGCGCGCACGGCGCGGTTTCGCCGCGCAGCACGAGCGTGCCGCTCGCGAAAAGCTCAGCGAGGCCGGGCGGCAGATCGGCGTCGACGGTGGCGCGGTAGATTTTCGGGACCTTGTGCTTGGGCGAAGTGAGACGATGGACGAGGTCGCTCTGGTCGGTGAGCAGCAGCACGCCGCTCGTATCCTTGTCGAGGCGGCCGATGGTCGTGAGCTGCGGGTTGCGCCGCTGCCAACGCGGCGGCAGCAGGCTGTAGACGCTCGGGCCTTCGCGGATGTCGTGCGAGCAGACGAGCCCGACCGGCTTGTGCATGAGCAGCAGCAAGCCGTCGGGATGGTCGAGCGGCTCGCCGTCGACCTGCACGAGCGCCGCGGAGGTTTTCTCGCCCGGATCGTCGGCGGTCTGGCCGGCGATCGTCACGCGCCCGTCGTCGATCCAATCGCGCGCCTCGCGGCGCGAACAGTAGCCGAGGTTGGCGAGCAGTTGATCGAGACGGCGGAGCATCGGAGAGCGGAAGACTGAGGACGGAGAACCGGAGGTGGAGGAAAGAGGACAGGAGACGGGGCGGGCGGGGCGAGGCTGAAATAATGTCGTCCGCGCGCCGGCTTCCCGCGTAACAAGGGGCATGTTTCAGCTGTTGCTCGCGGCGGTGATCGTCGCCGGCGCCTACGCGGCGTCGTTCACGCTCCATCACGCGCCGCTGTGGTCGTGGATTTGGAAAGTCGCGCTCGCGGTGGGCGAATACGGCGTCTGGTTCCTGCCGCTCGCGTTTGGCCTGGGCGCGATCGCGTGGGCGACGACGGGTGACGGGCTGCGGGTGACTCTCGTGGCGCTGTGCGGATTCGCGGTCGTGGCGCTGCTGCGGCCGGTGGCGGGTGCGCTCGCGATCGGTGCACGCTTGCCGCGGGAGCTGGCGGCGGCCTTCGGTGTGCCGGATGGGGACGGCGCGCGCGCGGCGTTTTCGCCGGTGCGGCTCGTGTTTCATCCGGAGCAGCCGATGGTGCCGGTGGAGACGCATGTTTTTGCGCGTCCGGCGGGCGAGGAGTTGAAACTGGATTTTTATCGCGCGGCGCGGTCGGGTGCGGCGGGCGCACCGTGCATCGTGGTCGTGCATGGCGGCGGTTGGGATGGCGGCGACCGGCAGCAAATTCCCGAGTGGGATCACCGCTGGGCGGCGCGCGGCTACGCCGTGGCGGCGATCTCGTATCGGTTGGCGCCGAAATTCATCTGGCCGGCGCAGCGCGAAGACGTGCTCGCGGCGATCGCTTGGCTGAAGGCGCACGCGCGCGAACTCGGCGTCGATGCGGCGCGGTTCGTTCTGCTCGGCCGCTCGGCTGGCGGGCAAATCGCCACGGCAGTGGCCTACGGCGCGCACGATCCGGCGATTCGCGGCGTGGTCTCGTTCTACGCGCCGCAGGACATGGAGTTCGCGTGGGGCGTGTCGCGCGAGGACGATGCGCTGAATTCCGTGAATCTCATGCGCCAGTATCTCGGCGGTCCGCCCGATTCGCCGGAGCGCATAGCGCGCTACCTGAGCGCCAGCGCACAGGCGATGATCGGTCCGGAGACGCCGCCGACGCTGTTGTTGCACGGCGCGCCCGACACGCTCGTCTGGCACCGGCACAGCGAGCGGCTGACCGCGGCGCTGCAGGCGGCCGGCGTGCGGCACTATTTTCTCTCGCTGCCGTGGGCGACGCACGCCTTCGACTTCAACCCCGATGGGCCGGGCGGGCAGCTGGCGGACCACGCGATCGGATTTTTCCTGCGCGCGGTGATGCGCGACTGAGGGCCGCCGCCGAGTTTAGGCTGGCCACGGTGCGGCGGTTCCGGGTTGATGGCCGCTCACATGTCCAACTGGGAATATAAAGTCATCACCAGCGGCAAGGGCGGCTTCGCGTCGCCGGCATTGCTGGAAAAATTTCTCAACGATCTCGGTCAGGAAGGTTGGGAAATCATCAACTTTCACACGCAACCCGACAATCTGCTGGCGTTCACCGGCCTCGTGCGTCGCACGACGCAACGGGACTGGACGCTCGAGGATGCCGCGGCGGCCGCGGCCCGCGCCGAGGCCGACAAGCTGCGCGCGGAGTTCGAGGCGAAGTTCAAGGCGGGCAACAGCAACGCCCCCGCCCAATCCGCCGAGGAAGCCGGCGACACGTTTCTCGCCGAGGAAAAGGTCGGCGCCGACGACGGTTTGCGCCGCCTCCGCGACACCTCGCGCGACGACGACCGCGACGCCGCGGAAGAAGAGGGTGGCGAGAAGGAGGACGATTGGGACAAGCTCGCCGAAGAGGACGAGTTGCCGACGTTCTTCGACGCCATGCGTCCGCACATGCGCAAGAACCAGCGCGGCCCGGGCATGAGCGTGGGCGTCGACTACCTCGCCAAGAAGTGGAAGATGGAGGAGTCGGACATCAAGGGCGCGCTCGTCGAGTGCGGCCTGCAAATTCCCGCCGACGAGAACGCCAAGCCCGTCTACGTCGAGTTCGAAGGCGACATCTATTGGGTGAACATCAATCGCCGCGGCGAGATCTGGATCAACACCCGCGAGAAACCCGAGCCGGTGTTCCGCATCGCCGCCGGCAAGCGCCTCAGCGACGAGGAGGCGCCGATCGACCCCGCCGCTGCGCAGCGTGAAGAACGCCGTCAGCAGCAGGAGACGCGCGCCGAGCGCCAATCCGATGTTGCCGCCCAGCCGCGCGAGTCGCAGCCGAATGCCGCGCCGCAAGGTGCCGCACCGACGCAGCCGCCTGCGCCCAAGACCTTCCTCGACAAAGTCCGCGGCCTCATGCGTCGCAATCGCCGTGGCCACGGTTGGTCGGGCAGTTTCGGCTTCCTCACGAAGGCGCTCCGCACCGACGACGCGGGCTTGCTCGCGCAACTCGCCGAGCAGGGCCTCAAGATGAAGGACGACGGCGTCGAGAAGCCGCTTTTCCACGAGGAGGGCGACTTCCTCTACTGGATGGACAAGAACCAGCGCGGTGAAATTTGGATCAACGCCCGCAAGAATCGCGGCGGCCAGAAACCCGACGGCACCGACGCCGGCGGCGATGAAGCCGCCGAACCCGGCGCGCCCGAGTCGGCCGTCGAGCCGACCGGCGCGCCCGCGGCCACAGCGTCACCGGCGCCGGTCGAATCCACCGCCACGGCGCCCGAACCGGCTTCGGCTCCCGTTCCGGCGACCGAACGCGTCCGGGCCGACACGCTCGAAGCGCTCCGTTTGCTCCTCCAACCGAAGAAACGCGGCGACGGCGTCACGGCGAAGATCGACGATCTTTCCACGCAGATCGGCCGCCCCGCGATCGAGATTCTCGAGGCGCTCGTCGCCGCCGGGCTCAATGTCCCCGATGACGCCAAGGCGAAGCCCACCTTCGGCGAGCGCAACGGCGAGATCTTCTGGCTGAATCGCAACGCCAAGGGCGACCTCTGGCTCAATGCCAAGGATTCGAAGGCGAAACGCGCCCGTTCGAAGAAGAAGGACGAGGGCGAAGACTCGTCCGACGACGACGGCAGCAGCGAAGACTGAGCGATTCGCGACTACGCACCTCTTTCAGCGGAGCCCGCACGGCTCCGCTTTTTTTTCGCCGCGCATTTGTTGGTTACAAACGGCCCGGGCCGCCCGGCAAGAAACGCGGAGCGGCTCACGGCCCGATGTGGGAAAATCCCGGCGCACGCACGCCTTAGGGGTCGGGGTCCGCGGTGTGCGCAAGTTTCAAGGACCCCAGGGAAACGCCGGGCGACGGATTCATCTCCGCCGCCCGGAAAGCTTTTTGCCCTCGGCGCCCAGTCGCGCGTCCTCAGCTCGAGCGAACCGGCGGCTGCGTGTGGAAGCGGGCGATGCCGGCGAGCTGGTCGGCCACGAGGCGGTCGCTGCGGCAGCGGGCGAATTTGCCCGCGCCTTCGCGCAGGCCGTGCAGGCGCGTCCATTCGTTGAACGTCCCCGGCATCACGAGGCGCACGAGCGGTGCTTCGAGCGCGCCGTTCGCGCGACGGCCCGTGTAGTCAAGTTGGTGCCGGCTGAGTTCGAGATCGAGTTCCGCGGCGAGCAGCGGGCCGGTCGGCGTGCGCACGGTGCCCGGGCGAAGTTCGATCCACCATTCGTGACAGCCCTGCGGGCGCGGCACCATGCGGGTGAAATACGGCGCGACGTGAAAATTCACCGGCGTCCACTCGTTGCGCGCGCACACGGCGAGCAGCGCCGCGGTGACTTCGCGTTCGCTCACCCGTTCGGCGAAGGAGTTCAACTGGAGTTTCGTGCGGCCGGTGAAGACGAGGCGTGCGGGTTTGGTGGAGACGAACATCACCGTGTCACCCACGAGGCAGCGGCAAAGGCCGGCGGGCGTCGAGACGATGAGGGCGTATTCCACGTTGGGCTGCACGTCGGCCAGCGACACGCATCGGTTGCCGAGCGTCGAGAGGTCGGCATCGGCGAGTTCGCGCGCCGGGAGGAATTCGAAGAACAGCCCGTGATCCGTGAGCAGACGGAGTCCGGCTCCTGTGTCGCCATCCTGCGCGGCGTAGATGCCCTCGGCGCCCGCATAAAGCTCGTGCAACGCGACGTCGGGTCCGAGGTTCGCGCGCAGGTCGTCGGCGAAAATGCCGAGGATCGAGCCGGAGTGCAGGCAGCAGGCGAGCTTCGGCCAGACGGCGCGGAGGTGCTGCACCCGCCGCTTGTCGGTGCTATGGTGTGCGCGTGTCGCCTCGGCGAGGGCGGCGAGCGAGGACGGAGTGCCCGCGACGAGGCGCACGTCCCAGTTCGAACATTTCTCGGCGACGGCGCGCATCTTTTCCTCGCCTTCTGGCAGACGCGCGACGGCGCGCGGCGGAGCGTAGAGATTCTTCTCGCTCCACTCGCTGAGCGCCAGCGGGACCATCGCGTCGAGGTAGCCGGCGTAGGCGCCGCCGGATTCGTTGAGCGCCGTGCTCGCGCCGATGTGCAGATGGCGTCCGGCGAAGAGTTCGGGTTGCCCGGTTTGCGCGGCGTGCAACAGCAGGGCGTCGCCCAGCGCGGCGCGGTAGTGCGCGAGCATGGCGGGCGTGGCGGGCAGCGGCTTGGGCGTGCCGTCGACGGTGCCGGCGGTGTAGACGAAGAAGCGGCAGCGGCCCGGCCAGAGCACGTCGGTGGCGCCGGCGGCCATGCGCTCGACCCAGCCCTTGAAATCCCCCGGCGTGCGCAGCGGCACCTGTGTGCGATAGTCGGCGTAGGCGGTCCGCGGGCCGAGGCCGTGCTGGCGGCCGAACTCCGTGTGCGCGTGCGCGGCCATGAGCGCGGCGAAGGCGCGTTGCTGGCCGGCGCTGTCGCGGCCGCGCAGGCGTCGTTGCAGGTGCCGCATGCGGTAGCTCGCGATGAGTTTCACGAGGAAGCGCGGCGCGAGCGTCATGGCGGCAAGTGAAGGGATTACGCGGCGCGAAGCCAGAGTGGAGCGGGGATGGTCGGCGAAATTCTTTTAAAAGCGCCGGTTTGCGGCGCGGATAAACGTTGCCGCGCCCGCGGCGTTGCCGTTCAACACGCGCCGCATGCCGTCGTTGCCGCCGGTCATCTTCGAGGACGAGGCGCTCATCGCCTTCGACAAGCCCAGCGGGTTGCTCATCGCGCCCGATCGCTGGGATAAGTCGCGCGCGAACCTCATGGACCAGGTGCACGCGGCGCTCGGGCACGGCGTGGCCAACGTCCATCGCATCGATGCCGACACGAGCGGCGTCGTGCTATGCACCAAGACGAAGCCCGCCCTGGATTTCGTGAGCGGCCAGTTTCAGTCGAAGACGGTCGAAAAGCTCTATCTCGCGTTCGTCGTCGCGGCCGGCCCGTGCGCCGCGCCATGGGCGGGGGGCACGACGCCGATCGCCGACGCGACGGGTGGCTTGCCGGAGGCGTTCACCGTCGAACTCGTATTGAAGGAAGACGACGCCCAGCCGGGACGCATGTGCGTCGTGCGCAAGCACGGCAAAGGTGCGGTGACGGACTTCAAGGTCAG
The DNA here is from genome assembly GCA_019634575.1 of Candidatus Didemnitutus sp. Taxonomy (NCBI): domain Bacteria; kingdom Pseudomonadati; phylum Verrucomicrobiota; class Opitutia; order Opitutales; family Opitutaceae; genus Candidatus Didemnitutus; species Candidatus Didemnitutus sp. The sequence goes on from JAHCAY010000001.1 coordinate 3,270,241, forward strand.
CGAGCGCTTCGGTGCGTTCACGCTGCTCGAATGCCGGCCGCAGACCGGTCGCACGCACCAGATTCGCGTGCATCTCGCGGCGAGCGGTTGGCCGATCCTCAACGACCCGTTCTACGGCAACGACACGCGGCTGCTGCTCTCGGACCTGAAGCGCGGCTACAAAGGGCGCGACGACGAGCGTCCGCTGATCGCGCGCCTCGCGCTGCACGCTCGCGCGCTGACGTTCACGCATCCGCTCTCGCGCGAACGCGTCACGGTCTCCGCGCCGTTGCCGCACGATTTCGAGATCGCGCAGAAATACCTCCGCAAATTCGCCGGTCCAGGCGCCCGGCGGCGTTGAGTGGTCGCGCGGGCCGGGCCCATCGCCCCGTGGCAGCGTTGCACCGCGCAAAGCCGCATGCCGAGAAAGCTCCGGCGTCGGCGCGAAGTTTTTGTTATCCATTAAGAACTTTGTGGTGCGATGCGGGGTGGGCGGACGGGCTTACATTTGTCATACAGCGGCTAATAGTTGGCGGGCGCGCTGGCCTTGGCGTTGCGAGTGGTCGTGGTGCGGAGTTCCTTGGCGCCACTCTTTCCCCCATGAGTAACCCCGCTACGGTTTCCCACTCCGTCGATGCCGACGGCATCGGCTGGATCGTTTTCGACGACCCCACGAGTCGCGCCAACGTCTTCAATCCCCCGACCCAGGCCGCACTGCGCGCCGCAGTCGAGGCGCTCGCGGCGCAGCCGGTAAAGGCGGTCGTAGTCACGAGCGGGAAAGAGAAAATCTTCATCGCCGGCGCGGATCTGAAATGGCTCGGCAAGATCGCGACGCCCGCGGAGGGCAAGGACGCCTCGCGCGGAGGGCACGCACTGTTCGGCTTGTTGGACAACTTCAAGGTGCCTGTCGTGTGCGCGATTCACGGCGCGTGCGCCGGCGGCGGCTACGAACTCGCGCTCGCGTGTCACTGGCGCGTCGCGAGCGACGCGAAGGAAACTGTCATCGGCCTGCCGGAAGTCGGCATCGGTTTGATTCCCGGCTGGGGCGGCTGCGCGCGCCTGCCGCGACTGATCGGGGCGAAAGCCGCGGTCGATCACATCCTGAAGGCGCAGCTGCTGCCCGCCGCCGAGGCGCACAAGGCCGGACTCGTCGATGAACTCGTGCCGGCAACCGAGTTGAAGGCGCGTGCGAAAGCCGCCGCGCTGAAGCTTGCCGCGAACGGCAAGCCCGCGCGCGCCGGTGCGCCGACCGCGGACGCGACGTTTTTCGCGGAGCAGCGCAAGATTGCCGCTTCGCGTATGCGCGGGCAACCCGCGCCGGCCGCGGTGCTCGAAGCCGTGGAAAAGGGCGCCGGGGTTTCCCTCGACGCGGCGTTGGAGATCGAAGCGTCGCTCTTCGGCGAAATCGCCGCCGGCGACGTGGCGCACAACATGGTGCACGTGTTCTTCCTCAAGGATGCGGTGAAGAAGCTCACGGTCGACGCATGGTTCCAGAAACCGGCGGAGGCCGTCGCGCCCGCGCCGTTCCGGAAGATCGGCGTGATCGGCGCCGGCGTCATGGGCTCGGGCATCGCGCAGTGGTGCGCAGCGCGCGGCTACAGCGTCGTGATGCGCGACGTGAAACCGGAGTTTGTCGAGCGCGGCCTCGCGGTGATCAAGGGCCTCTTCGACGAAGCGGCGAAGCGCGGCAAGATGTCCGCCGACGCCGCGGCGCAGGGCGCGGCGCGCGTGCAGGGCACGACGGAGCTGGCGGCATTCGCCGACTGCGACCTCGTGGTCGAGGCGATCGTCGAGAACGTCGCCGCGAAGCAGGCGCTGTTCGCGGAGTTGTCGAAGGTCGTGCGTGCGGATTGCGTGCTGGCGTCGAACACCTCGGCGTTGCCGATCGAGGAACTCGCGGCGACGGCGACGCAACCCGGCCGCACGATCGGCATCCACTTCTTCAATCCGGTCAGCCGCATGCCGCTGATCGAGATGGTCCTCTCGCCGCACACGACGCGCGAGACGGCGGACCGCGTGCTGGCGTTCGCGAAGCACCTCGGCAAGACGCCGGTCATCTGCCGCTCCTCGCCGGGCTTCCTCGTGACGCGCGTGCTGTTCTTCTACCTCAACGCCGCGTGCGAACTCTGGGAGCAAGGCGTGCCGACGGACACGATCGATCGCGCGATGCGCGACTGGGGCTGGCCGATGGGCCCGATGCGCCTGATCGACGAGGTCGGCGTGGACGTGACGGATTTCATCTACGGCGAGATGAAGCACTATTTCCCGGCGCGTTTCGGGAGCACGAGCGTGTGCGGCCAGATGCTCGCCGCCGGCATGAAGGGCCGGAAGAACGGCGCGTCGACCGGCTTCTACGTCTACGACGGCGGCAAGGAGGCGTTGAATCCGGCGATGGCGTCGTTCGCGCCGGCCGCGGTGAAGACGATGGACGCGCAGGCGATCGCGGAACATCTCAACGGCGTGATGATCGCCGAGACGAAGCGTGTGCTCGACGAAGGCGTGTTGAAGACCGCGGACGACGCGGACTTCGCGCTGCTGATGGGCACGGGATTCCCGGCGTTCCGCGGCGGCCTGATGCGCTACGCGCGCGCACACCGACGCGGCTGACGCGGCGCTTAGCGGCACAGTTCCTCCACGCAACCTTGCATCGCGGCATCCAGAATTGCCGTTGCCGCAGGAATCGTTTTCCGAAACCTACCCCACGTCTCGCCATGGCCAAAGCCACGAACTCCACTCTGAACAAGGAGCAGCGCCGCCACCTGCTGCGCACGATGCTGGAGAGCCGGCACGGCGACCTCCGCGAGGAGAGTCTGAATCGGCAGGGCAAGGGGCATTTCCACGTCTCGGGCCGCGGCCACGAGGCGTTCAGCGCGCTCGGCGCGCAGCTGCGCGACGGCGATTTCATCGTGCCGTATTACCGCGACCGCGGGCTGTGCATGGGGCGCGGCATGAACACGCGCGAACTGGCGTTGGAGTATTTCGCGAAGCGCGAGTCGTCGTCGCGCGGACGCATGATGCCGTCGCATTTTTCCTCCCGTCCGCTGAACATCGTCAGCGTGCCGACGCCGCTCGGCGCGCAGCTGTTGCCGGCGTGCGGCGTGGCCTGGGGCATGAAGCTCGATGGCAAGGACAGCGTGGTCGTGACCTCGATCGGCGATGCGGCGTCGCGCCAGGGCGATTTCTACGAGGCGATCAGCTTCGCGCAGGAGAAGAAGCTGCCGGTGCTCTTCATCGTCGAGGACAATGCCTACGGCATCTCGACGCCGACGCGGAAAACCAACCCGCTCGCGATCGACGTGCTCAACAAGTCGCAGTGGCGCGTGATCGACGGCTCCGACCTCGAGGTCGTGCACGCCGAGACGCGGAAGGCCATCGCGCAGCTCCGCGCGGGCGAGGGGCCGGTGTTTCTCTGGGCCAAGGTCGAGCGGCTTTCGAGTCACACCAGCTCGGACGACCACACGCTCTACCGGACGAAGGAGGACATCGCCGCGATGGAGAAGGCGGATCCGATCCGCGTGCTCCGCGATCGCATGATCAAGGCCGGCGAGCTCACCGAGGCGGAGTTCGCCCAGCTCGACGAGGAGATCAAGGAGAAGGTTCGCGCCGACTACGCGGCGGCCGAGAAGGCCGAAGATCCGCGTGCCGACGAATTGCTTCTCGATGTGACGGGCGCGTCGCCCGACCTGAACGAGGAGCTCTTCAAGGCCGGCAAGTATCGCATGGGCGACTTGATCAACAAGACGCTCCGCGCCGGCCTCGATGCCGATCCCGGCCGCGTGATTTTCGGCGAGGACATCGAGGATCCGAAGGGCGGCGTGTTCCGTCTCACGCAAAAACTCTCGACTGATTTTCCGGAGCAGGTCTTCAACTCGCCGCTCGCGGAATCGACGATCTACGGCATCGGTGGCGGCCTTGCGCTCTACGGACGCCGGCCGGTGTTCGAGCTGCAGTTCATCGACTTCAGTTTCCCGGGCTTCAACCAGATCGTGCAGAACCTTGCGAATCTCCGCTGGCGCTCGAACGGCGCGTGGAAGGTGCCCGCGGTGTTCTATGCGCCCTACGGCGCCTATCTGCCTGGCGGCTCGCTCTGGCATTCGCAGGCGAACGAGTCGGCTTACGCGCATTTTCCCGGCCTCAACGTCGTGGTGCCATCCACGCCCGAAGACGCGGCCGGCCTGCTCTGGACCGCGATGCACGGCGAGGACATCACGCTGTTCCTGGCGCCGAAGCACATGCTCTGGGCCGAGGTCGAGTCGAAGCAGCCGATCAAATCCATCCCGCTCGGCTCGGCGCGCGTGGTGACCGCAGGCGAAGACCTCACGATCGTCGCGTGGGGCAACACGATGGAGAAGGCCCACGAAGCGATTGCAGAGTTGCAGGGCGAAGTGAGCGTCGAGCTCATCGACCTGCGCTCGATCATGCCGTGGGACAAAGCGACCATCGAGGCCTCGGTGCGCAAGACCGGCCGGCTCCTCGTCATCCAGGAAGACACCGAAGCGTGCTCCGTCGGCCAGATGATCGTGCAGCACGTCGTGGGTCGCGCGGACATCTTCGGTGCCCTGAAGGCGCCGCCGCGTCTGATCACGAAGGGCAACGTGATGATCGGTTACAACCCGATCTACGAATACGCCGCGCTGCCCGCCGTGCCGCAGATCGTCGAGGCGATTTGGGAACTGGTGGCGCTGAACCTCGCGCGCGGGGAAATCCCCGCCGCCGTTACGGTGGGAGCGAGCTTGCTCGCGACTTCCACACTCGAACCCGTCGCGACCAAGGTCGCTCCCACAGCCACACCGGCGGCTGGCGCATCTTCCGCGCATGGTCCGCAGAACACCGTCGTTGCCGGCACGAGCGACATCGTGGTGCGCGTGCCGATCATGGGCGAAGGCCTGCGCTCCGCCCGCGTGGTGAATTTGAACAAGAAGCCCGGCGATGCCGTGAAGCACGACGACGTGCTCTGCGAACTCGAGACCGACAAGGCCGTCTATCCCGTCGAGGCGTCGTTCGCCGGCAAGTTCAAGGAATGGCGCATCAAGGTCGACGACACCGTGCTCATCGGGCAGGAGATCGCGCTCGTCACCGGCGACGCCGCGAGCGTGGCGGGATTGCCCGTCGAAGGCGCGGCGCCCACCGCGAAACCCGCGGCCGCGCCCATCGCTGCCGCGCCGAAATCCGCACCTGCCGCGCCGGCGGTCGCCAGTAAACCCGCAGTGCCTGTTTCTCTTTCCGCTCCTCCCTCCATGAATGGCAACGCCCGCCCGCCCGCCCTGCACCCCGCGATCACGAAGCGTCTCGATGCCGTCGTGCCCGCGAACATGTTGATGGACGTGCGGTGGGAGCCGTTGAAAAAGGCGCGCGAAGCCGCGAAGGCCAAGCTCGGCAAGGCCGCGCCCTCGCCTTCGGCGATGATGGCGTGGTGCGTCACGCGTGCGCAGGAGCTGCACCCGGCGTTCCGCTGCATCGTCGGCAAGGACGGCACGATTCTCGAGCAGCCGGTCTTCGATCAAGGCGTGGCGGTCGCGCTCGAGGGCGACCGGCTCGCCACCGCGGCGATCGCGGGTGCGAACAAACTCGCGTTCGCGGATTTCAGCGCGGCCTACAACCGCGCCGTCGAGGAGACGCGCGCCGGCAAGCTGCTCGACGTGCAGGCACCGCTCAACATCACGAGCCTCGGTGCGTTTGGTGTCGAGAGCGCGACGCCGATCGTGGTGCCGCCGGCGATGGCGACGCTCTTCATCGGCACGGCGCACGAGCGCATGATCAACGACGGCGGCATGATCTATCCGTGCGAGGTCGTCACGCTCTCGCTGACCTTCGACCACAAGGTCGTGAACGGCGCCGGTGCGGCGGCATTTCTCCAGGAAGTGAAGAAACAGTTCGAGGGTTTCACGCTGCCGGCGTGAGCGAGCGCAGGCTGCGGCGTCAGCCTGCACGCTGCGAAGGTGGTATCAATCTCACGGTGGGCTCAGCGGTCCCGCCCTACCGCGCACTAGCGATGCGCTAGTCCCGGCCGACGGTCTTGCTCCGGCGTTCGAGCAGGAGCGTATCGCACCATTGGCCGGCGAGGGGGCCCTGCGCCATGCGACCGATTTTTTCGCGGATACCGATGATATGGAAACCGTGGCGTTGCTGGAGCGCGACGCTCGCGGCGTTTTGCGGGAAGGTGGACGATTGCAGCGTCCAGAAGCCGCGCGCCTCGCTGAGGCGGACCATTTCCTTCATCACCGCATCGCCGACGCGCTGGCCGCGATGCGAGGCGGCGACGTAGAGGCTCATTTCCGCGACGCCGCGATAGACGTAGCGCCCGGAGACGGGGATGAGCACGGCCCACGCGGCGAGCGCGCCTTTCGCATCGCGAGCGACGACGGCGAGGTCGGCGATCTTGGTCTTGATGAAATCCGCGAAGGTTTCCGGCGGCGTGGCTTCGAACGTCGCGATGCCGGTCGCGATACCTTCGGCGTAGATGCGCTGGACGTCCGGCCAGTCGGCCTCGGTCATGAGGTGGAAAGTGAGGTGGGGCATGGCGACGAAAGGCAGCCGAAGCTGTGCCAAAATAAGGAGCGTCGCGGAGGCACAGCGAGCGCGGGCCTGGGATGACCCGCGCTCGGAGATCGCGGGCTACCTAGAGGCGCTCGACGGTGTGCTCGGCGTTGCGGAGTGTGCGGATGGCGTCCTCGAGCTGGGCCTGTTTCACGAGCACGTAGTCGGTGTCGAAGGTCGAGTGGGCGAGGATGCTGATGCGCGAGAAGGCGAGCGGGTCGAGCACGGAGGAGAGGATGCCGGTCTCGGTGAAGTTGAACGGGCCGCGCAGCTTCAGGAGGCGCCAGCCGGCCTCGTGTTTCACGTCGGTGGGGATTTGCGCGGCGGGGCAGAGAATCGACAGCTCGTCGGTGGTGCGCGTCGTGGCGCTGAAGACGGTGGAGCTCACCCAGTCGGGGATCGGTGAGGCGGCGGGCAGGCGGGCGATCGCGAATTCGCCGGGGAGGAGCTGGATGACGAGCGGCATGGCGAGACGAAGCCAAGCGCGGACGACGCCACATCGCAAGAAGGCAAGCAAGGAGCAGCCTCGTGGTCCGCTGGCCTACCAATCTGTGAGCGCGTGTATCCCGAGGAGGATACCAGGCAGAACGACCGGCGTAGCATTTAGAGCGAACGCCAAAAATCTGAGCCACCTCGGTTTCTCTTCACGGGATAGTCCGACAGATGCGACAACCGTTCCAATTACGAATCCGAGCCACGCCACGAAGTAGATCACCCAAAAAACGCCGCTGTCGCGCTCTTCTGGCGAGCGCATGGCGTTGTCGAGCAGGCCTGAACCGATCCCAAGCAGCGGCGAAGCGACAAAAACAGCGATCGCCGAGATTGACCAGCGCGGCAAGCTGCTGAGGGGAATTGACTGTGGTGTCACCGCTTCGCCGTCCAATTTGCGAGCTATGTCGTCAGAAGAGCGCGTTGGCGACGACGCCGACGGCTTGGATCGGGCCGGAGTCGCCGAGGCCGTCGAGGGCGCGGTCGGCTTTCTTCACGACGCCTTGCACGTCTTTATACATCGAGTCGTCGGCGAGGAGCTTGCCGAGCGTGCCTTCGCCCTTGGCGATCTTGTCGGTGACGGTGCGGGCGTTGGCGACGGTGGCCTTGAGGTTGTCGGCGGTGGCCTGGTCGTAGAGCAGAGCGCCGACGGCGCCCTTGCCGGATTTCACGTCGGCGATGATGCCGCGGGTGTCGGCCATGAAGATCTTGGCGTCGCCGGCGGCGGATTTGATTTCGCCGACGGCGGCGACGAGGTCGTCGTGGAGCTTCGGGTCGTTGACGAGTTTGCCGAAGGTGCCGTCGCCGTTTTTGATCTTCGCGGTGATGTCCTGGAGATTGGCGATGGTCTCGGTGAGTTTGGGGCCGTTTTGGTCGACGAGCTTGTCGAGTTTGCCGAAGAGCGAGCCGGAGCCGCTGTCGCCGCCGAGGGCCTTGCCGATGTTGTCGGCGACGCCCTCGAGCTTGGCGCCGAGGGAGCCGAGCTGGGCGATGACCTCGTTCATGTCGGCGGTGTTCTTGGTCTTCATCGTGTCGCCCTCCTTGAGCATGACGGCGGAGGTGCCGAAGCTGACGGCGAGGTGCTGGCTGCCGAGGAGGCTGGAGGTCTCGACGGAGGCGACGGCGTCGTTCGGAATGGAGACCTTCGGGTCGATGGTGAGCACGGCTTCGACGCGCTGGTTGCCGAGGCGCGTCTCGGCAACGGAGCCGATTTTCACGCCGGCCATCTGGACCTCGTCGCCTTCCTTGAGGCCCTTGAGGTTCGCGAAGGGCGCGAGGACGGTGTAGCCGCGCTTCTTGAAAATCTGGCCGCCGCTGAGCGACTCGAACGTGATCCAAGCCAGCGCGCAGCCGAGCAGGAAGAAGAGGCCGACGCGAACGGTCTGTTGCGTGTTATTCATGGGAGTTCTCCAGTTGTTTAAAGCGGGGGTTCTTGAGATCGATCGTGGGCGTGAGGAAGTTCGCGATGTCGCGCTCCTTCGGCTCGCGGAAGTCGGCGGGTTTGCCGGTGGCGCGGATCTTGCCGTCCATGATGATGGCGATGCGGTCGGCGATGTTGATCGCGAGGTCGCGGTCGTGCGTGACGACGATGCTGGTGACGGCGGTCTGCTCGCGGAGCGTCGCGATGATCTCGCTGATCGTGGCGCCCATCACCGGGTCGAGCTCGGAGGTCGGCTCGTCGTAGAGGAGGAGCTGCGGCTCCATGACGAGGGCGCGGGCGATGGCGACGCGCTTCTTCATGCCGCCGGAGAGTTCGGACGGGTATTTGTTGGCCGCTTTCTCGAGGGAAAGAATCGAGAGTGCGTGCATGACGCGTTCGCGGATGCCGGCCTCGTTGCACTGGCGATGCTCGCGCGGGTAGAGCGCGAGGTTGTCGTAGACGGTGAGCGAGTTGAAGAGCGCGCCGGCCTGGAAGACGAGGGCGAGGTGGACCTTGTCGCGCGTGTCGGGATCGGCGGCGTCGTAGTCGCCGATGCGGACGGAGCCGCTGGTGGGGAGCTCGAGGCCGGCGATGTGTTTCAGGAGGACGCTCTTACCCGAGCCGCTGGGGCCCATGATGCAGAAGATCTCTCCGGCGCGCACCTCGAGGTTGATGTCCTTCAGGACGGTGACGCTGCCGAATTTCTTCGTCAGGTGATCGACGGTGACGCCGAAGGTTTTGCCGGCGAAGGGTGTGGCGGTGTAGGAGGAAGGGGAACTCATGGCCGGGTCAGAGGAGCGCCTTGGTGACGAAGTAATCGAGCACCAGGATGAGGATGAGCGAGGTGACGACGGCCTTGGTGACGGAGGCGCCGATCTCGCGCGGGCCGCCGCGGGTGTTGAGGCCGATGTAGCAGCAGACGGCGACGACGACGAAGCCGAAGCACTCGACCTTGAGCAGGCCGTCGGTGATGTCCTTCCAGTCCATGTAGCGCTTGAGCACGGCGAAGTAGGACTCGCTGTCGACGGCGATGAAGTGGGTGTATTGGCAGATGAGCGCGCCGCCATACCAGCCGCAGAGATTCGCGATGAGCGCGAGCACGGGCATCATCACGAGGATGGCGGCGAGGCGCGGCAGCACGAGCATGCGCTCGGGCGGGATATTCATCGTCACGAGCGCGTCGATCTCCTGGTAGACCTTCATCGACGCGAGTTCGGCGGTGATGGCGGAGCCGACGCGGCCGGCGATGAGGATGGCGACCATGACGGGGCCGAGTTCGCGCGCCATGGAGAGGCCGACGAGGGTGCCGATGAACTGTTTCGCCCCGAAGTTCTGCATCGAGTAACCGCTCTGCAACGCGAGCACCGAGCCGATGAAAAAGCTGAGGATCGTGACGATCGGCAGCGAGGTGTAGCCGATGAGGAAGCACTGTTCGACGAAGCGCCCGAATTGGCGCGGCAGCGTGCCGGTGAACTTCAGCGTGCGCGTCATGAGGAGCACGACGCCGCCGATGTGGCCGAGGACGAGGGAGATTTGCTTCATGGCATGGAGGCCGCGGGGGCCTTGGTAGCAGGGGCGCGGCGGAAATCGAACAGGGAAAACTTCCAGTGCGTGTCACCCGGGGAGCGGCGCCAGCTGAGCAGGCCGTTGCCGATGGCGACGCGGGCGCCGGTCTCCGGCGTGGCGCGCGTGCTGAAGAGCGGTCCGAGGTGGAACTCGCGCTCGGCGGCCGAGCGGCGGCGGCTGACGAGGTTCCAGAGGATGTTCCAGCGGGTGTCGCCCGGAGCGCGTTGTTCGAAGCGGTAGACGGCGAAGAGCGGCGAGTAGAGTTCGCGGATCGGTTCGTTGTTGGTGAAAAAGACTTCGAACGGGCTGAAGAGCTGGAACTGGCGGCGGCCGGCGCCGTTGTCCCACGCGCTGAAGAGCGGCCAGAGGTGGCGCTTCGAGGCGGGCGCGGCGGCGGGATTCGCGAGGCTGCGTTGCTCGTGCGACCAATAGACGACGAACAGGAACTGATTTCTTTCCTGCGCGACGCCCTGCTCGCTCCACTTGGCGTGGCGGACGAGCGGCCAGAGCACCCAGGTCTTGTCGTAACCTTTCACGACGCTGTGCGTGTAGAACGGCGCCCAGCGATTGACGGTGCGGTTGTCGCCGCGGCCCTGCACGAGGAACGGCCAGAGGTAGCGTGTCTCGTGGTAGCGTTGCGGCTCGGTGCGGTCGGTGTAGCCGAAGAAGGGCCAGAGGTAGTTCTCGTCGACGAAGCCCGGGGCGGTGGTGCGCGTGTAGAAGGGCAGGAACCCGAGGCTCGTGCGCGAGGCGCCGGCGGGCTCGTCGAGTTGCTTCTGCTGTTTGTAGATCAGCGGCCAGAGGTAATACTGGTTGTCGTAATCGTTCGGACGCGCGACGTGACCGAAGAGCGGCCAGAATTCGAAGCCGTGGTGGCCGTTGCCGTCAGTGAAACGCAGGAAGGGCCACGGCACGTAGTTCGTGTGGCGTCCGTCCTTCTCGACGCGGAAGGTGAGCGGAAAGGCGACCCAGCTGAGGCGGTCTTTGCCGAAGCGATTTTTTACCTCGCCAGCGATCGGCAGCAGCGCGCGGTAGCTCGTCGCCGCATCGCCGGTGTCGCGCGAGAAGTAGAGCGGCCAGACATCGAAGCCGCGGACGGGATGGCCGCCTTCGCTGGCGAGGCCGGGCTGGCTGCGGAAATTGATCAGCTGGAAAAACGAGAACGACGCGCTCGTCGCATCGTGTTGCCAGGAGAACAGCGGGTAGAGGAAGTAGGCGGCTTCGCGGTCGGCCTGCTTCGTGTTGAGGAAGAGCGGGCGCCAGGCGCGGATTTCTTTGCCATCGGCGGTCGTGCGCTCGGCGAGGAGCGGCCCGAGGCCTTGTTGCGCGGTGACTTCGCCGGTCTGGTCGTCGACCGTCGCGACACGCAACGGCCAGCCGTTGAGTTCGGCGCCGCGGAGCGGCAGCGCGAACCCCGCCGCGGCGAGCAGCCAGAGTGCGAGTCGAGACTTCATGCTTGGTTGATGGTAAAGGCGTTGCCTTTGCGTCGGCCCGGGCCAGTTAGGTGATGGCTCGGGCCGAACGGGGACAGGTAAGTCCCAGTCCGCTGGGGCGCAAACAGTATGTTGAAACCGCAACGAGCAGAAAGTGTTCCGCCGCAACGGCGTCGTAAGGCGCGGGGCACCGGTGTGATTCGCTTCGGAGGGCGTGCCGGATGCGCATAACCGGCGGCAACGCGCGGGGCATCCCGCTCAACTTGCCGAAGGGCGACGCCGTGCGGCCGGCGACCGACGCGATGCGGCAGGCGGTTTTCTCGAGCATCGCGAGTCGCGTGCCGGGCGCGCGGTTTTTGGACCTGTTTGCCGGCAGCGGGGCCTACGGATTGGAAGCGTTGAGTCGCGGGGCGGCGGGCGGCGTGTTCGTGGAGAAGAACGCCCGGACGGCCGCGTTCATCCACCAAAACATCGCGGCGGTGTGCAAAAGCCTCGCACGGGGGACAGAGGATTTGCGCGTGGTGAACGCCGACGCGACGACCGTGCCGGATGCCGGCGCGGTGCCGGACCTCGTGTTCATCGACCCGCCCTACGACCTGATTGCAGAGGTGGCGCCGAAGCTGTTCGCGCGACTGACGGCGTTGCTCGCGCCGAAGCCGGATCCGGTGATCGTGTTCGAGATGCCGGGCGAACTGGAAGTGGCGGCGGAGGGCTGGACGTGCGTGCGTCGCCTGGGCAAGGGTGCGCGGCAGCCGACGGTGTGTTTTTTCAAGCGCGCCGCGCGGGCGGCGGCGGACGCAGGCTAGAGCGTGCCGCGGGCGGCCTTGGCGAGCGTGAGCGCCGCGATGACGGCGGTCTCGAGACGCAACACGCGCGTGCCGAGGTGCACGAGCGTGAAGCCGGCGGCGCGGAGCTGTTCGCGATCGCGCGGGCCCCAGCCGCGCTCGGGACCAAGTGCGAGCGCGAGGGAGCGTTCGCGCGCGGGGCGCTCATCGGCGAGGGCATGCGAGGCTTCGTAATTGTCGAGGGCGAGGCGCGTGGTGTCGGGTGCTAGGAGTGCGAGGGCCGGGGCGAGCGAATGCGTGGCGGTGACCTCGGGGGTCGTAGTCGCGAAGGCCTGCTCGGTGCCGGCGAGCACGTGCCGCCGCCATTCGCCGTCGCGCCAGAGCGTGCTGTGCGCGTAGCTCGGTTCGGTTTTCTCGGTCGCGACAAAGTGGATCGCGCTCACGCCGAGCGTGGTGGCGTCGCGCAGGATGTCGCGGGCGGTTTGGGGGCGCGGGAGTCCGATCAGCAACGTGATGGCGTCCGGCGGTGTGGGCAAAACGGTCCAAGTGAAGGCGAGTTCGATCGCGGCGTCGCGGATGGCGACGATGCGGCCTTTGCCGCGCGGGCCGTCGATGACGCCGGCATAGAATTCATCGCCGGGGCCGCGGTGGAGCACTTCGAGCAGATGGCGCGCGCGCGGATCGGGGCGGGGGAGAGGGGCGGAAATTTCGGCGGCGGTGAAGAGCACCAGGTTCACGCGGTCGGGGTAACGGGCGGCGAATGATATGTCCACGCTTGGCTTGCTGCGCGCAGGGTTTGGGGTATGCCTGCGGCGGTGAATGTGAGTGTAAAATTCCCCGGCAAGGACGAGGGTAACCCGTTGCATGGGCAGCGGGCGATCATCGTGGAAGACCAGAAGCTCTTCGCGGATTTCCTGGCGGGTTGTTTTCGCGAGTGGGGGATCGAGGTTTTGCTCGCGACGGCGTCGGGCTCGGCCGGGCTCGCCGCGGTGCACCAGATGCGGCCGGATCTGCTGATGTTGGACTTTTCCCTGCCGGATATCGATGGGTTGGAGATCGCGCGGCAGGTGCTGACGGACCGGAGCTTTTCGGCGATGAAGGTGATCGGCATTTCGTCGCATCGGGACCCGTGGACGATGTTGCAGGTCCAGAAGCTGGGCCTGCACGGCTTCGTGGATAAGATGGAGCAGAGTTCCGAAACGCTGCGGACGGCCCTCATCTCGGTGGTGAGCGGCAATGTCTTTTACACCAGCGCCGTGGTGGAATCGAGTGCGCGGCTGCGACGCGATCCGAAGGCGTTCAACCGGGTGCTTTCCGAATACGAGATGAAGATCCTGGCGTTGATCGGCCACGCGATGACCGACGAGGAGATCGCGGCGGAGTTGGGCATCAGTCCCTCGACGATGCAGTCGCGGCGGCGCGACATCATGAAGAAGCTCGACGTCCACACGACGCCGAAGCTGATCCACTACGCGATCGCGAACGGGCTCACGCGGACTCGCAATTGAGGCGCGCCAGGGTGTCGTGCAGGGCGGTCCAGTCCTGCGTCAGCTCGGTGGCGAGCAGTCGTGCGGCGGTCCAGTCGCCCTGCTGGCACAGGCGCTCGAGGTGGAGCGCGCGTTTCATGATGGCGGCGGCGTGAAGGAAACCGAAGCGGCCGGCGAGTTTGTGAGCGGCGCGGGCGCTGCGCGTGCGATCGGAGGCAGCGAGGCCGGCGTGCAGTTCCTCGAATTCGCCTTGGGCGCTGGCGGAGAACTCGGCGAGCTCGGCTTCGAGGGTTTGTGCGTGCTGGCGGGCGAGCGTCTGGAGGTTTTCGAGGGGATCGAAGCTGTCGCGCGAGGGGAGCACGAAGTGCCGGGCGTCGCCGGGCGAGCGCGTCTGGATGGCTTCGAGGAGAGCGGTGCCGAGACGCTCTTCGCCGACCGGTTTGCTGAGGAAGCCGTCCATGCCGGCGGCGAGGCACTCGCGGCGTTTTTCGACGGTGGAATAGGCGGTGGTGGCGATGATGAGCGGCGGGCGTTGCTGGACGGTTTGGCGGATGCGGCGTGCGAGCGCGGGGCCGGTGATGTCGGGCATGTCGTAGTCGAGGAAAACGACATCGGGGTGTTGCGCGAGGGCGGCGAGGGCAGCGTCGCCATTGGCCGCGCGGAGGACCTGGAAGCCGCGGCGTTCGAGCATGGTAGCGAGGGTGACGAGGTTGTAGTCCTCGTCGTCGACGATCAGGGCGAGTTTCGGGAGGTCGGCGACGGTCTGGGTCGCGGTGTCGAGGGTGACCGGGGCGGCGATGGGGAGCTCGACGGAGAGGTAGAAGGTGGCGCCTTCGCCCGGGGAGCTTTCGACCCAGGCGGTGCCGCCCATCTTGGTGGCGAGGCGGCGGCAGACGGCGAGGCCCATGCCGGTGCCGGGGATGCGGTTGCTGCGGGCGCCGGCGCCGCGTTCGAATTTCTCGAAAATGCGTTCCTGTTCCTCGGCGGGGATGCCGGGGCCGGCGTCGGACACCGCGAAAGTGACCACGGCGTTACTCTCGCCAACGGTGCGAGCCCACACCGTGACGTCGATGTCGCCTTGGGGAGCGTATTTGATCGCGTTGCTGACGTAGTTGAGGAGGACCTGGCGGATGCGGCGGGCATCGCCGATGAGGCGGGGCGGCACGGACGGACCGAGGGCGAACTCGACTTTCACGCCGGCGGCGGCGCTGACAGGGGAGGTGATGGCGGAGACGGCGTCGAGCAATTCGGCGGGCGCGAAGGGCTGCGGGTCGAGCTCGATGGTGCCGGCTTGGAGCTTGGAGAAGTCCAAGATGTCCTCGAGCAGCGAGGCCAGGTGCGTGGCGCAGTGGCGCAGGAGCCCGAAGCGGTAGCGGCCTTCCTCGTCGAGGTGGGAGATGTCGATGGCGGCGGAGAGGCCGACGACGCCGTTCATCGGGTTGCGGATCTCGTGGCTCATGCTGGCGAGGAAGTCGTCCTTGGCGGCGTTGGCTTTGACGAGTTCGGCGGTGCGTTCGTCGACGAGGTGCTGGAGCTCGAGGTTGCGGGCGCGAATGCGGCGTTCGCGGTAGCGCAGGGCCCCGAAGAGCCCGAGCGAAGCGAGGGCGGCGTAGCCGACGTAGGCGCCCGTGGCGCGATACCAAGGGGGCAGGATGACGAACGAGTAGTAGGAAGGCGCGCTGACTTGGCCGATCGGGTTTACGGCGCGCACCGCGAAAGAATAGCGGCCTTCGCGCAGGTTGGAGAATTCGAAGGACGTGACGTCGCCGGGCGCGCTCCAGTATCCGCCGTCCGGTCCGAACTGAGTTTGATAGCGCAAGGCGGGGCGGAGGGTGATTTCCGGCGAGGTGACGCGGAGGCGCAGGCTCTCGGAATAGTCCAGGGTGGTGTGCGTGCGGCCCGAAGCGCCGGCGGTGATCATCGGCGGCGCGGGCGGACTCCATTCGGGCAGTTCCGCGGGGCGGGTTTGCAGCAGCGCATCCGATCCGCCAATCCAAAGCAGGTCTGCGCCGGCGGTGCGGTTGATTGCGAGGCGATTGATCGCGCCGACGGTGTGGAGCTGCGGGACCACGAGGTGGCGCAGTTGGGCGTCGCGGCCATTGTCGGCCAGTTCAAGGACGCTGATGCTGTCTTGGTAGCCGGCGGGTGCGGTGGTGCCGTGATTGAGGGCCAGATAGAGGCGCTGTTGATCGGTGGATACGGCGCCCGCAACCGCGTGTGCGGGAAGCTTGCAGAGGAGCAGCGGCGGCGCGGCACCACGAGTGCGATAGACTCTGTTTCCCGCGACCACTATCGCGTCGTGCGCGCGGGCGACGACGATGCTGGGGGCGGCTTCGGCCGCGGTGAGCAGGGGAGGAAGGGCGACTGGCGTGAAGCCGTCGGGCTGGACGATCCATTTTTTCGGAGGCTCGGCGGGTGATGCGGTCCAGAGTGCACCGTCGACGTCTAGGGCGGCGGACTCGAAAAATGGCAGATTGAGGCGCACCTCGCTGCTCCACTGCCCTGGCGCGCTCCGCGAAATATCCATCCATCCGCCGTTGAGCGAGGCGACCCAGCGGTCTGTTTGGCCGAGCCGAACCATGCCAAACGCATGACGGCCGTTGCCATCAAATCGTTTCTCGTCGCGTCCGTTTTCGCGAAGGATGACCCCGCCGAAGCCAGCCAGCCAAGTGCGGTTTTCTTCGGCGAGGACCGTATACAGTTGCCGAACCGATGTCTCGGCGGCGGCGCCGAGGCGCCCGTTCTCGGCGCGCTGCAGGTGATAAAGGCGATTCTCGGTGCCGACCCAGAGCGAGTGATCCGGGGCGACGCTGATGAATCGGGTGAATTTTGGACGCGGATCGTCGTCCAGCCGGATCCGTGTGGTGGCGCCAGTCGACTCGAGCCGAAGCAATCGATCCTCTCCGAGCAGCCAAAGGTCGTTTTCGCGACCGCGGAACTGGCCGTAGAGCGATCCCTGAAGATCACCAGTGCTGGGGATTTGGCGGACGATCTTGAAATCGGAATCCACGATCGCGATCCCGCCGGTGAGCGTGGCGACCGAGCGGAATCCGCGGGCGAGTTCGACGACTCCGATCACGCTGTATTGCGCAGTGAATTCGTTCAGCTCGCGGGGCGAGAGGCAGCGCGGTCTGGGCTCGAGCGTCCAACAGCCGTGGTTGGAGATCCCGATGAGCTGGCCGTCCTTGCGTCCCAGCCAGAACAGCCCGGTATCGCGTGGCAGCCCATCCGTGAACATTCGCTCGGGACCGTTCGGGCCGATGGAGTAGAGACCGCTCTGGGGATCGTGAAACCAGAGCGCTCCTTCGAACTCGATCGGGAAGAGGCGCTGTTTGCCGGGGTAGCGCCAGACGTCCAATTTCGCTCCGTCCCAGCGCAGCACGCAATTGTCGGCGACGTAGAAAAAACCATTCGGCGACGCGCGGCAGGCGCGCACGGCCTGAAGTTCCGTTGCAGGGAAGGGCAAGTGCTCGCGCAGCGAATGGACGCGGGGACGACCGTCGGGCGAGAAGTCGATCCACCCTAGGTCGCACCACGAACCGAAAATGAGTTGGTGTCCGTCAGGTGTGAACGCCAGTGCCGTCGCCGAGCCGGTATCGGGATGGTGCGTCCATTTGAGACCATCGAATACCAGCAGACCGTGGTCCGTGCCAAACCACAATGGGCCGTTGCCCGGCTCGGTAGCGGCGGCATACACCGTGTAAGCGACGCCCGTTTGCTGTTTGCGGAAAATTTCCACGATTGGGTCACCGTTAAACGGCACGTCCCACGCGGCTTGGGCGCGAAAGCCCAGTCCCGAGAGAATGACGGTGAGAGCGGCGCAGACTCGTAGCATGCGGCGAAGATGGTCGCACAATGGAGCGAGCACGAATTCCGGAAACACCTAAATTCAGGCAGCGGCACGCCGGTGGTTCAGGCGGTAGCCGCCTAAAAATCGGCGAAATGACGGAGGGGCTGGACGCGTTGCATCTGAGAGAATCACCGCACCATGAAAAACCTCTCGCATACCCTCGCCGGCCTTGTTGCCAGCTTGTTTCTCTCCCTCGGTCTCTCACGGATTGCCGAAGCGATCTGTGCCCATCTTTTCGCCGGCGCAGCCCCGGCTAAGCCCGAAGCCGCGGCGGCGCTCTGCGTGTTGCCGTCCGCGTTGGCATAGTCGCGAGCCATGCTCAATCTCGCGGCCTATCGCTACCGTCACGTCATCGCAGCCCAAGGCGGGCCCCTTGCCCGACTGAGCTGCGGTGAAGTCTCGGTCCTCGGCTCTCGCTGGTTCGAGGCCAACGCCTATCTGTCCGACGAGTTCATGCCCGCACGCTTGAAAAAGAGCGTGTGGGGCTCGGCGGACGGTGGTGGCACAGCGCCGTCTCCCTTGGTCGCGCGCTTCAAGGCCATCTCCGAAGCGATGGAGCGGTGGGCGCATTGGGCGACCTATCGCTCGGGCGAAAACGCGCGCTACGGATTCGATGTCGATCCGTCGAGCAACGGCATGGCCGCCTTTCCCGGCTTGTTTGCCCGTCAAGCCCGGCACGGCGCGCTTATGGAGGCCGCCGAACGGTTCAATTTGATGAACTGGTGGGAGGGCAGACTGATCGCCCGCCCCGTGAACTCGCCGCGACCGGACGTGCAAGCGTTCGCGATCGAGTCGGATACGCCCGGTGTCACCGTGGTGTTGCACCGCCGGAGCGAGCGCGGGCACCACGCCTACGGGCACGCGTCGGCGGATACCGTCGAAGCGGCGTGCTGGAAGGCGGCGGTCGAACTCGAACGGCACGACGCGGTGGTGGGCTACTACGTTTTGGCCGGCCACGCGTCGCATGAGCGTGACGCGATACACCCCATCGAGCAGCGCAGCCTGTTCTTCGCTTCGGATGCGGGCTACGAATTGTTCTCGGCGCGCGCCTGTGCGGGCCTGACTGGAACGCGGGCTAAACCGCGCATGGTCTTCGATGGCGTCGTGCCGGGCCCGTGGGCACAATATGCGCACGTCTGGCGCGTGTTGTTCGAGCCGCCGAGCCTCCGTTTCCTCTCGCGCGAGGTGGAATACTTCCTCTGGTAAGGATTGTCGTCGCGCCTGTTGCTGGCGCGAGCTGGCTTGCCAGCCGGAGCCTCGGCGAAGGTTTGGTGCGGGCAGACGGAATCGAACCGACGATACCTGTTTGGAAGACAGGAGTTTTACCACTAAACTATGCCCGCGAAGGCGTGGGCGTGAGAGTGGCGCGGGCGAATCGTCATTCAAGCTTTAGTTAAACTCCGCTGCGCCCGCGAATGGGGTTGCGGGCGTAAAATCGTTGCGCTTAAACGCCCCCACCATGGCAACTCCCGCGGCCGCCAAACCGAAGTCGAGCGTCCAACAAGCTCAGGCACTGGCCAAACAGAAGGCCCTCGAGAAAAAATCGAAGACTTACAAGCTGGGCCTCGGGGAACTCGCCATCTTCACCAGCCAGCTCGCCTCGCTCCTCCAAGCCGGCCTTCCGCTCGTCTCGTGCCTCGAGGCGTTGCAGGACCAGACGGAGGATCAGATTTTCCGCATCGTCATCCGCGACGTGCGCAACGACATCGCCACCGGCACGTCGTTCTCGGCCGCAGTGAAGAAGTTTCCCAAGTCCTTCAATTCGCTCTTCGTCTCGATGGTCGAGGCGGGCGAAGCCTCCGGCGGCCTCGCGGAAATCCTGGCCAAGGTCGCGGCCTATTTCGAATCGACCGTCAAGCTGACCAAGAAGGTCAAATCCGCGATGACCTACCCGATCGCGGTCATCGGCCTCGCCGTGGCGCTCGTGAACGTGCTGCTCATCTTCGTCATCCCGGTGTTCGCGGACATGTTCAAGGACTTCGGCGCCAAGCTCCCCGCGCCGACGCAGATGCTGATCGATCTCTCGAACTTCCTGAAAACCTGGTGGTGGGCGATCGCGCTGGGCGTCTACGGCGCCTTCACGCTGCTGAAGAAATACACCTCCACGCCCGGCGGCCGGCGCCAGAAGGACAACTTCCTCGTCCGCGCTCCCATCTTCGGCAACTTGGTGCACAAGATCGCACTCTCCCGTTTCTGCCGCACCTACGCCACGCTCATGCGCTCCGGCGTGCCGATCCTGCGCACGCTGGAAATCGTCTCGTCGGCGTCGGGCATGTGCCAGGTGGAGGACGCCTGTGTCGAGATCGCCAAGCACGTCTCGCAAGGCGGCCAGGTTTCCGAGGTGATGGCGGCGAATCCGTTTTTCCCGCCGATGATGAAGCACATGGTCAAGGCCGGCGAATCCACCGGCAACGTCGACGGCATGATGAACAAGATCGCCGACTTCTACGACACCGAGTGCGACGCCACCGTGGCCGCGCTCACGTCGCTGATCGAGCCGATGCTGATCGTGTTCCTCGGCGTCGTGGTCGGCGGCATCGTCATGGCGATGTTCCTCCCGATCTTCCAACTCGGCGCGGTTGCAGGCGGCCAGGGCTGACGTCGCCGCTGTCGCACGCGAATTTCCCTGCGGCGCCCGGAGTGACCGGGCACTTTTTTGGCGCGCCGAGACCGAGCGTCATTCGACGAACGTCCGCGACGGCGAAACGCCTCTAAACACTTCGTTTACCGCTTCCGCACCGGTTGACCGAAACCCGCTTGCGTGCACCGTGGGCGCTCCGCAAAGTCACGGACCCTCTCGCCCATGCCTTCCATTCTGATCGTCGACGACCTCATCTCGATTCACGAGATGCTCGAGGCCGTCATCCAGCCGACCGGCTTCGCGACCTCGTTCGCGACCGACGGCGAGAAGGCGATGGTGCGCTACAAGGCCGAGAAATTCGACCTCGTGCTGGCCGACATCGACATGAAGCCGATGGACGGCATCACGCTGCTCAAGCAGCTGAAGCAATACGACCCCGCTGCCGTCATCATTATCATGACGGCCTACGCCAGCACCGAGAGCGCGATCCAGGCGTTGAAATTCGGCGCGTTCGACTACCTGCAGAAACCTTTCCGCGTCGACGAGCTCATCCAAACCCTCAAGCGCGGCGTGGAGTTCAAGCGCGTCGTCACCGAGCGCGAAGCCGCACGCGGCGCCGGCGGTGGCGCCGCCCAAGCGGGCGACTTCGATGCGCGCCTCGTCGGTGCGAGCGCCAAGATCAAACGCCTCGTCACCCAGCTCAAGAAACTCGCCACCGCGCACGCGCCCGTGCTCATCAGCGGCGAGCTCGGCAGCGGACACGAGATCGCGGCCGAGTTGCTGCATCTCGCCGGTTCGCCCGCCGGCAGCCCACTCATCAGCATCGACTGCAAGCTCCTCGACGCCGCCACGCTGCACGATGGCCTCCTCGGCACCGAGGGCACTGGCGGCAAGTGGGTGCAACAGGCCAAGGGCGGCACGCTCGTCCTCCAGCACGTCCAGTGTCTCGTGCCCGAGTCGCAGGAAAAACTGGTTTCCGTCCTCCGCACGCATGCGCCGCATCTGCGCGTGATCTGCACCTCGGAGGTCGATCTCGAGAAACTCACCGAGGAAGGCGGCTTCAACGAGGAACTTTTCTACCGCATCGCCGCGTTGCCCGTGCACATGCCGGCGCTGCGTGAGCGGATCGAGGACATCCCGCTGCTCCTCAAGGACGCCGCCGCGAAAGCCGCCAATCCGCAGTTCGACGCGCGCCAGATCGAGTTCACCGACGATGCCCTCGCCACGCTCAAAGCCTACCGCTGGCCGGGCAACCTGGTCGAGTTCACCCAGGTCGTTTCCCAAGTCATTTCCGCCGCCGAGGCGCGCGTGATCACTTCGGCCCAACTGCCGCTCCGCATCCACGAGTTGAAGGATTGGCCGTCGCTCGCCGACTACCTGGCCGGCCAGGAAAAACAATATGTCGCCCGCGTGCTCCATGCCTGCGGCGGCGACAAGGCCAAGGCCGCCAAGGTCCTCGGCATCGATCCGACGAAGCTGCTCTGACGTCCCGTCTCTTAGGGCGGAAGACGGAAAACGGAGGACAGAAGACAGCGGACCGTAGACGGAGAGCCGAGGGCAGCAGGCGGCCAACGCGCCAGGCTGCGCAGCGGTGTGCTTCGCCGCAGATCTTCCGCAGTTTACGCGATTTTTCCGCCTTTCTGCCCCGGTTTTAGCTCTCCGTCCTCCGTATCCTGTCCTCAGTCCTCGGTTGCTCGCACGGTATGCCGCGGGCCTGAACTTTTCCCTCTTGCCGCGCCCAAACCCGGGCCCAACCCTCGCCGAAATCTGCGCTCATGCCCAAACGCACCGACCTTGAATCCATCCTGATCATCGGCGCCGGCCCCATCATCATCGGCCAGGCCTGCGAATTCGACTATTCCGGCACCCAAGCGTGCAAGGCGCTCAAGGAGGAGGGCTACAAAGTCATTCTCGTGAACTCCAATCCGGCCACGATCATGACCGATCCGGAGTTCGCCGACGTCACCTACATCGAGCCGTTGTCGGTCGAGATTCTCGAGAAGATCATCGCGAAGGAGCGTCCTTCCGCGCTGCTGCCGACGCTCGGTGGCCAGACCGCGCTCAATCTCTCGATGCAGCTCCACAAGGCCGGCATTCTCGAGAAATACGGCGTCGAAATGATCGGCGCGAAACCGCCCGCCATCGAAAAGGGCGAGGACCGCCAGCTCTTCAAGGAGGCGATGCTCAAGATCGGCCTCGACTGCGCGAAGTCGCGCACGGTGAAAACCCTCGAGGACGCCCGCAAGGCCGCCGACGAGATCGGCATGTTTCCGCTCATCATCCGTCCGTCGTTCACGCTCGGCGGCACGGGCGGCGGCGTCGCCTACAACCGCGAGGAATTCGAGCAGATCGTCACCGGCGGCCTCGAGGCTTCGCCGACGCATGAAGTCCTCGTCGAGGAATGCCTCCTCGGCTGGAAGGAATACGAGATGGAGGTCATGCGCGACCACAAGGACCAGTGCGTCGTCATCTGCTCGATCGAAAATTTCGACCCGATGGGCGTGCACACCGGCGACTCGATCACCGTCGCGCCCGCGCTCACGCTCACCGACAAGGAATACCAGGTGATGCGCGACGCCTCCTTCGCCGTCATCCGCGAGATCGGCGTCGAGACCGGCGGCTCCAACATCCAGTTCTCCGTCGATCCGCAGACCGGCCGCATGGTCGTGATCGAGATGAACCCCCGTGTGTCGCGCTCGTCCGCGCTCGCGTCGAAAGCCACCGGTTTCCCGATCGCGAAGATCGCCGCCAAGCTCGCCGTCGGCTACACGCTCGACGAGTTGCGCAACGACATCACGCGCCTCACGCCCGCGAGCTTCGAGCCGACGATCGACTACGTCGTCACGAAGATCCCGCGCTTCACCTTCGAGAAATTCCCCGGCGCCAACACCACGCTCACCTCCGCGATGAAGTCGGTCGGCGAGGCGATGGCGATCGGTCGCACATTCAAGGAGTCGTTCCAGAAGTGCCTGCGCTCGCTCGAGACCGGCGCGCGCGGCTGGGGCGGCGGCGGCAAATACGGCCACGACGAACTGCCCGACGACGCCACGTTGCGCCAGAAACTCGGCACGCCGAACGCCGAGCGCGTTTACTACATCCGCTGGGCGTTCATGTCCGGCATGTCGGTCGACGATATTTTCAATCTCACGAAGATCGATCCGTGGTTCCTGCACCAGCTGCGCGAACTCCACGAGATGGAGCAGCATCTCAAGACGCTGTCGCTCGCCACGCTCGACCAGCGCACGCTGAAGCGCGCGAAGCAGTTCGGCTTCTCCGATGCGCAGCTGGCGCATTTGCTGAAGGTCGATTTCGACACGATGCGCGCCGCACGCAAAAAGGCGGGCGTCAACACGACTTACCGCCTCGTCGACACTTGCGCCGCGGAGTTCGAGGCCTTCACGCCCTACTACTACTCGAGCTACGGCGACGAGAACGAGATCCTGCCTTCGCAGAATAAGAAGATCATGATCATCGGCGGCGGCCCGAACCGCATCGGCCAGGGCATCGAGTTCGATTACTGCTGCGTGCATGCGTCGTTCGCGCTGCGCGAGGCGGGATTCGAGACCGTGATGGTGAACTCGAATCCCGAAACCGTCTCGACTGACTACGACACTTCCGACCGCCTCTACTTCGAGCCGCTCACGCTCGAGGACGTCCTTGAAATCTACGAGCAGGAAGGCTGCGTCGGCGCGATCGCTCAATTCGGCGGCCAGACGCCGCTCAATCTCGCCAGCGCCTTGAAGGCGCGCGGCGTGAACGTCATCGGCACCTCGCCGGAAAGCATCGATACCGCGGAGGACCGCAAGCTCTTCGCCGCCGTCCTCGATCAGCTGAAGCTCAAGTCGCCGGACAACCGCATCGCGATGTCCGAGCCCGAGGCGATCGCGTGCGCCGCGGAGCTCGGTTACCCCGTGCTCGTGCGCCCGTCGTTCGTGCTCGGCGGTCGCGGCATGTTCATCCTCTACAGCGAGGCGGAACTGCGCGACGTCGCGCATCAAGTCTTCGCCGTCATGCCGGGCAAGCCGGTCCTCATCGACAAGTTCCTCGAGGACGCGATCGAGCTCGACGTCGACTGCATCAGCGACGGCGAGACGACCCTCGTCGGCGGCATGCTCGAGCACATCGAGTATGCCGGCGTGCACTCGGGCGACGCCGCGATGGTGATGCCCCCGCACACGCTCTCGAAGGAGATGCTCGGCACCGTCCGCTCGGCCACCTACGCGCTCGCCAAGGCGCTCAAGGTCGTCGGCCTGATGAACGTCCAGTTCGCGATCAAGGACAACCAACTCTACGTCCTCGAAGTGAATCCGCGCGCGTCGCGCACGGTGCCGTTCGTGGCCAAAGCCATCGGCGTGCCGCTCGCGAAACTCGCCGCCAAAGTCATGGCCGGCGCGAAACTCAAGGACCTCGGTTTCACGCAGGAAATTCAGCCTAAGCACTGGTGCGTGAAGGAAGCCGTGTTCCCCTTCAACCGCTTCCCCGGCGCCGCCATCATGCTCAGCCCCGAGATGCGTTCGACGGGCGAAGTCATGGGCATGGACGACGACCTCGGCATCGCCTACGCGAAGACGCAGATGGCCGCCAAGCCGTCGCTCCCGCTCAAGGGCAAGGTCTTCATCTCGGTCAAGGACTCCGACAAGCCGCACGTCGTCGAACTCGCGAAGGGTTTCATCGAGCTCGGCTTCACCGTCTGCTCGACGACGAACACCGCCAAGCTCCTCCAATCGCACGGCCTCGCGGTGCAGCCGGTCTTCAAACTCGCGGAAGGTCGCCCGAACTGCGTCGACATGATCAAGAACGGCGAGATCCAGTTCGTCGTGAACACGCCGCGCGGCATGATCCCGCGCCACGACGAGAACGCGATTCGCGCCGCCGCCTTCGCCAATAACGTCGCGATGTCGACCACGCTCACCGGCGCGCGCGCCGCGCTGAACGGCATCCGCGCGATGAAAAATCTCCAAGTCGGCGTCCGCCCGATCCAGCAATACCGCCACAACACCACGCCGATGGTTTGAGCCGGCTGCTTCGGTCTTCCCTGCTTCGAGCGCGTCGGCCCCGACGCGCTTTTTGTTTTTCGTCGGTGCTCCGGCTCAGCGAATAGGGGCGCTTGAGAGCCAGCGTCCCTACCGTCGGCCCAAGAAGCATGACACGCGCGCCGCTCCCCAATCCGCGTGCGCTTGTCTAGCCTTGCGGTCATGTCCGCCGAAAATCCTCTCACCCTCATCGCCCTGCTGCACGGTCCCGATCAACGCGGCCTCGTCGCGCGCGCGTCCGGTTGGATTTTCCAGCGCGGTGGCAACATCCTCCACGCCGACCAGCACCGTGACGAGGACGAGGGCATTTTCTTCCAGCGCATCGAATGGGTGCCTCCGGCCGGCGCGAAGCCCGCGGCGGAGGAGAAGGCATTTCTCGCCTACGCGCGCGATGAGCTGGGCATGAACGTTCGCGTGTCCGATTCCACGCATCGTCCGCGCGTGGCGCTCTTCGTGTCGAAAGCCGACCACTGCTTCCACGACGTCGTGCTCCGCTGGCGCGCGGGCGAGTTTCCCTGCGAGATCGTCGGCGTCGTCTCCAACCACCGCGATCTCGCCGCGGCGGCGCGTGGCTATGGGCTGAAGTTTTTCCACCTGCCCGTCACGTCCGACACCAAGATGCAAGCCGAGGCGCGCCAACTCGCGTTGCTGCGCCGCCTGCAAGCCGATGTCGTCGTGCTCGCGCGCTACATGCAAGTGCTCTCGGCGGATTTCCTGGCGGCGTTCGCGAAGCCGGTGCTCAACATCCACCATTCGTTCCTGCCTGCCTTCGCCGGCGGCCGGCCGTATCACCAGGCGCACGAACGCGGCGTGAAGCTCATCGGCGCCACGGCGCACTACGCGACCGCCGTGCTCGACGACGGCCCGATCGTCCATCAGGACGTCGCGCGCGTCACCCACCGCCACAGCGTCGAAGACCTGATCCGCAAGGGCCGCGACCTCGAAAAACTCGTCCTCGCCCAGGCGCTGCGCTGGCACTTGGAGAATCGCGTCCTCGTCTTCGGCCGCAAGACGGTGGTGTTCGACTGAGGCGGCGCGAGGCGCCGCCCGTTGAAGAGGAAAGTTGAAGTTTAAGAGGTGGGCGTCGCTGTCCCCAGCGACGCTTGGCGATTGGGTGACCGGCGCTCCTGTCGTCGCCGCCGGGACGGCGGGGCGACCACCTCACGGCCGGCCGCCGACTACTTAAACTTACACTTCGAACTTCAACTGGCGCGTCGCCCCCGCGACGCGCCCCGATTCCGGGCTTGAGCGCGCTCCCGGCGTTCCCCATGTTGCGCGATTCCCATGAGCAACGTCCCTTCCGCCACTCCCCCGCATGACCCGGCCAACCCGCCGCCGCCCGCCGGCGCCGATGCTTTCGCCGCCGACGTGCAGACCTTCTGGGAGAAGAACCGCTCGTTCGTCCTCGTCCTCGTCGCCGCTGTGCTGCTCGGCCTGATCGGCCGCGAAGGCTGGCAATGGTTCCAGACGTCGCACGAACAGAGCGTGCAGGAGGAATACGTGAAGGCGGGCGACAATGTCGGCTCGCTCGCGAAGTTCGCGGCCGCGAACAAGGGCCACGCGCTCGCCGGCGTCGCGTTGCTGCGCGTCGCGGACGACAACTACACGAAGAACGATTTCAAGTCCGCCGCCGCCAACTATACCCAGGCGACCGAGACGCTCGCGAGCGACGCGCTGAAATCGCGCGCCAAGCTCGGCGCCGCCATGAGCCAGATCGCCGGCGGCGATCGCACCGCCGGCGAGGCGGCGCTCAAGGCCATCAGCGCGGACACCAAAGCCGTCGCCGCGACCCGCGCCGAAGCCGCCTATCATCTCGCCGTGCTCCTGAAGGACGCCGGTCGCGCCGACGATGCCAGGAAGGCCATCGAGGACGTGAAGAAGATCGAGGCTAACGGCCTCTGGGCGCAGCGTGCGTTCGCGCTCAGCGCGCAGCTCGATGCCGGCAAACCCGCCGCTCCCGCCACGACCGCCGCGCCGACGGTGGAGTTCAAGCCGAAGGGCTGAACGAAGCGGCAAGCGAAAAGCTTTAAGCGATAAGCAGGGCGGCCCACGGGCCGCCTTTTTGTTGGGCGTGCGTGAGCGGAGGGATGAGGCTGTCGCCCCAGCGCGGTCAGGCACGGGTCGTCGACCTTTATCCGAAAAGGTGCCGCGCGACGACGTGAGGGGTGCTGGGGGCAGAAAAAAGCCCGCCGAAAACCGGCGGGCAGAAAATGAGGATCGAGCTACAGCGTCTTAGTTTTTGAGTGCCAGCACACGCTGACGCCGCCGGTGCCACATCACGCCGCCGAGCGCGCAGGCACCGGCAAGGGCGGCGTAGGTGGACGGCTCAGGAACGGCGGAGGCGGACGTAGAACCGCTAATGATCAAGTCGTCTATTTTAAGCGTGGGAGTGTTGTTTGCGGCTCCTGTCGCGTAAATGCGAAGCGTCGTTGCGCTTGAAAACGCCGATAAGGTTATCGAGGTCGATCCGGTAGCATGCCAATTTGTGTCAGCTGTAACGAACGAGCCTGTGGCAATCGCGCTCCCGTAATTATCGGCACTAGACTTGAGAGTGAAAGCAGTAGGACCAGAGGTGCTGCTTTCTTTGTATCCGAACGATAAAGTGGTTATGGTCACAGTTTGTCCGGCAGCCGGAGTTATGGTCAGTTCGAAATAATTCCCTGTGCTACCCCATCCGTTGCCGCCAGCGCCGTAGTAGCTACCGGATGCTCCTGTATAGCCAGATGATACGGGGCTAGAATTGCTCACTGTCAAACCCACCAACGAACTCATGGCACTGCCTGTGAGATTAGAATCTACTGTTGTCGGTGACGCAGTGTTTCCCGTGAACGAGTAGGTCAATAGAGCCGTTTGCGCGCTGGTGGAAATTGCCATCAAAGCTGTGCTGAGTGCGAGCGTGCGGCGGAAAAACGAAACGGGGGACATGACGGAGGGGGCGAGAAGTGTGCGTTGTCAGTCGAAGAGGCCAAAATCCACGACTGAGGAGTTGGTAATGGAGCGGTGATTTTCTTGCACGCCTTTTCTCGATGGGAACCCAGTGTCGAGCCGAGCGGGATAAGGATCACGGGAGGCGGGCCGACGCGAAATGCAGGAACCGCGCCAGCGCCTCCCCCTTGACTATCGCGACGGGATGGACTCCGCTGTCGGCCGGTCGCCGGGGTGTAGCTTAGCCTGGTAGAGCGCCTGGTTTGGGACCAGGAGGTCGCGAGTTCGAATCTCGCCGCCCCGACCAAGTTTCACGCTGTGCGGCACGGAGTGCTGGCGTCGGCTACTGCTTGCATGAGCGCGCGCCGGCGGCGTGAGTGTCGCGGATTTTGGCGTAGATGCGGCGGGTTTGCGCAGGTGGCGGAGCGCCAGTGGGTTTGGGAACGATTCTGTGAACAAATGCTTCTTGCCTCACTGGGAGGCCCCTCCTACACAAGTTTCCTCACTCTCTCACCAAATGGACACTCTTTCCCGCGATAGCAGCTCCAGCTCCAGCAATATCGTGCCGATGATCGGCGCGTTCACCGGCGTCATCGGCCTCCTCTTGGCCGTGGTCGCTTTGGTTCAACTTTCCACGGTCAAAAAGACCTTGGCCGCGCACGGCGATGAAATCGCCAAGATCGCGACGATCGAGAACGAGGTCCGCTCGAACGCCTCCAAGACCGAGGGCGACATGAAGAATCTGCGCGACGGCGTGCAGAACGCCCTCAACCAGGTCGGCACCGAGATCGGCGCCATCCGCGCGCAGCTGACGAAGATGGAAGAGGCGATGAAGAAGCCCGCTCCGGTCGCCGGTGGCAAGGGCGGCAAAGCCGCTCCGACGGGTGTCAAGAACGCCGACGGCACCTACACGGTCGCCAAGGGTGACGGCCTCTCCGCCATCGCGCGCAAGTTCGGCACCAGCGTCGACGCGCTCCTCGCCGAAAATCCCGGCCTGAATCCGAACAAGATGCACATCGGCCAGAAGATCAAGCTGCCGGCCGGCAAGTAAGCGGATCCATCGATCAATTTCAAAAAGCCTCCGCGCGAGCGGGGGCTTTTTTGTTTTCCGAGCCGAGCCGCGAAGAAGTGACGTGAGGTAGCGGATTCGGTGAACGCGACGAGTTCTCGGCGCGAAGCGGAGTCCGTGCCTTGTCGGCGAAGTGCGTCCGCTCGGTGGCGATGTGCGGCGCGCGACTGCGGTGCGTGGCGGAGCACTCGCCGCTTGTCACTCGGCGTGGCGCGCCTTTTTCTGCGCCGATGAGTTCACCGGAAAAACCGCAGCGCTGGAAAAAACTCGGAGCGCGTCCTGTCGCGCACACGCGCATCTTCGACGTGGAGAGCGTGGATTTCCAGCACCCGACGCATCCGGCGCCGCGCGATTTTTTCCTGATCAACGCGCCGGACTGGGTGAACGTCGTCGCGCTCACGCCGCAGCACGAGATCGTGCTGGTGCGGCAATTCCGCTTCGGCACGAACGACATCTCGCTCGAAATTCCCGGCGGCGTGATCGAGCGGGGCGAAGCGCCGCTCGCGGCCGCGGTGCGCGAGCTCGCGGAGGAGACCGGTTACGTCGGCGAGAACGTGCGCCTGCTCGGCTCGGTGCATCCGAATCCCGCGATGCAGACCAATCGCTGCCATCTCGTGCTGGTCGAGAACGCGCGCCGCACGAGCGAGCTCGCGTGGGACCCGAACGAGGAATTCGAGATTCTCGCGCTGCCGGTGGAGGAGGTCTATGCGCGCGCCTATCGCGGCGAGATCACGCATTCGCTCGTGCTCGACGGGTTGCTGCTGTTTCGTCCGCATTGGGAGAAATTGCGCGGAAAGTGAATCGCACGGGCGGTGCGTCGCTCGTGGCGCGCGGCGAGAGCGAAACTGTCCTGTCCGCTCGCGAGGGCGGCTGATTTCCGGCGCGGCGAATAGGACGGGTGCGTCGTTTGACATTAACCCGGGGCGGCTTTTACTGCGCCATCCCCAATGGAAAGCGCCGTGTCCACGCCCGCGTTCGCCAACTCGACCGACTCGCTCGGCGAGGTGGATGACTGTCGCCTCCCGGCGACGCTCGAAAACGAAATCCGCGCGATCTACGCGCGCAGCCCACTCTACGCGGAGCGTTTCCCGCTGCACCGCGAAGCGTTGCAGTGGTCGTGCTATCGCGAGATCCCGCCGCTGACGAAACAGGAGATCGTGCAGCGCGGGCACACGGCGTTCTTCGCGGACTATCGCGAGATCGAGCGGGGATTCGCGCAGAAAAAATTCGAATACGAGCACACCTCGGGCACGACGAGCGGGCCGATGACGGTCGTGATGGAAGATGGCTGGTGGAACGCGCAGACGCGCCGCGCCTATCTCGCACATCCGGTGCTGGCGCAGTATGTCGACCGGCCGTATCGCAAGTGCGTCCTCGCGCCGGTCGGCTGCTCGAGTAATCTCTGCCCTTACGAGGACCATCCGTTTCCGCACCGGTATTTCGACGGCACGGTCTACCTCAATCTCTCGAGCGATCCGTTCGCGTTCCCCGAGGGCGAATGGGAGCGCATCGTGCGCGAGTTGCAGGCGGTGCAGCCGGAGGTGCTCGAGGGTGAGCCGGTTTATCTCTCGCTGCTCGCGCGCGCGCTGAAGCGCCGGCACATCGCGGTGCCGAGCGTGAAGACGGTGATTCTCACCTACGGCAAGGCGAGCCTGCAGCACAGCCGGCGCATCGCGGAAACGTTCCCGGGCGCGGCGCAGGTCGATCTCTACGGCTCGACCGAGGCGGGTTATCTTTTCGTGGGCGATGCGTTCCGTGATAACCTGCGGGTGGTCGAGGCGAACTGTTTCATCGAGCTCGCGCCGTGGCGCGCGGAGTCGGATCCGGACGCGTTTCAGATCTACGTGACGACGCGCGATCGCGTGGCGATGCCGCTGTTGCGTTATCACACGGGCGACATCGTGCGGCGCACGGCGACGGGCTACCGGATTCTCGGACGCGAGAAGGATCTGCACACGCGCGGCGATGGCGTCGTCGTGTCGGCGTTCGAGGTCGATCAGGTGATGCCGGCGGAGTTCCAGTGCTGGCACTGGAGTCTCGTGCAGGTCTCGGAGCAGCGGTGGGAGTTGCAGTATGTCGCCGATGCGGTGGCGCCGGACGGTTTTGCGGAGAAGATCGCCGCGGTGCTCGGCGACGGGGCGCGCGTGACGTTGTTCCGCCGCAAGTTCATCCAGCCGGCGGCGAGCGGGAAATTCGCGCTGCTGAAGCCGCTTGCAAAATAGGCCGCTCAGAGCGCGGCCGGTTTACCGGACTGGGCGCGCCAGCGACGGAGGCCGAAAATCGCGAGGCCGGCGCCGAGGAGAAGGGCGCCGTAGGTCGAGGGCTCGGGGACGGGACGGGAGATTTGTGCGCCAAAGCCCATGAAATCCATGTTGCCCCACGTGGTCGGGTCGGTGTCCGTGCGGTAGACGCCGCTGTTGTTCCAATTCACGAGATCGGACGCGGTGCTGGCGGTGACGTCGCCGGCCATGAGGGAGTAGCCGTAGATGGTCTGGCCGACGGAGAGGCCGAGGTCGGTGAAGCGGATGAGAATGCCGACGAGGTAGAGGTCGCTGCTGTTCGGCGTGCCGCTGTTGGTGTCGAGCGTGGCGATGGATTGGCCGCTGGCGAGGTTGTCGCCGTTGGTGGTGGTGGAGCGGAGGTATTTGGCGTTGGAGCCGTCGGGCGTGGCGACGGGATTGCCGAAAGTATCGGGCTGGATGAGCAGGCCGGTGTTCGCGTAGGTGGTGGGCGCGTTGGTGGCGCCGTTGACGGTGCCGACGGACGTGAAGGCGGCGATGCGGAAGCCGTCGCCGAAATTGCCGACGTTTTCCAGGTCGAAGAAGACGACGGCGTCGCCCTCCTGCACGGTGTAGCCGCCGGCGAAGTAGAAATCGATGCGCTCGATGTTCGAGTTGGTGGAGCCAGAGCCGTTCGCGAAGGGGTTGCGGAGGCCTTGCGAGAGGTCGTTGCTGAGCATGACCTCGGAAAGCGTTGGTGTGGTGTCGCCTTTGCCGAGCACGGTGGCGCTGCCGCCGCTGGTGGACGAGTATTGGTAGAAGACGGTCGAGTTGTTCGGATTGCCGGCGCCGGTGTTGCGGCGGAAGTTCACGGCGCTGGCGAGCGGGCCGTTGAAGTTGTAGGTGCCGAGCGAACTGGAGATGTATTCGACGGGCGTGTAGGTGTTGTTGTAGGTGATGTTGCCGGCGGTGCGATTCGTCGTGTCGACCGTGGTGCCGTAATCGACGGCGGTCACCGCAACCTGTCCGATGGCGCGGAGAGCGAGCGCGCCCGCGACCAAGCTCGCGCAGAGGGCGCGGCGAAGGCGGAGAGGCGGGCGGCTGAATTCCATGCCCCTCGTATGCGGGGGCCGTTTGGTCTAGTCAATTAAATAGGTGAAAACACCCAGATTAAGTCGGGATAATCTCTGATTCTCTGGGGCCGTATGTGCCTGAATTTCTGTGCGAATTATTTCCTTACCTACTTGGAGATAGGATTTTGCGACTCGCTCGACGTCTTTTATGAAGGGCACCGATCAGGACTCCGAAGGAGAGGAGGGCGCCGCCATAGAATTGGGATTCGGGCACGGCACGGGCGATCGTGCCGCCGAAAGCTGCAAAATCGGCGTTTCCCCACGTGCTGGAGTCGGTGTCGGTGGAGTAGACGGAGGAGTTGTTCCAGTTGACCAAGTCGCTGCCACTGGACGCGGTGACGTCGCCGGCCATGAGGGAGTAGCCGTAGATGGTCTGGCCGACGGAGAGGCCGAGGTCGGTGAAGCGGATCAAAATGCCGACGAGGTAGAGGTCGTTGGCGCCGGGGGTGCCGGAATTGTAGTCGAGCGAGGTGATCGACTGGTTGCTGGTGAGACTGTCGCCGCTGGTCGAGGTGGAGAGCAGATAGCGCGCGTTCGTGCCGGTGGGAGTGTCGACCGCGTCGCCCATCGTGCCGGGCTCGACGAGCAGGCCGGAGTTGGCGTAGGCGGTGGGGGCGTTCGAGACGCCGTTGACCGTGCCGACCGAGGTGTAGGCGGCGACGCGGAAGCCGTCGCCGTGGTCGCCGTAGTTTTCGAGGTCGAAGAGCACGATGGCATCGTTTTCCTTCACCGTGTAGCCGCCGGAAAAATAGAAATCGATGCGCTCGATGTTGGAATTTTCGCTGCCGGAGCCGTTGGCGAAAGGATTCCGCAAGCCTTGGGTGAGGTCGTTGCTGAGCATCACTTCCGAGAGGGTGGGGCTCGAGTCGCCTTTGCCGTAGACCGAGGCGGTGGTGGTGCCGTTGTTCGAATTGGTGGAGGAATACTGATAGAATACGTTGGCGGTGTTCGGATTGCCGGCGCCGGTATTGCGGCGGAAAGACACCGAGCTGGCGGCGGTGCCATTGATCGCGTAGGTGCCGAGCGAGGAGGAGACGTATTCGACGTTCGTGAATTGATTGAGGAACGTCAGGTTTCCGGCGGTGCGATCGGTGGTGTTGGTGGTCGTGCCGTAGTCGACCGAGGTGATGGCGACCTGGGCGCTCGTCCGCAGGCCCAAAGCGAGAGCTCCCACTGCGACCAGCAGTGAGCCGAGTCGACGAAGACTTGGCCGGAGTGAGTTCAACCGCTGGGTTGTCATCGGCGCGGTTCGCGATGGACTTGAGCGGTTTCTGGCGTGGTGGATTCGTGGCGACGGCTCTTCTTGTCGGGGTTAGGGAGCCTAATAAAGCCGGCCGGCCCAAATTGGTCCGGGCGGCGCACTTTACATCCGGCAGGTGCGTTGGTTTCTTGCGGTCCACCTCGGCGTCACCCCTCCACGCGCCTTTCGACTCCACTCATGCGATGAACCTCCTCGGCTCGCTCTTCACGTCATCTATTGGCCGGAAGTTTCTCATGGCGTTCACCGGACTCGTCTTGTTCGGCTTCGTCACGGGACACTTGGTCGGCAACCTCCAGATCTTCCTCCCGCCGGAGAAGATCAACCACTACGGCCACTTCCTCGAGTCGCTTGGCTCGGCGTTGTGGCTCGTGCGCGCGTTCCTGCTCGCGTGCGTGGTCGTCCACATCTGGCTCGCGATCCAGCTCACGCTCGAGAATCGCGCCGCGCGCCCCGACGCCTACGGCATCGACAAGGTCAACCGCGCCACGCTCGCCTCGCGCGTGATGGCCCGCACCGGCATCGTTGTCCTCGCCTTCATCGTCTACCACCTCCTGCACTTCACGATTCGCGCGCAGCACCCCGAATGGAGTCAGCACACCTACGCGCTCCACGACGGCACGATGGTGCGCGACGTCTACAAGATGGTCGTGCAAGGCTTCAGCAGCGTGCCGGTGTCGGCGTTCTACATCATCGCCGTCGGTCTGCTCAGCTACCACCTCGCGCACGGCATCTCGTCGATGTTCCAGACCTTCGGCCTCAAGAACGAGAACTGGACGCGCGGCCTCGACGGCTTCGCCAAGGTTTACTGCTGGGGTTACTTCCTTCTCAACGCCCTCATCCCGATCGCGGTGCTGAGCGGCTACGTCCACCTCTAAGCCTTTTCCGCCATGGCCAAACTTGATTCCAAGATTCCCTCCGGCCCGCTCGCCGACAAGTGGCGCAACCACAAGGCCTCGATCAAACTCGTCAATCCGGCCAACAAGCGGAAATACGAGGTCATCGTCGTCGGTGCCGGCCTCGCCGGCGGCTCCGCCGCCGCCACGCTCGCCGAGCTCGGCTACAAGGTGAAGTGCTTCGTCTTCCACGACAGCCCGCGCCGCGCCCACTCCATCGCCGCCCAAGGCGGCATCAACGCCGCCAAGAACTACCAAAACGACGGCGACAGCGTTTACCGGCTCTTCTACGACACCCTCAAGGGCGGCGACTACCGCGCCCGCGAAGCCAACGTCCACCGCCTCGCCGAGGTCTCGGTCAACATCATCGACCAATGCGCCGCGCAGGGCGTGCCTTTCGCCCGCGAATACGGCGGCCTTCTCGCCAACCGCTCCTTCGGTGGCGCTCAAGTCTCGCGCACGTTCTACGCCCGCGGTCAGACCGGCCAGCAGCTCCTCCTCGGCGCCTACAGCGCGCTCTCTAAGAT